>JALYVK010000053.1 GCA_030853265.1 Actinomycetota bacterium
CCGCACGGGCACACACCCTGGCCTCGAACTGACCGACCACATCCGGATCCAACCGCCAGGACGCCTCCGCGATCACCTCAGCATGCCGACCCGAAATCAGACCTCGCTCCAACAACCCCAACGTCGTGGGCAGCTCCCGCAGCAACGACCGAGCCGCCCTCAACCTGGCCTGCGCGGCACGCAACGGCACCTTCAACACCAACGACACCACCTCCTGCCCCAACCCCAACTTCGTACTGTCGGCGTTCTCGATCTCCGCCAACACCCGAGCCTGCACCGACTCGATCCAGTTCCTCTGCTCCTCCCAACCCGGCCAGCAGATCCACCTGCTGACCCGCAGACAGAACCCGCGGATCCAGTCGGGCAAGCTCACCCGTGCGCCGAACAGCCGGCGGCACCGCAAGCAACCCCGCAAGCCGCTCCGCATCCGACAACATCACCGAATACACCGGATGCTCCAACCACGCCGGCTCCGGAACATCCACCAACCACGCAGCAAACTCTGGGTCGCTATCGGCATCGAACATACTATCGATTATAACGAGAGGTACCGACAATCACCACCAATCAGCCAGCAATCCCGGGAAATCTCATCGCTCGCTGCAGGGCTGCGACTGCGGAACACCATCCCGAGAACTGCAAGCCGAAGACCAAACCATCGCCAGTGCAACTCCTCGTGGCTGCCGTAGTTCCGTCCCGGACTTCGAGCCGGGAACTACGCCGTCGCCGGTGCCAACTCCTCATAGCGGGCGTAGTTCCGTCACGAGAACCGCGAGCAAAAGGCCAAACTCAAGCTCGTGCCCACCCGCGGTTTCCTGAGTCCTGCGACTTAAACCCGCGATCGATCGTGCGAACTGTCAGAGGTTCTCCCTACCCTCTGAGCATGGATCTAGCACCGATCGGCCGACGGCAAAACTTGGTGGACAACCTCACCTCTCGTGCTACTGTTCGAACAAGCGTTCGATTGATGACGCCGATTGTGATCCGCGATGTAAGGGGAGCGCGATGACTGGTCCGATTCCGACGAGTGTGGTGACCTTGCTGGGGCAAGCCAAGACCATCTGGGCCGAGGCAGTTCTCGAAGGCAGTTCTGCAGAGAAGTACCGATCCGCCCACGTAGCGGCGTTACGCGCTGCGGCCTCGGTGCTCGCGCTGCGTGCGCGCCCGGCATTTGCGGTCCGGCGGCGTCCAACCAGCGCCTGGGTCCTGCTGGACAAGGTCGCTCCAGAACTCTGCGACTGGTCGGCCTTCTTCGCAGACAGCGCCAGCAGGCGGGCGGCCATCGAAGCCGGTTCGCAGAGCGTTGTATCCGAGCGAGAGGCCGATGACCTTCTTCGGGCTGCCGGCGAGTTCATCGCGATCGTAGAACGGATGGCTGGACTTCTTACGCTGGGAGTTGCTAGTTGACAGCCGATCCAGCGCTAATGTCAGTTCTCGTGGGAACTTCAGCGCATGACCAAGCAGCGGCAGCCACCCAGAGCGGCGTCACCTCACCACGTGGACTATCGCCGCTGCTCTGGTCGCGGCTTTTGCGCATCCTCGATGGCCAGCGGGGTAGCAGCCCAACCAGCCAACCGGCCAACCCAACTGAGCAACCGGGCAGCCAAGCCCGCGAGCCGGCCAGCCAGACCGTTTCCGTCCTGGATTGTGGCGGCGGCTCAGGCAGCCTCGCGGTCCCGTTGGCCGCCCGCGGCGCCGAAGTCACCGTTGTCGACATAAGTATCGATGCGCTGGCTACCCTGCTTCGGCGCGCCACCGAGTCCGGTGTGTCAGACCGGGTGATCGCCGTCCAGGGTGACGCCGAAGCGCTCGGCGAGATCTTGCCTTCGGCCCAATTCGATCTGGTGCTCGCGCATGGCGTTCTGGAGAACGTTCCCAACCCGGCACTGGCAATCTCACAGATCGCGTCGGTACTGCGACCGGGCGGCATCGCCAGCCTGCTCGTGGCGAACCCGGTCGCTACCGTGATCGGGCGATTGCTCGTCGGCGACATAGCCGCCGCACTTGAGGGTTTACGTCGGTCCACCACCAGCGCCTACAGCATCGAGGCCGCGACCAGCCACTGCGCCGACGCCGGACTCACGATCGATTCGATCGAGGGCATCGGCGTGTTCACCGAGTTGGTGCCAGGTATCGAGCTCGAACGACCGGGAGCGGTGCGCGCACTAACCGAACTCGAAGAGGCGGCAGCGGGTTTGTCGCCCTATCGGGACATCGCCTCTCGGCTGCACATCGTGGCTCGCCGCCCCGTCGCGGGCTCGGGCTAGAACGCGAGCTGGCATGGGTAGAAGCGCGGACCTACCCCGATCCTCGGGCGAGATCGACGGTGACGATAGCGGCTGTCATGTGCTGCACGTCGATATGGACGCCTTCTTCGCCAGCGTCGAGATCAGAGCAAGGCCTGAGCTTCGCGGACTACCGGTTGTGGTTGGAGGCGCCGGCGGTCGCGGAGTAGTGGCGGCTGCGTCTTACGCCGCACGGGTGTACGGGGTTCGCAGCGCGATGTCGATGGGGCTGGCATTGCGACTGTGCCCCCAACTGGTGGTTATTTCTCCCGACCGAGGCGCCTACTCAGCCACCTCCCGGGCGATCATGGAAATTTTCGCTGACTTCACCCCGAAGATTGAACCGTTGTCGCTCGATGAGGCGTTTCTCGATATCTCCGGCGCGATCGGCCTGTTCGGCCGGCCGGCCGAAATCGCCCGGCAGATTCGTCGGCGTGTCTTCGCCGAGCAACGGCTGACCTGCTCGGTAGGAATCGCGCCGATCAAGTCGGTCGCGAAACTCGCCTCTGGAAGCTGCAAGCCGGATGGCCTGCGGGTGGTCAGCAAGGTAGGGCTGCTCGACTTTCTGCACCCGTTGCCGATCACCGCACTCTGGGGAGTGGGCCAGCGAACAGCCGAACCATTGCGTCGGCTGGGTATCAGGACGGTGGGTGAGCTGGCCAGCACGCCGCTGGACACCCTGCGTCGAGCAGTTGGTTCGGCGACCGCGAACCACCTCCACCAACTTGCTAACGGCCAGGACGACCGCACGGTCAACACCCACACGGTGGAGAAATCCATCTCGACCGACCGCACGATGGATAAGGATCTGCTCACCGAGGCCGAGGTCGCGCGCGAGTTGCTGCGGGGCGCGGGCGAAGTGGCCGAGCGGCTGCGGCACGCCGGCCGGGTAGCCCGTACGGTCGGCATCAAGATCCGGTTCGCCGACTTCGCCACGGTGACCAGGGTGCGCACCCTCGCCGAGCCAACCGACGTAGCGGCGGTCGTCTACGCCGAGGCGGTGCAGCTGTATCGCGGTCTGCAACTCGATCAACCACGGATTCGGCTGGTTGGGGTGAAGGCCGAGAACCTGCGACCGGCCGATGAAGCGACCCAGTTGGCCTTCGACCTGACCGGCGACGCCAAGCGGACCAGCCCGGCCACCGACCGGGCCATCGATGCCCTGGCTGCCCGGTTCGGCGAGTCTGTGGTGCGTCCGGCATCCTTGCTCAGATCCGGCGGGCCCTCAGCTAGTGGCTTCAACCGCGCGAAATTGCGACCTGACGAGGTTGCTACTTCCGATGTGATAACGAATCATCGGAATCCGGAGGCCAATCCTGACCCATAACTTTCGAACTCACATTTGGGCTCGTATGCTGAACAGTGTGTCCCTTCACCGGTCACACGGTAGTTTTGGGATGGATGGACGGGTTTTCGCAATGGATCGTCATCGGACAGGGATAGGAGGGCATCATGCCGCTCTCCGAGCATGAGCAACGACTGCTCGACGAGATCGAGCAAGCCCTGTATGCAGAGGATCCGAAATTCGCGTCATCGGTGAGATCTGCCCGCCCCCGCAATCGCGCCCGGCTGATGCTGGCGCTGTCCGTGGTGGGTGTGGTCATTGGGCTGGCGGTAGTGCTTGTCGGCCTCACCAACAACCTGATCTTGATCGGCGTGCTCGGGTTCGTTCTTATCGTCGGCTCCTGCGTGCTGGCCGCTAGCGGCCTGCGCGGCCCTCGGCAGACCACCGCAGCTGCCCTGAGCAATCCGCAGAATTCTTCGAACCGCACTAGCAGCCTGCGGACGAAGATGGAAGATCGGATGCGTCGCCGGTTCGACGAGAGCTGAGCGCAACCCCGCCAGCGAACGTTTATCTCGCACCGCGGGCTAAACCCGCGGTGCGCTGCTCCCGCAGTTGAACCACCGCTCGCACTGCGAGCCAGACTCGCGGTGCGCTGATCCTCAGCTGAGCAACAACGCGCACTCACGGGCGAATTGGCACTGACTGCAGCAGCCAGCGATAAGCAGCACCGGAGACGAGCCGTAGCGGCGCATGATCGCCAGCTGCCGAGGTTCATCGTTCGACGGACAAACCAGCGTCAGCGGTGCCAGCGCGGTTGCCTGCTCAGCAGCGACCTTGGCAACCAACGATTCAGCAGGCTCAACCGCCGATCGGTCCGCCGGCCCCAACGGGCCAGTGCCTGATCGAGGGCGGCGATCGACTCCGGGGCGACCTCGGTCACCAACTGCCCGCTGAACCGGTCGCGTTCCACCTTCGCGGCAACCACGCTCACCGCCGCTCGGCCACGCTCATCCACACCATGCCGGGACAGCCAGTGTGCTACCTGCCCAACCGTCACGGTGCTGGGCCACAGCGCATCCCGGTCGGTCGCGGTGGCCGCCAGTTCCAGCCAGAGCGGCTCGGGATTGCCGGTATGCCGAGCCCGATCCAGCCGCCGCCGGCGCTGACGCCGGCGAAGCAACCGGGGTCCGACCAGGATCGTCGCCAGCACCACGACGATGATCAGCACCAGCAGCCCGAGCTGCCAGACGATCGTCGGAATCAACGGCCCGGACACGTTCGCCTGGGCGTTGCCGACACTCACCGAAGCCCCCGACGAGGCCGCGGACGGCCCCTTGTTGGCCGTCGGCTCAGCGGTGGAGATCTGCGACTGGGCCGGGTGGGTTGCCCAGGGCAGCGGAACCGCCCGGGTGGCGTCGGAGCCCGACAGCGGGGTCGGGTCGAAGGGGATCCAGCCGATCGAGTTGAAGTACACCTCGACCCAGGCGTGCGCGTCGGCCGTCGTGACGTTGAAGACACCGGAGGAGTCCGGCGCGCGGTGGGTGTAGCCGATGATCACCCGACTCGGCAAGCCGGCCTGGCGCATCAGCACCGCGGCCGCGGCCGCGTACTGCTGGCAGAACCCTTCCTTCTTGTCGAGAAAGGTCACGATGGCCTGGCGGCCGTCGTTCGCGGGCGCACTGAGCGAATAGATGAAGCCGTTCTTGCCATCGGTGAAGTAGTCCGAGATGGCCTTGGCCTTGTCATAGGGCGAGTTCACACCGGCGGTCAGCCGATCGGCCAGCTGAACAACCTCGGACGGGTGCGAGGGCAGCTGCAGGTACTGCTGATCCAGCTGCGGATCGCCGCTGCCGGTCCACGTTGGGGCGGCTTCCAACTGGCCGATCGTCGGCGCCAGCTGCTGCACGTCCTCGGTGTAGCTCAGGTTCCGCCTGAGCGACACGTCGAACACGCTCGCGGTGCGACTGTTCCAGGTGCCCTGCCCGGACGTCCGCAGCTGGGTGGGGTTGGACAGGATCGGCAGGGTCTGGCCACCCAGGCCATAGATGTTGAACTGGGCGTTGATCTGGAACGCCTGCACCGCCGGACGTCCGGTGCCGGGGTTCGGGGAGACCGGGAAGTCCGCCTGCGCCAGCGGCAGCTTCGTCGGATCGCCGAATTTGGTGCCCGACGGCTGCCAGCCGTTGTCGGTGAACTGGTCGTCCACCTCTTGGCGGATGTAGAACGGTGCATCGCCGGGACGGACCTGGACCTGGAACAGGACGGCCGGGGTCGGGCGTTGCAGCGAGCCGCGCAGCGAGGCGAGACTGCTCAGCACCACCTGGCCGCCACCAGAACCGCTGCCGTTGCCATTGCCGTTGTGATGGGCGGCCCGGGCCAGCAGGTTGGTCGGCACCGAGGGCAGCAACACCGGGATGATCAGCGCCGCCACGATGCCGGTCACCGCCATTCGACGACCGCCACCCAACCGGCCGGCGGAGCCGTCCACCGACGGACCCCAGGCCCGGTCCTGCAACCGGGTGCCGGACAGCAGGATAAGCAGGAATCCGATCGCGGCGGCGGCGAACCAGAACGGGTTGGCCGCCCGGGACGAGGTTGCCGAGGCCACCGCCAGCACTTCCAGCAGCGGCGCGGCGGCCAGCAGCGGCCGGCGCAGCAGCACCCCCAGCACGTCGGTCAGGCAGACCAGGCCGGTCAGCGCGGCGGCGACCAACAGCCGCAGCCCCTCGGTGGAGGGCAGCGGCGCGTGCTCGGCCTGCATCGCCTGGCGCGCTTGCTGGATCAGCTTGGAGATGTCGTGCACCGAGCTGGTCGTCGGCAGGATGCCCAGGCCCAGGTGCTGTGGCACGAAGACCCACAGCAGCATAAGCACCGAGGCCAGTAGTCCGACCGCGCTGTGCCACCAGCGGGCCGGCCCGCGATAGCGCATAGCCGCCACGATCACCAGGTACGGCAGCGCGCAGCCGACGCTGACGGTGAACCACGACCAGTCGGTGAACACCGAGGACAGCGGCAACGTGGTCAGGAACATGCCGGCCGCGACGGTCCCGGTGGTGGCTGCCAGCACCGAGTCGTTGGCGGGTCTGGTCTGTTTGGCGGTGCTCACTTCTTCGCCACCGCCCGGGCCGAGAGCAGCAGCGGCCAGAGCTCGCTCAGCTCGGTGTCCTGTTCGGCCGACACCACCCGCCAACCGGCCGAGCGCAGTGAGTCGGCGGTGGACTGCCAGCTCTCCTCCCGGATCAGGTCGCGCGTGGTGCCGCCCAGCCAGGTCCACGGCCGCAGCAGCAGCGCCACCGACGAGCCCGGGATCCGCGGCCGGCCCAGCAATTCGGTGATCGGGGCATGCGGGTTGGCGGCCAGGATCGCGAACACCGAGGCGTCCCGGCCGAGGCCGGTCAGCGCGGTGGCCAGCGGCTGGACGTCGGCCCGCAGCGCGAGTGTCACGTCGGCCAGCAGATCCAGGATCATGGTGACGTCGTCATGCGCCACCTGTCCGCTGCCGCTCACCACGGTCACCCGCCGGCCACGGCTGGCCAGGTGCGAACCGATGCTGGCCGCGGCGGACACGGCCCATTCCAGCGCGGCCGACTCGGCGTCGGTGGCCAGCGTGGGGTACGCCATTGATCGGGTGTCCAGCAGCACCAGCGACTCGCCGTGCCAGGGCCGCTCCTCTTGGCGGACCATCAGCGCGCCGGACTTGGCGGTGCTGCGCCAGTGGATCTTGCGCAGGTCATCGCCGTGCCGGAACTCGCGAACCGACGCATCGTCCGAGCCGCCGACCCCGACCGAATGGCTCAGGGTCGCCGCGCCGTCCCGCCAGGCGATCGGCAGCGTCAGCAACGCCAGGGGAGTGGTGACCGGTTGCACGATCAGCTCGGCGGTGTCGGTGGATCGGGTGTCGGCGGTGACCAGGCCGAACGGGTCGCTGGCTATCACCGTGGTCGGACCGACGGTGTAACGGCCCCGGCGCAGCGGTGGCAGCGGATAGGCCACCGTCCGGCGTTGCCGGCCGCGGACGCCGGCCACGCTGAAGCGCAGTGGCCGCCCACCAGGCACCGCTTCGGTGATGCGCAGCGGCCCGGTGCCGAATGCCTGCGGGTTGCCGAGCACCAGCCGTACCTCGGCCTGCTCGCCGACCACGATCCGAGCCGGGCTCACCGCGTGGCCGACGCGCAGGCCGGACCGGGATTCCCGCACCGCCAGCCAGGCCGGGATCGGCAGCACCAGCAGCAGTACCCCGACCCGTTGCAGGTCGGTCACCCCGAGCAGCAGGCCGGACAGCAGCGCGAGCAGACCCACCGCGATGAAGGTGCGGCCGCGGGTGGACAGCGCGACCTTGCGGGTGCCGATGGCAGACACCGCGATCTGCCGGTTGCCGGCCTCAGCGGCCGGGGACCTGCGCAGGCCGGCCAGCAGGCGCCGGCCGCGGTCCAGGGGGGTGGGCACCGAGGCTGCCTATACCCGTTGGTTGGCAGCCGGGATCGGTACCTTCGCCACGATCTCGGCCAGCAGGTCCTCCGGTGACCGGCCGGCCACGGTGGCCGACGGCGCCGGGATCAGCCGGTGTGCCAGCACCGGCACCGCCAGTTGCTGGACGTCGTCGGGCAGTACGAAGTCCCGGCCGGACATCGCCGCCGCGGCCTTGGCGGTGCGCAGCAGGTGCAGGGAGGCCCGGGGTGAGGCGCCGAGCCGGATCTCGGCACTGTTGCGGGTGGCCTCGGCCAGCGCCACCACGTAGTTCTTTACCGCGTCGGCGACGTAAACGGTCCGGACGGTCTCGATCAGCCCGCGGATGTGCGCGGCATCCGAGACCGCGGCCAGGCTGGTCAGCGGGTCGTTGGCGGTGGTCTGGTCGCTCAGCATCGCGATCTCAGCCGTCCGGTCGGGGTAGCCGAGCGAGATCTTGGCAGTGAACCGGTCGCGCTGGGCCTCGGGAAGCGCGTAGGTGCCTTCCATCTCTACCGGGTTCTGGGTGGCCAGCACGATGAACGGTGACTGCAGCTCGTATCGGGTGCCGTCGACGGTGACCTGCCGCTCGGCCATGCACTCGAGCAGCGCGGCCTGGGTCTTGGGCGAGGCACGGTTGATCTCGTCGCCGAGCACGATGTTGGCGAACACCGGACCGGGTTTGAACTCGAAGTCGGTCGATTCGGCGTTGTAGATGCTCACGCCGGTGACGTCGCTGGGCAGCAGGTCCGGGGTGAACTGCAACCGGCGCACCGAGCAGTCGATGGACTTGGCCAGCGCCTTGGCGAAGGTCGTCTTGCCCACTCCGGGCACGTCCTCGATGAGCAGGTGGCCCTCGGCCAGTAACACGGTGACGCCGAGCCGGATCACCTCGTACTTGCCGGCGATCACCTTCTCGATATTGGCGATGATGCGCTGCGCGTCCGGGCCGACCCGGTCGATCGAACCAGCGACCACGGAATCGGCCGCACCGGCGTTCGCACCAGGGTCGGGATCGTGGAAGCGCCCGTTGGCAGATCCGTTGGCCGGATCCGCGGTCGCGGCCGCCGAATTGGCTGCGTGTGTCACTGAATGAGTCCGTCCTGTCATTCCTTGCGGCCTCGGAGATGCACACGCCGAGACGCGCCCCCATTTGCCACAACCAGAGTTATCGAGAATTGCTGATAAGTCGAGCCCGTGCTCTGTCTACCCCAGATGCGAAGTGCTCTGAGCGTAGTTGCTACCGAATCGTTCCCGCTCTGATACATGCCTAAACGACGTCCGGACGTTGGCGGGCATCGGCTCCCCACCGCTCCCCACCGGCTACAGCCTCGGAATTTCCGGGGGTGCACGTCGCTGGCCCAGTACTTTCGACGGCGTTTTGGATTGACGGTGGTGAAGAGTGGGGTATGGTGGGTGGCAGTGGGGATAGTGTGAAGTAACGGCCAACGCGATCTGCAGGGGGTGCGGGGTGTTTCTCGGCACGCATACCCCTCGCCTGGACGACAAGGGCCGGCTCGCGCTTCCAGCAAAATTTCGCAGCGACCTGGAGGGCGGCCTGGTGATCACCAAGGGCCAGGAGCGTTGCCTGTTCGTCTTCCCGATGGCTGAATTCAGCCGGATCACCGAGCTGTTGCGGACCGCGCCGGTCACCCAGCGCAGCGCGCGCGACTACAGCCGGGTCTTCTTCGCCAGCGCCTCGCACGAGGTTCCCGACGGCCAGGGCCGGATTACGGTGCCCGCACCACTGCGCGACTACGCGGGCCTGGCCAAGGACTGCGTAGTGATCGGCGCCAACAGCCGGGTCGAGGTGTGGGACGCCGGCTCCTGGCAGAGCTACCTCGACTCGACCGAGCAGTCCTTCTCCGAGGCCGAGGAGGTGCTGCCCGGCCTGCTCTGATCCGGCCCGGACTCGCGCGCACGCTCGCGCCGGTCGGCCTCCTCCCGCCAGCTGCTCCCGCCTTCCTGACGCACTTCCCCGGCGCCAGGCAGCGAGAGATCTGGCAGGCGGGTGGGGACCTGTCGGCACGAACCGGCCAGCCGGTCCAATCCATCAGCACCACCCGCTCGTCCCACCCGCTCGTCAGCGAAGTTCAGGAGTACCCCGGATGGATGCACCGGAGGCCGCCGAGCCGACCTCGGCCCAGCACGTCCCGGTGCTGCTCGAACGGGTGTTGCAACTGCTGGCACCGGCGCTGGATTCGGCCGGCGCGGTGGTTCTCGACGCGACGCTGGGCCTCGGTGGGCACAGCGAGGCGCTGCTGCGCGCGCATCCGGGGCTGCGGCTGATCGGGCTCGACCGGGACCCGGAGGCGTTGGCCCGCAGCGCTCGGCGGCTGGCGCCCTTCGCCGACCGGATCGAGCTGGTGCACGCCGTCTATGACGAGCTGCCACAGGTGCTGGCGGAGCTGGACGTCAGCCGGCTCAACGGAGCGCTGTTCGACCTCGGAGTGTCCTCGATGCAGCTGGACCGGGCCGAACGCGGCTTCTCCTACGCCCAGGACGCCCCGCTGGACATGCGGATGAACGGCGAGGACGAGCTGACCGCCGAAGAGATCGTGAACAGCTACCCGGTGCCCCGGCTGGCTCGAGTACTCCGCGAGTTCGGTGAGGAACGGTTCGCCCTGCGCATCGCCCAGTCCATCGGCCGGCGCCGCGCCGAGCGCCGGATCACCTCCACCGCCGAGCTGGCCGAGCTGGTCCGGGCCGCGATCCCGGCGGCCACTCGGCGGACCGGTGGGCATCCGGCCAAGCGGACCTTCCAAGCCCTGCGGATCGAGGTCAACGCTGAGCTGGCGGCCGTCGAATCCGCCATTCCGGCCGCGCTGCAGGCACTCGGGTTGGGTGGTCGGATCGTGGTGCTGGCCTATCACTCGCTCGAGGACCGGATCGTCAAGCGGGCCTTCGCTGAGCTGGCAACCGACCGGACGCCGCCGGACCTGCCGGTTCCGCTGGCCTCGGCCGGTGCCCAGATCCGACTACTGAGCAAGGGTTCCGAGCCCGCCACCGAGGCCGAGATCGCGGCCAACCCGCGAGCCGCCTCGGTGCGGCTGCGAGCCGCTGAACGAATCCGGGAGGCGGCATGAACCCCAGCCAGGACCGATCTTCGCGGACGGGCCGGACCCGGCTGCGCACGCTGCCGCTGCCGGTGCTGCTCGGCGCCATGCTGCTGGCCGGCCTATGCGCGCTGCTCGCGCTGAACACCGCCTCGGCGGCGCAGGAACTCAAGCAGCGCACGCTCACCGATAGCAATGCCAGCACCTCCGACGTCGAACAGCAGCTGGTACGAGACCTGGCCGCCATCCAGGCACCCGGGGCGCTCGCCTCGGCGGCCCAGGCCCAGGGCCTGGTACCGAATCCGAACCCGGCGTTCCTGCGGATCAACGCCGACGGCTCGGTGACCGTGCTCGGCTCGCCGATGCCGGCCTCGGTGCCACCTCCGCCGGTCACGCCGACGGTTTCGAAATCACCCTCGGCCACCCCCAGCGCCAAGCCGAATACCACCCCGTCCGGCAAGCCCCCGGCTAGCTCGAGCAAGAAGTCGCCGAATCCGGTGGTCACCGTCACCGTAACCAAGGCCGCCCCGGCGACCAGTGCCAGCAGGTCCGCGCATCCGCGACCGACTCCCACCCCGACCGGAGTGCATCGATGACCCCGCGCCCGCCGCAGCAGCCACCGGTGCCCCCGAACCGTCCCCGCCGCCCAGGTACTGCGCAGCCTGGTGCTGCACAGGGTGGTCCGGCGCAGGGTCGTCCAGCGCAGGGTGGTCCGGCACAGGGTCGTCCGGCGCAGCCTGGTGCTGGCCAGGGTCGTCCGGCGCCGCCGCGTTCGGCCCAGCCTCGTCCCGCCCAGCCTCGTCCCGCCCAGCCTCGCTCCGCGCAGCCTCGGCCCGCCCAGCCTCGGCCCACCCAGCCTCGGCCCACCCAGCCTCGCTCGGCCCAGCCTGGTGCTGCGCGGCCCCGCTCCGGTCCGCCTCGCTCCGCGCAATCCCGCCCCTCCGCGCAATCCCGACCGCCCGCACAGTCGGCTCGGCGCTCTACTCCAACCCGGCCGAAGCCGCGTTCGCGCAAGCGGGTGATGCGACTGGGTAAGACGATGCGCCGGTTGTGGACCAGCGTGTTCTTCGTGGGGTTGTTGCTGGTCGTGGTGCTCGGCCGGCTGGTCTGGCTGCAGGGGATGGACGCCGGCGGCTATGCCCTGGCGGCCTCGGACGAGAAGCGCGAGTTCGTGACATTGCACGCCGCGCGCGGCTCGATCGTGGACCGCAACGGGGTGCCGCTGGCCTATACCGCCGACGCCAAGGACATCCTGGCCGACCCGACGATGATCCACCCCGAGGACCGGCTGACCTACGCGACCCTGCTGGCTCCGCTGGTCGGCAAGACCGTGACCGCGGTGCAGCAGCAGCTGACCTCGACCTCGCACTACGCGCTGCTGGCCACCGCGCTCTCGCCAGCGGTAGCAACCCAGGTGGAGGATCTCAGCCTGAACGGCAAGCCGCTGCCCGGCATCTTCAGCCAGGCCACCCTGCAGCGGCTATACCCGGGCCAGACCACCGCCTCCAACGTGGTCGGCCTGGTCCAGTCCGACGGAACCGGCGCGGCCGGTATCGAGTACAGCTACGACTCGCTGCTGCGCGGCACCGACGGCTCGGTCAGCTATGAGAAGGACTCGGTCGGCAACGTCAACCCAGCCGGCCCGATCAAGCGCAAGGCCGCCATCGACGGCGGCACGGTCAAGCTGACCATCGATCAGGACCTGCAGTACGTCGTGCAGAAGTACCTCGACCAGTCGGTGACCGAGTCCAAGGCTCGGGGTGGCCAGGTGACGATCCTGGATCGCGCGAGCGGCCAGGTGCTGGCGATGGCCTCCAACGGCTCGTTCAACCCGCAGGATCCCTCGACCATCAAGCCCGGCAAGTCGCTGGACCCCAACGTCCAGCAGGTCTTCGAGCCGGGCTCGGCGAACAAGATCGTCACGATGACCGCGGCGGTGGAGAAGGGCCTCATCACCCCGCGGACGGTGCTCGAGGTACCCGACGCCATTCAGACCGGCGGGATCACCGTGCACGACGCGTGGTGGCACCCGGTGCAGAAGTTCACCGCGACGGGGGTGCTGGCCGAGTCCTCCAACGTCGGGACCCTGATGATCGCCCAGAAGGTCGGCAAGCAGACCTTCGACGACTACCTCAAGCGGTTCGGCCTCGGCCAGAAGACCGGCATCGAGCTGCCCGGTGAGAGTGCCGGCCTGCTGCCGGCACTGAGCGACTGGTCCGATGCCACCTTCGGGAACCTGCCGATCGGGCAGGGCGTCGCGATGACCTCGCTGCAGCTGGCCTCGATGTACCAGGCGGTGGCCAACAACGGGGTTCGGATCCCGCCGCGGATCGTCTCCTCGGTCACCGAACCGGACGGCACCGCGAGCCAGACCGCGCAGCCGGCCGGCATCCAGGTGATGTCGGCGGCGACCGCCAAGACCGTCCGGACGATGCTGGAATCGGTGACGCTGAAGGGTGGTACGGGCACCAGGGCGGCCATTCCCGGCTATCGGGTGGCCGGCAAGACCGGCACCGCGCAGCAGCCCGATCCCAAGACCGGCCAGTACTCCAACTCGGTGTACTGGGACACCTTCGCCGGGATGGCGCCGGCCGACAATCCGCGCTTCGTGGTCTCGATCATGATCGACAACCCGGCGCACGGCCTGGAAGGCGGCGACGTGGCGGCCCCGCTGTTCCACCACATCGCGACCTACGAGCTGTCCGCGGCCAGCATTGCGCCGTCCGGGTCCCAGTCGGTGCTGGTCCCGCTCACCCTGAACTAGCGGCGAGACAGGCAGAGCGGAGGCGATGGATGCCCCAGTCGGTACCGTGTTCAACCGTGGCGCCCCCGAATCGAGTGTCCGAGCCGACCGGATCGGATCCACGACCACGCGGCACGGTTGCCCGGCCGGTCTCCGAACTGGCGCTGGTGGCCGCTGCCACGCAGGTCGAGGGGGCCCCGGACGTCCTGGTCAGTGGGGTGAGTTCGAGTTCGAGCCAGGTGTGTCCGGGTGACCTGTTCGCCGCGCTGCCCGGTTCCAACGCGCATGGGGCACGGTTCGCGCCGCAGGCGGTAGGCGACGGCGCGGTCGCGCTGCTCACCGATCCGGCGGGCCGGGCCGGGCTGGCAGAGCGGCTGCCGGCCGGGTTCCCGGTGCTGACCTGCGCCGATCCGCGAGCGGTGCTGGGCCGGCTGTCGGCCGAGGTGTACGGCAACCCGTCCCGGTCGGTGCCGGTGCTCGGGGTGACCGGGACCAGCGGCAAGACCACCACCACGTTCCTGGTGCGCGCGGGCCTGGTCGCGGCCGGCATCGACGTCGGATTGATCGGTACGGTCGGGGTGTTCATCGGCGAGAACACGGCGAAGACGCCGTTCACCACCCCGGAGGCACCGCAGTTGCAGGCGCTGCTCGCGGTGATGGCCGAGCGGGGTATCGGCCGGGTGGCGATGGAGGTGTCCTCGCACGCGCTACGGCTCGGACGGGTTGACGGCACTGAGTTCGAAGTGGGAGCTTTCACCAATCTTTCGCAGGATCATCTCGATTTTCACCATGACATGGAGGATTACTTCCAGGCCAAGTCGATGCTGTTCGACGGCCGTTGCCGGCACGAGGTCGTGGTGGTGGACGACGAGTGGGGTCAGCGGCTGGTCCGGCCCGACACGGTGACGGTGTCCGCGACCGGCCGGCCGGCGGACTGGCGGGCCACCGACGTGCGGGTCGGCGCCGACGGCTCGACCTCCTTCACGGTGCATGGCCCCGGCCTGCGGTTCGCGGCGGGTTGCCGGATCCCGGGCAGCTACAACGTGGCGAACACCCTGCTGGCCTGCGCGATCCTGGCAACCAGCGGCGTCGACGTGCCACCGCTGGCACCGGCGCTGGCCGGCGCCCAGGTACGCGGCCGGATGGAGCGGGTGGACGGCGACCAGCCGTTCCTGGCGGTGGTGGACTACAGCCACAAGCCGGCCGGGGTGCTCGGGGCATTGCAGGCCTTGCGCCAGCTGACGAGTGGAAAGCTGATCATCGTGCTGGGCTGCGGGGGCGACCGGGACCGGGGTAAGCGGCCGGTGATGGGCGAGGTGGCGGCTATCGGCGCCGATGTGCTGATCGTCACCGACGACAACCCGCGCGGTGAGGATCCGGCCGAGATCCGGGCCGCGATGCTGGCCGGCGCCCGGGCCGTACCGGCTTCGCGGGCCGCCGAGATCATCGAAGAATGCGACCGGCGGCGAGCCATCGAGGCCGCGATTGCGCTTGCCGGACCGGGCGATACCGTGCTGATAGCCGGTAAAGGCCATGAAAACGGGCAGGACGTCGGTGGCGTTATGCTGGCTTTCGATGATGTCACCGTGCTGCGCGAAGCCCTGCTCGCCCGAGGTTTCAACACCGGCGAGACTGTTCCGGATCGGAATGTGACCAGCCCGTGATTGCGCTGACGGTGGCTGAGATTGCCGAGCTGGTCGGGGGACAGCTGTCCGAGCTGGACGCTGGATTGACCATATCCGGCAAGGTCGAATTCGACAGCCGCAAGGTCGAGCCAGGCGACCTTTTCCTGGCCATCAAGGGCGAACGGGTGGACGGGCACGACTACGCCGAGGCCGCGATCTCGGCCGGCGCGGTTGCGGTGCTTGCCACCCGCGCGGTCGGGGTACCGGCGATCATGGTCAGCGATCCGCTCGCCGCCCTCACCGCACTGGCCACCGCGGCCGCTCGCCGGCTGTCCGCCCGGATCGTCGAGGTGACCGGGTCGACCGGCAAGACCACCACCAAGGACCTGCTGGCCCACGTGCTGGCCGGCCGGGGTCGCACGGTGGCGCCGCCGGAGTCGTTCAACAACGAATTGGGCTTTCCGTACACGGTATTGCTGGCCGACGCCGATACCGAGTACCTGGTACTCGAAGCGTCCTCGCGCGGGATCGGTCACATCCGGGCGCTGACCGAGATCGCGCCGCCGGCGATCGCGGCCGTCCTCAACGTCGGCAGCGCGCACCTGGGCGAGTTCGGCTCGGTGGCGACCATCGCGCAAGCCAAGGGCGAGCTGGTCGAGGCCCTGCCGGCCGACGGCGTCGCGGTGCTGAACGCCGACGATCCGCTGGTGCTGGCGATGGCCAGCCGGACCGTGGCCCGAGTGCTGAGTTTCGGCGAGCAGGCTGGTGCTGACCTGCGGGCCGAGCGGGTCCAGGTGGGTCCGGCCGGCCGGGCGAGCTTCGAGCTGGTGTTCGGCGAGGATCGCGCGATGGTCAACCTCACGGTGCGCGGCGAGCACCAGGTCAGCAATGCCCTCGCCGCGGCCGGGGTCGCGCTGAGTTGCGGGCTCGAACTGCCGGCGGTGGCCGCGGCGCTGTCGTCGGCAACCGCCCGCTCGCACTGGCGGATGGAGGTCAGCGAGACCGCGGCCGGCGTGACCGTCATCAACGATGCCTACAACGCCAATCCGGAATCCATGAGATCGGCCTTGAAATCGCTGGCGATCCTGTCCGAGGGGCGCCGCGGGGTGGCAGTGCTCGGAGAGATGGCCGAGCTGGGCGCGGAATCCCTGACCGCCCACGACGCGCTGGGCAGGCTCGCGGTGCGGCTGGATATCGGCCGGTTGATCGCGGTCGGTGAGTCGGCCCGACCGATCGCGACCGGCGCCGCGCTGGAGGGGTCCTGGAACGGTGAGTCCGAGTGGGTCGCCGACAACGACGCGGCGGTCGCCAGGTTGCGCGAGGTGCTCCGGCCGGGCGATGTGCTGCTGGTCAAGGGCTCTCGCTCGACCGAGATGCAGCGGGTGGCGGTGGCCGTCATCGACTGGCTCGACGCCGAGCCGGGCTTGGCCGAGCAGGCTGACCGCGATCGGCCCACGGCATGAAGACGATTCTGGTCGCCGCGCTGTTCGGCCTGCTCACCTCGATCCTGTGTACCCCGCTGGTCGTGAAGTATTTCCGGCGGCAGGGTTTCGGCCAGGAAATCCGGGACGACGGGCCGAAGACCCACCTGGTCAAGCGAGGCACGCCGACCATGGGCGGCGTCGTGATCATGGGCTCGACCATCGTCGGTTACCTGGTGGCCCACCTGGTCGGCTCGTTCCGGCACGACTCCGGGCCGACCGCGTCCGGGGCGCTGCTGCTGTTCCTGATGCTCGGGTCCGGTAGCGTCGGCTTTCTCGACGACTTCATCAAGCTCCGACATCGGCGCAGTTTGGGCTTACGCGCACGGGCGAAATTCCTGGGACAGCTGCTGGTCGCGCTGATCTTCGGTGCCGGCGCGATGATGTTCAAGAACAAGCACGGGCTGACCCCGGCGTCCAGGCATCTGTCCTACGTCCGCGATATCGGGGCAATCTCGATCGGCGTGGTCGGCTTCCTGCTGCTGGCCTACCTGATCATCACCGCCACCACCAACGCGGTGAATCTGACCGACGGCTTGGACGGGCTGGTGGCCGGCAGCGCCGCCATGGTGATGGGGGCCTACACGCTGGTCACCTTTATCCAGTTCCGCAGCAGCTGTTACCTCGGGCGGCCACTGGGCGGTTGCTACCAGGTGCGCGATCCACAAGATCTCGCACTGGTCGCTGCGGCCGCGATGGGGGCCTGTTTCGGCTTCCTCTGGTGGAACGCCAAACCTGCCCAGATCTTCATGGGCGATACCGGCGCGATGGCGCTGGGCGGGCTGATGGCCGGGCTGGCGATCCTGTCCCGAACAGAACTGCTGCTGGTGGTGCTCGGTGGCCTGTTCGCCGTGGTCACGTTGTCCAGCGTGATCCAGACCGGCTGGTTCAAGTACACCCGGATTCGCACCGGCACCGGTAAACGGGTGTTCCGAATGGCGCCGTTCCACCATCACTTCGAACTCGGCGGCTGGGACGAGATCACCATCATCGTCCGGTTCTGGATCGTCGGCGGGATGGCGGTCGCCTTCGGGATGGGTTTGTTCTACGCCGAATTCATCTCCCACGGCTAGCGGTATGCCAGCGGAATTCAGCAAGCCCGCCGACTTCGCCGGTGCGAACGTGCTGGTGTGCGGTACTGGAATGGCCGGCCGCACCGCCACCCAGGCGCTGCTGGAACTGGGCGCACGGGTGCAGGTCTGCGCGGACGGTGCGCAGCAACCAGAACTTCCCGACGGGGCGCGCTACCTCGGCGCGTTGACCGAGCTGCCACCCGACGTCCAGGTCGTGATCAGCTCGCCCGGCCTGAGCCCGAACCATCCACTGCTGAGGCAGGCCGCCGCTGAAACCATCCCGGTCTTCGGCGAACTCGAATTCGCCTGGCGGATCAGGGGTGATCGGCCCGCCCGCTGGTTGCTGGTCACCGGGACCAACGGCAAGACCACCGCCGTCCGGATGCTGGAAGCGATGCTGCGCGCCGGGGGCCTTCGCGCGCTGGCGGTCGGCAACGTCGGCGTTTCGATCATCGAGGCGGTCCGCAGCCAACCCGGCTACGACGTGCTGGCAGTGGAAGCGTCCAGCTTTCAGTTGCATTTCAGCAGTTCGCTGATGCCGCTGGCCGGTGCGCTGCTCAACCTCGCCGAGGACCACCTGGACTGGCACGGTTCGATGGCCAGCTACGCCGAACAGAAGACCAAGGTCTGGACGGGGGACTGCGCGATCGGCAATGCCGATGACCCCATGGTCAGCGAGCTGTTGGCCACCGCACCGGCCCGGCGAAAGGTGACCTTCACCCTCACGGAGCCCACCGCCGGCCAGTTCGGGGTGCGGGCCGGCCAGCTGGTCGATCCGGCGGGTGCGGCGATCCTTGCAGTGTCCGAGGTTCGGCCGGCCGGCGCTCACAACGTCGCCAACGCCCTCGCCGCCGCCGCCCTGGCCAGCGCCGCCGGGCTCGGGGGCGAGGCGATTGCCTTGGGATTGCGGGACTTCGTCCCCGACCCGCACCGCAACCAGCTGGTGGCCACCGTCGACGGCGTCGGTTACGTCGATGATTCCAAGGCCACCAACCCGCATGCCGCCGCGGCCTCGCTGGCCGGTTACCCGAGCGTCGTGTGGATTGCCGGAGGTCAGCTCAAGGGGGCGAATGTCGAGCCATTGGTGGCCGAATACGCCGGTCGGCTGGCCGGCGCGGTGCTGCTCGGAACGGACCGCGAAGAGATCCGGCTCGCTCTTGCACGACACGCGCCGGACCTCCCGGTGATCGTGCTGTCCAGGACCGACCATGGAGCAATGCAGGACGCCGTGGCCGCCGCCGCGTCGCTGGCTCATGCCGGCGACGTGGTTCTGCTCGCACCCGCCGCGGCATCCAAGGACATGTTCGCCAGCTACGGTGCCCGCGGCACGGCATTCGTCGCCGCGGTCGGCGAGTTGCCCGGAGCGCGCGGGTGATCACCGACCTTCGCGAGCAGCTCGGTGACCGGCGGATGTTGCGAACGCCCCGGCGCTACCTGGAGAACCCGTACGCCTCGCTGCAACTGCTGCTCGCCGCCGGTTGTGGCCTGCTGTTCTTCGGCATGCTGATGTCGGCATCGACGACCATCTCGGCGTCGGTGCACACCACCGGCAATGCCCCGTGGCAGCAGCTGATCAAAGAGGTCGAGTTCATCGTGCTCAGCGTGCCGGTGTTCTGGCTGGCCGTCCGGATGCCGCCGACGATGTATCGCAAGCTGGCCTATCCGGCGCTCACGCTGGCGGTGTTCGCCCTGGTGGGCGTGCTGATTCCCGGTATCGGGGTCACCATCAACGGCGCCCAGCGCTGGATTCAGCTCGGCCCGCTCACCATCCAGCCGTCGGAGTTCGCGAAGCTGGCGATCCTGATCTGGGGTGCTGATCTGCTGGCCCGCAAGGAAACCCTGCGGACGCTGACCTCAGCCAGGCACGTGCTGCTGCCGCTACTACCCGGCTTCGGGGCGATGATCGCGCTGGTGATGGCCGAGCCGGACCTGGGAACCTCGCTGTGTTTCATGTTGTTGCTGCTGGGCTTGCTGTGGATGGTGGGGCTGCCGATGCGCTACTTCATCGGGCTGCTGATCACGATCGCCGGCCTGGTCACCATGCTCGCGGTCACCGAGCCGTACCGGCTGGCCCGGTTGACCACCTTCATGCACCCGAATCTCGATCCGCAGGGTGCGGGCTTTCACACCATGCAGGGGCTGTACGCGCTGTCCAGCGGCGGCATCTTCGGGGTGGGCCTGGGTCAGGGCACTTCGAAGTACGGCTGGGTGCCCAACGCCAACACCGACTACGTCTTCGCCGTGGTGGGTGAGGAACTGGGGCTGCTCGGCTGCGCGGTGGTGCTGGCGTTGTTCGCCCTGTTCACCTACTCCGCGATGCGAATCGCGTTGCGCAGCAGGGATCCGTTCGTCCGGCTGGTCGCCAGCGGCGCCGCGATCTGGATCGCCGGCCAGGCGCTGATCAATATCGGCTACGTCACCGCGCTGCTGCCGGTCACCGGCATCCCGCTGCCGTTCATCTCCAACGGTGGTACCTCGCTGATCCTCACCTGTGCAGTGCTGGGCATGCTGGCCTCGTTCGCCCGGCACGAGCCGGCAGCGGTCAAGGCCGCCCAGCGTGCCGCGACCGGTGCCACCACCGCTCGCTGGGTGCGCACGCTGCGGCTCGGTACCCCGAAGCTCGGTACCCCGAAGGCGGTTGGTGCCAAGCCGGCCGCGGCCAAAACCTCGGTAGCCAAAGCCACGCCTGCAAACAAAGCCGAGCCGGTACGGAAAACCGTGCCGGCGCAGGCCAAGCCGGCGGGTCCTCGTACGGCAGTCGTACCGGCCGCGGGTCGGGTTGCGCAGCCGCGAACCAGCACAGCCGCGCCTCGACGAGGCCCGGCCGGCCCGGCCGTCCGACCCGACGCGCACCGTCGGGGCGCGTGATCGTGTCGCGACCAGCCAGCGTCGTGATCGCGGGCGGCCACTCGGCCGGGCACATCGAGCCAGCGATGAATGTGGCCGATGCGATAAGGCGAATCGCGCCGGAGACCACCATCACCGCACTGGGGACGGTGCGTGGACTGGACACCACGCTGATCCCGGCCCGCGGGTACTCGCTGGAGCTGATCCCGCCGGTTCCGTTACCCCGCAGGCTCAATCTCGCGTTGCTCAAGACGCCGGGCCGGGTCGCCGCCGCCGTCCGGGCAGCCGGCGCGGTGCTCGATCGGGTGCAGGCCGATGTGGTGGTGGGCTTCGGCGGCTACGTCGCGGTACCGGCCTACCTGGCCGCGCGGAAAAGGAAGATCCCGATCGTGGTGCACGAGGCGAACGCCCGCCCAGGTGTGGCCAACCGGTTGGCCGCCCGGCTCACCAAGCACGTCTACACCGCGGCCGCATCGGTGAAGCTCCCGCACGGCCAGCCGATCGGCATCCCGCTGCGTCCGGCCATCACCAGCCTCGATCGGCTCGCGAGCCGGCCGGCGGCCCGGTCGAGGCTGGGACTGCAGCCGCAATTGCCGACGCTGCTGGTGACCGGCGGCTCGCAGGGTGCCCAGCGGATCAACCGGGCGGTGCTCGACGCACAGCAGGCATTTGCCGACGCCGGCGTACAGGTGCTGCACATTCCCGGGCCGAAGAACCCGATCGAGCCGCCGCCCCGGCTGGCCGGGGAGCCGCCGTACCTGGTGCTGCCCTACCTGGAAGCGATGGCCGATGGCTACGCCGCTGCCGACCTGGTGCTGTGCCGGTCCGGTGCGATGACCTGCGCCGAACTGACCGCCGTCGGCCTGCCGGCCTGCTACGTACCGCTGCCGCTGCGGGGTGGCGAACAGCGTTTGAATGCCGAGCCGATCGTGGCCGCCGGCGGTGGCCTGCTGGTCGCCGACGAGGACTGCACGCCGGGCTGGATCGTGGACCGGCTGCTGCCGTTGCTGACCGACCCGGTGCGGTTGGCGGCGATGGCCGAGGCCGCGCACCGGGCCGGCGCCCGCGATGCCGCAGGCGTGCTGGCCGGCCACGTGCTGGAGGTGGCTCGTGAGCGAACCTCCTGACCCGGCAGGGCAATTGCCCGATGCCGCGCACCGTTCGCAGGCCAGCTACCAGCGGCCGGCCGGCTGGGCCGCACCGGGGGCGGCGCTGGTCAGTTCGGCGGCCGCCGAGCAGATTCCGGCCGCTGAGGAGCTGGGCCGGGTGCACCTCATGGGCATCGCCGGTTCCGGGATGAGCGCGTTGGCCAGGATCATGCTGGCCAGGCAACTGCCGGTCAGCGGCTGCGAGGGCCGCGAGTCGGCCACCGTCGAGGCGTTGCGAGAACTCGGCGCGGAGATCTCGATCGGGCACTCGCTCGATCACCTGGACCGCAGTGACACCGTCGTTTACACCACCGCGATCGATCCAGAGAATTTCGAGCTGGTGGCGGCCCGCGAGCGCGGACTGCGGGTGATCCGACGGGCCAGCGGGCTGGCCGCGATGATCACCGGCAGCCGGTCGGTGGCGATCGCCGGGACGCATGGCAAGACCACCACCACCTCGCTGCTCACCGTCGCCGCGCAAGCCGCCGGGCTCAATCCCTCTTTCGCGATCGGGGCAAACCTGCACGCCAGCGGGGTGAACGGCCATGCCGGCAGCGGCGAGGTGTTCATCGTCGAGGCGGACGAGAGCGACGGCTCGTTCCTGCTGCTGCGTCCGGAACTGGCCGTGGTGACCAACGTCGAGGCCGATCACCTGGAAAATCATGGTGATCTGGAAGGCGTCTTTCACGCCTTCGAGCTGTTCGTGGACCGGATCGTGCCCGGCGGGTTGCTGCTGAGCTGTGCCGATGACGCCGGGGCGCGCCGAATTGCTGACTACGCCAGGGCGCGCGGCGTCCGGGTGCGTAGCTACGGTGAATCGGCCGGCGCCGATATCCGGGTCGAGGACATCGGGGAGTTCGAGCACTCGGTGGCCTTTACCGTGCACGGCCTGACGGATCAGCCGCTGCGGCTGTCGGTGAACTCGCTGATCGGCCGGCACATGGCGTTGAACGCGACCGCCGCGCTGGCACTGCTCGCCGAGCTGGTGCCGCTCACCGACCCGGCGCCGATTGCCCAGGCCTGGCAGGGTTTTTCCGGCGTGGACCGGCGGTTCGAGTTCCGCGGCACGGCCGGCGGGGTCCGGGTCTATGACGACTACGCCCACCACCCGACCGAGGTGCGCGTCGAGTTGGCCGCGGCCCGGGCGGTGCTCGATGGCGGCCGGCTGCTGGCGGTGTTCCAACCGGGCACCTACAGCCGGACCCAGACCTTCGCCGCCGAGTTCGGCCAGGCGCTGGCGGTCGCCGATCTGGCGGTGGTGATGGATATCTTCCCGGCCCGGGAGCGACCGATTCCGGGAGTGACCGGGGCGCTGATCGCCGAGCTGATCCCGTTGCCGGCCGAGCGGGTGGTCTACGAACCGGACTGGCAGGCGGTCGCCGGCCGGGTCGCCGCGCTGTGCGAACCCGGTGACCTGGTGCTGACGATGGGCATCGGGGACGTCCACCTGCTGTGCCCGCTGATCCTGGCGGCGATCGAACACGAGCGGGGGAGCGGCCGATGACCGAGCTGGCAGCAGGCAACAGCTGGCTGGCCGCCGGCCACCGGTGGCGCTGGCCGCTGGCCGCTGGCGTGGCGGTGCTGGTGATCCTGCTGGTCTGGTTGGTGGCGTTCTCCTCGGTGCTGGGCGTCCGGTCGGTGACCGTGTCCGGCACGAAGCTGGTCAGCGAAGCACAGATCGAGAAGGCCGCGGCGATCGCGCCCGGCACCCCGCTGGCCAGGCTGGACACGGCCGCGGTGCGGGCTCGGGTGGCGGCGATCCCCGAGGTTCGGACGGTCACCGTCAGCACGTCCTACCCGTCCAGCGTCCGGATCGAGGTCACCGAGCGGGTCGCGGTCGGCTACCGGTCGGGCCCGGACGGCACCGAGCTGGTGGATGCCAGCAACGTCGCGTTCCGAACCGTTGCCAAGCCGCCGGCCGGGCTGCCGCAGCTCGAGGTGTCCACCGATCAGGACCGGGCCGCTGCGGCCGCTGAGGTGGCCGGCTCGCTCACGCCGGCGCTGGCCCGCAAGATCGCGCTGATCAGCGCGCCGAGCACCGAATCGGTCACCCTCAAGCTGGTCGACGGCCGGACCGTGCTGTGGGGCGGGGTGGATCGCAGCGCCGACAAGGCCAGGCTGTTGCCGGCGCTGATGGGGCAACCGGGCAGCTACTTCGACGTCAGCGATCCCAGTTCGGTGATCAGCCGCGGCGCGTGAGTCGGATTGCCGTTGTTTTTCCGGCCTGTCGCGGCGCGCCTCACGCCTGCGCGGCTTCCGGGAACTACTTTCGCATTTATCGCTCAGGTTGACATAACATTAAGGGTCTACTTGAGGGTGAGGGTTCGCGAAGGGCTCTCAGCATGACCAACCGGCCCACACCGTAGATCGACAGCCAGTGAAGGAAAGACTCATGAGCTCACCGCACAACTACCTCGCTGTGATCAAGGTCGTCGGTGTCGGCGGCGGCGGCGTCAATGCGGTCAACCGGATGATCGAGCAGGGCCTGAAGGGTGTCGAGTTCATCGCGGTCAACACCGACGCCCAGGCGCTGCTGATGTCCGACGCCGACGTCAAGCTCGACGTCGGCCGCGAACTGACCCGTGGCCTGGGTGCCGGCGCGCAACCCGAGGTTGGCCGCAAGGCCGCCGAGGATCACCGCGACGAGATCGAAGAGGTGCTCAAGGGCGCCGACATGGTCTTCGTCACCGCGGGCGAGGGCGGCGGGACCGGCACCGGCGGCGCTCCGGTGATCGCGAGCATGTCCCGCAAGCTCGGCGCGCTGACCATCGGCGTGGTGACCAGGCCGTTCTCCTTCGAGGGCAAGAAGCGGGCCACCCAGGCCGAGATCGGCATCGAGCAGCTTCGCGCCGAGTGCGACACCCTGATCGTGATCCCGAACGACCGGCTGCTGCAGATCTCTGACCACAACGTCTCGGTGATGGACGCCTTCCGCAGCGCCGACCAGGTGCTGCTGTCCGGCGTCCAGGGCATCACCGACCTGATCACCACCCCCGGCCTGATCAACCTGGACTTCGCCGACGTCAAGAGCGTGATGAGCGGCGCCGGTTCGGCGCTGATGGGGATCGGCTCGGCGCGCGGCGAGGGCCGGGCCCGGGCGGCGGCCGAGATGGCCATCGCCTCACCGCTGCTGGAAGCCAGCATGGAAGGCGCGCACGGGGTGCTGCTGTCGATCTACGGCGGCTCGGACCTCGGCCTGTTCGAGATCAACGACGCGGCCTCGCTGGTCGCCGAATCCGCCCACCCGGACGCGAACATCATCTTCGGCGCGGTGATCGACGACACCCTCGGCGACGAGGTGAAGGTGACCGTGATCGCGGCCGGCTTCGACTCCGGACAGCTGCCGTACAAGAAGGTGGAGGTCCGCCGCGAGAACGCCGACGGCACGTCCAGCCTCGCCCCGTCCGGCACTCAGGCCAACGGCGCGCCACGCCAGGCGCTGCCCAGCACGTCGGCACCGGGCAACAACCAGCCGGGTGCGGTCTGGACGCCGTCCACGCCGCCTGCCCGCAAGCCCGTCGAGGTGGACGAAGAGCTGGATGTCCCTGATTTCCTCAAGTAGAACCGCACGGGCGAGAGCCCATCAGACTTCGGCGGGCGTTCGGCGATGAGCAACCCGGACGCCCGCCGAGATGAAATCCTGCAGAACCTGGCCGACGTCCGGCACCGGATCGAGCTGGCCGCCGTGGCTGCCAACCGGCCGGTGACCGAGCTGACCTTGGTGGCCATCACCAAGTTCTTTCCGGCCACCGACGCGGTGATCCTGGCCGAGGCCGGCATCGGCGAGCTGGGCGAGAGCCGGGACCAGGAGGCCTCGGCCAAGGTGGTCGAATTCGCTGGCTTGACCGACGCCGTGGTGCGCTGGCATTTCGTCGGCCGGCTACAGACCAACAAGGCCCGCTCGGTTGCCCGCTACGCCGACCTGGTGCACAGCGTGGACCGTCCGGAGCTGGCCGACGCGCTGGCCACCGGCGCCGGCCACGCCGAGGGGGTGCTGCCGGTGCTGGTCCAACTCAGCCTGGACGCCGACCCCGAGCGCGGCGGCAGCGCGGGCGACGCGCTGCTCCGGCTGGCCGATCGGGTCGCGGCCCGTCCGGAGTTGCGACTGGACGGTGTGATGGCGATCGCACCGCTGGACGCCGACCCCGATCCGGCCTTCGACAAGCTGGCTGGCATCGCCGAGCGGTTACGGGCCGAACACCCGGCCGCGACCATCGTGTCCGCCGGGATGAGCGGTGACCTCGAGGCCGCCGTCCGGCACGGCGCGACACACCTGCGGATCGGTACGGCGTTGCTCGGCCGCCGTGCAACAAATTTCGGATAGCGTCGGCTCGCAGCATCATCGCGGTACTTACTCAGGAGGACGAAATGGCTACAGCCTTTCGGAAGATGGGCGTCTACCTCGGCTTGGTCGAGGATGACGACTACGCCGACGGCGGCGGCTCGGAGTCCTACGGCGCATTGGCTCGGGACCCGCAGTACCACCGCCGCGAGGCGGAGGTCGCTCCGGTCCGGGCCGGCTACGACAGCGCCCCGGTGGACGCCGAGGTCTATGACGACTACGACGCGACCTACGAGCAGCCACCACAACGGATCACCACGCTGCACCCGCGCACCTACAACGAGGCCAAGACGATCGGCCTGCAGTTCCGCGCTGGTACCCCGGTGATCATGAACCTGTCCGAGATGGACGACTCGGACGCCAAGCGGCTGGTCGATTTCGCGGCCGGGCTCACCTTCGGACTGCACGGCAGCATCGAGCGGGTAACCCCGAAGGTGTTCCTGCTCAGCCCGCACAACATGTCAGTAACGGCCGCTGATAAGCAGCGGATCGTCGAAGGCGGCTTCTACAACCAGAGCTGAGCGTCTGCCGGTCCGATCCGAGTGCGAGAATGGGGCTATGTCGACGTTCTGGGCCGCGATAGGTCTCGCGCTGCTCGTGTTCTACCTGCTGGTCATCGCCCGGCTGATCGTGGAGACCACGCGCAGTTTCGCACGGGCCTGGCGGCCGGCCGGCGCGACCGCGATCGGGCTGGAATTCGTCTACGTCGTCACCGATCCGCCGATGAAATTACTGCGCAGATTGATCCCGCCACTGCGCGTCGGCGGGATCAGCTTCGATATGAGCGTTATCGTATTGTTGATCATGATCTGGATACTGCGGGTAATCGTCGGCTCGTTGGCTGCGGGGTAGCTGGATCCTTGCTGAGAACCACTGATTTGGTCGTCATGCCGGTTTCTGGTTGTGATGACTTTGGGGCTCGTGCGGCGCATGGTCCGACGAACTCGCTATTCTCCCTATGCACCCGCTCACCAAGAGTGAGTGCGCAGAGCTACAAATGGCGCCGCTGAGAAGCAGCGGTACCACTGTCCGAACTCCCAGCTGGGGGGCCCGAACCGGGTTCGCCATCTATTGCACATGAGGTGACCTGATGCCTTTGACACCCGCCGAAGTCCACAATGTGGTCTTCAAGAAGCCCCCGATCGGCAAGCGCGGGTACGACGAGGAGGAGGTCGATGCCTTCCTCGACATCATCGAGGTCGAGCTCGCCCGCCTGATCGAGGAAAACAGCGATCTGCGCAACAGCGCTGGTGGAGCCGCTCCGGCCGCCACCTCCGGCGCCGATGCCGCCGCGCTGGCCTCCGCTCGCGAGGAGAGCAAGAAGCTGTCAGCCCGGGTCGCCGAGCTCGAGGGTGCGCTGAACCAGGCTCGCCAGTCGGCACCGCCGGCCGGCGCGCCGAACGCCGATGCCGCAGCGCTGAACTCGGCCCGCGAGGACAACAAGCG
>JALYVK010000109.1 GCA_030853265.1 Actinomycetota bacterium
AGGCAGGTAGGACTGGGTCTCGGCGGCGGAGCTGCCCTGGATGGTCACGCCCCGGTCGGCGGTGCCGACGTGCGCGAGCTGGGAGCGGACCGCGGCCTGCTCGACCGCCCGCTCGTACATCGGGCCAGCGGCGCAGGCCGCGACCGCGGTGATCGAGAGCAGTCCGAGCACCACCGACTGGCCGAACCGGTACCGCAGCGCCTGCAGCGCCAGCCAGCGGGCGCTCACCGGCGTGCTCCCAGATAACGGGCAACTGAGGCAACTGACACGCTGGCACGCTATCCGACGATGGCGGGCGCGGGTGCCCGGACCGGCAAGTCGATCGGCCCAACCCCTAGATTGGGTGGCTGTGACTGCCGACGAACCGACCATCCTGGCAACTTCCGGCGGCATGCTGATGAGCCGCCGAGTTCGCTGGGAGGTCGGCCCGCTCACCGACTACGCGGTCGAGCTGGCCGGGACGTCCGGTCGGGCACCGCGGGTGTGCTTTCTGGCCACCGCCTGCGGCGACTCGGCCGAGGTGCTCCGCGGGTTCTACGAGGCCGCCCAGCTGCGCGGGTTCTGGGCCAGCCACCTGGCGCTGTTCCCGATGCCGAACGTCGAAGATATCCGCGAGCTGCTGCTCAGCCAGGACGTGATCTGGGTGGGCGGCGGCAGCGTGGCCGGCCTGCTGGCGATGTGGCGGCTGCACGGCCTGGAGGAGGTGCTGCGCGAGGCCTGGCAGGCGGGCGTGGTGCTGACCGGCGTGTCGGCGGGCTCCCTCTGCTGGCATATCGGTGGCACCACCGACTCCTTCGGCACCGAGCTGCGGCCGGTGTCCAACGGGCTGGCGTTCCTGCCGTACTCCAATGGCGTGCACTACGACTCGGAGGAGCAGCGCCGGCCGCTATTCCAGTCCCTGGTCGGTAACGGCACCCTGCCGCCCGGCTACGCCACCGACGACGGAGTGGGCGTGCTCTACCGGGGCACCCGGTTCGTCGAGGCGGTGACCGAGAAGCCCAACCAGGCCGGCTACTGGGTGTCGGCTGACGCGGCCGGCACCGTCACCGAGCAACGGCTGCCCACCCGCTTGCTATGACCAACCCTCCTGCCACCGCATTTCGCGGCCCGAGTTTCCACGACACGCCGACAACTGTGCAAACTCGGGCCGCGAAATGCCGGTGACGCTGGGGGAGTTGGTGGACCGGGGCGAGGTAGACCCGGACGATCCGGATGCGGTCTATGACGCATTCGCCAACTGGACCGCCGAGCAGGGCCTGACGCTCTACCCCGCCCAGGCCGAGGCGCTGATCGAGCTGGTGACCGGCTCCAACGTCATTCTGGCCACCCCGACCGGGTCGGGTAAGTCGCTGGTCGCCACCGGCGCCCACTTCGCCGCCCTGCTCGGTACCGGTGCGAGCGGGCCGCGGGCCGGCCGACCGATCCGCAGTTTCTACACCGCCCCGATCAAGGCCCTGGTGAGTGAGAAGTTCTTTGCGCTGTGTGAGACCTTCGGCTCGTCCCGGGTCGGCATGATGACCGGCGACGCCAGCGTCAACCCGGCCGCCGACATCATCTGCTGCACCGCCGAGGTGCTGGCCAACCTGGCCCTGCGCGAGGGCGCCGCGGCCGACATTGGCCTGGTGGTGATGGATGAATTCCACTACTACGGCGACACCGACCGGGGCTGGGCCTGGCAGGTGCCGCTGCTCGAACTGCCCCGGGCACAGTTCCTGCTGATGTCGGCCACGCTGGGCGACGTCACGTTCTTTCGGGACGACCTGATCCGGCGGACCGGCCGGCCGACGGCGGTGATCAGCTCCGTCGAGCGGCCGGTCCCGCTGTTCCACTACTACGCCACGACCCCGCTGCACGAGACCATCACCGAGCTGCTGCAGACGAACCAGTCCCCCATCTACATCGTGCACTTCACCCAGGCCGCGGCGGTCGAACAGGCCCAGGCGCTGACCAGCGTGAACGTCGCCAGCCGGCCGGAAAAGGACGAGATAGCAGCGGCGATAGGGCAATTCCGGTTCAGCTCCGGCTTCGGCAAGACGCTGTCCCGGCTGGTCCGGCACGGTATCGGAGTGCACCATGCCGGCATGCTGCCCAAGTACCGGCGGCTGGTCGAGCAACTTGCCCAGGCCGGCTTGCTGAAGGTCATCTGCGGCACCGACACGCTCGGGGTCGGCATCAACGTCCCGATCCGGACGGTGGTGCTGACCTCGCTGAGCAAGTACGACGGCGTACGCACCCGGCACCTGCAGGCCCGGGAGTTCCACCAGATCGCCGGCCGGGCCGGCCGGGCCGGCTACGACACCGCCGGCACCGTGGTGGTGCAGGCACCAGAGCACGAGGTGGAGAACGTCCGGCTGCTGGCCAAGGCCGGTGACGATGAGAAGAAGCGCCGGCGGGTGCAGCGAAAGAAGGCCCCGGACGGTTTCGTGTCCTGGACCAAGGCTACCCACGACCGGCTGCTCGCCGCCGCCCCGGAACCGCTCGCCTCACACTTCGCCGTCTCGCACTCGATGTTGCTCAATGTCCTTGCCCGACCGGGTGATCCGGTTGCCGCGATGCGCTCGCTGCTGACCGACAACCACGAGCCGGCGACCGCCCAGCGCCGGCATGTCCGGACCGCGATCCAGGCCTACCGGTCGCTGCTGACCGCCGGCGTCGTCGAGCAGTTGGCTGAACCGGACGCCGACGGCCGCAGAATCCGGCTGACGGTGGACCTGCCGGTCAACTTCGCGCTGAACCAGCCGCTGTCCACCTTCGCGCTGGCCGCCATCGAGTTGCTCGACGTCGAGTCGGAATCCTTCGCCCTGGACGTGCTATCGGTGATCGAGGCGACCCTGGAGAACCCGCGGCAGATCCTGTCCGCTCAGCAGCACAAGGCGCGGGGCGAGGCGATCGGCCGGATGAAGGCCGAAGGTATCGAGTACGACGAGCGGATGGAACTGCTCGAAGAGGTGACCTACCCGCAGCCGCTGGCCGAGCTGCTCGAAGCGGCTTTTGCCATGTACTGCAAGGGTCATCCCTGGCTGCTTGGGCACCAGCTGGCGCCCAAGTCGGTGGTCCGTGAGCTGTGGGAACGGGCCATGACCTTCGGAGAATACGTTTCCTTCTACGGCCTGAACCGCTCCGAGGGCCTGGTGCTGCGCTATCTCAGCGATGCCTACCGGGCATTGCGGGCCGGTGTGCCGCCGGCCGCTCGAACCGAGCCGGTGGAGGATCTGACGTCCTGGCTGGGCGAACTCGTCCACCAGGTCGATTCCAGCCTGCTGGACGAGTGGGAGCAGCTCACCAGCGCGAGCACCGGCCAGGAGGTCGCTCCGGTCAGCGCGCCGACCCGGCCGTTGACCGCGAACGTCCGGGCTTTCACGGTGCTGGTGCGCAACGCGCTGTTCCGTCGCGTCGAGCTTGCTGCGCACCGCCGCTACTTCGAGCTCGGCGAACTCGACGCCGCAGCTGGCTGGGATGCCGAAGCCTGGCAGGCGGCCATCGAGGAATACTTCGAGGAGTACGAGCGAATCGGCATCGGCGCCAAGGCTCGCGGGCCGGCCCTGTTCCAGGTCGTCACCGAACCCGGCCGCTGGCTGGTCAGGCAGACCTTCGACGATCCGGCCGAGGACCGCGACTGGGGTATCAGTGCGACGGTGGACCTGGCGGCCAGCGACGAGGCGGGCGAGGCGATCGTCCGGATCGATGCCGTCGGGCCGGCCTGAACAGCATCGTCTAGGCCGAGCTAGGCAACTGCCGCATTTCCTAGACGAGACGTCCTTGTCCGTGAGTTAGCAGCTTCCTTACACCCGTCACCGGAGTTGAGTCAGTGACGGAGACCGGTTTCGGGTCTCCCTAAGGGATGGATGCCGCATGATCGACAGGGCACTTGAGCTGCAGACCGCCTTCGGGGAGCCGCGGGAGGCCCGGCAACCGCAGGCCGGGACGGGCCGGCTGCGGCTGGTCGTCGTGATAGGGGTCGTGGTCACCTCGATGCTGCTGTTGAGCAACAGCGATGCCAAGGCCGCCACCGCACCCGTGTCGCAGGCCACCGGCCGGTTCCTGACCGGGACGATCGGCGGCACCGATCTGGCCACGCTGGCCGCCGTCCAGGGCGAGGCGGCGCAGAGCTTCGGCACCAAGGTGCTGCGGTACAACTCGCTGGACGCCAGCGCCCTCAATGGCGCAGTGCAGTTGCCACTGACCAACGTGCTGCAGCTGCCCGGCGAGGGCGTGATCAGCCTGGGCGCGGTGGGGCAGTACGCCGACGCCAATCCGGACGGCAGCGCACTGGGCGCGTCCGGCGCGGTGGGCAACTCCGGCGGCATCGGGATCGGTGGCCAGAACGGCACCCCGCCGTCCAATGCGACGCTCAACCTGGCCGGGCTCGGCGGCTCAGCGGTGGCCAACACCCTCGGCAACCTGCAGCTGTCGATAGGCGCGCTGGCCGCCCGGGCTCAGCAAGCGGCCGGCCTGCCCGGAACCCAGCGCGGCAGCTACCAGATCGCCGGCCTGACGCTGGATCTGACCGCGCCGCAGCTCGCCGCCCTGATCAATCAGACGATCACCCAGGCCAGCACCACCCTCGCGAGCTTGGCGACCGCCTTCAATGGCCTGGGCCTGCCGATCACCGTGACCGGCCTCAGCAACCTGCCGGTGCTGATCGACGAGCTCGGCTCGGTGAGCGCGGACGGCGGCGCGCTCACCGCCAACCTGCGCACCGGCAGCATCCACCTCGACGTGGCCGGGTTGCTTGCCGCGAACGGGCTGAACCTCAACGGGCTGCCGCCCAACACTCACCTGCTGCCCTACCTGACCCAGGCGCTGGCGACCGCACTGCCCCGGGCCATCGACTCGCTGCTGAACACCGTGATCGGCAAGCTGACCACCGGCTTCGGGCAGCTCGGTTTCACCATCGCCGGCGTCCCACTGAACGCGAACCAACTGGCCCTGGTGACCCCGATCCTGACCGGCCTGCAGACCAGCGTTACCAACCAACTGGTGAACGCCGGCAACCAACTGGTCGGCACCGTGTTCACCCCGTTGACCGGGCAGCTCGGCCGGTTGCTCGATCCGGTGGTCAACGTGCAGTCGGCGGTGGGCGGGACGTTCACCGAGCGGGCACTGCGGCTGGACCTGCTGAGCAGCTCGGCGGTGCTCGAGCTGGCCAGTGCCTCGGTCGGCCCGAGCACCATCACGGCGGCCTTGCCCGGCAGCGGCCCGACCGCGGCCAACCCGGTCGCGACCGGTCCGGCCGGGAACCCGGCCGTGCCCCGGTCCGACATCAAGGTCGATGCCGGCGGCGGGTTGGCTCCGCACGGGATGGATCCGCGCACCGCACTGACCTTGGTACTGCTGGTCTGCGGGGTGTCTGCGGCCGCTGCGGTGCGGTGGCGACGTGCCCGCTAGCCGGACCGAGCGGGTCGAGGTACTGGTCTTCGGGATCATCGCGCTGATCGCCGCCCTGGGCGCCGGGCTCGCCTGGCACCAGTTCAACCGGCCGGCACTCGGCGACATCCCGCTGCCGCCGACCACGCCGACCACCGCGGCCGGTGTCAGCCGACCGGTGGCCGGGCCGAGGAATCCGAAGAAGCCAGCCGGGCCCGCCGCGGTGCGGGTACCGGCCGGCTTCGCCCATGACACGCTGGCCATTCCCGGGCAGTCGGTCACCGCCTCGATCCAGGCGCAGGTGGTCGACGTGGCCGGCTATCTCGGAGTGCCTGCCAACGTCCGGGTGGTGGGTTACTACACCGGGGGCGGCACGCTGGACGGCAGGGTCGGTGACCTGCTGGTGACCGGCCACGTCAACTATGTCGGCCAGGGCACCGGCGCGCTCGGCCGGATCGGCCAGCTCAAGGTCGGTGATCCGGTGATCACCCGGGGCGCCGGGGCGGCCCAAGGCTGGCGGATCACCGCGCTGGCCAGCTACCCCAAGTCCACCGGGCTGCCGGCGGCCATCTTCCGCGCGACCGGCCGGCGAGCGCTGACCCTGATCACCTGCGGCGGAGTGCTGGACCGGCAGGCCGGCAACTACCTGTCCAACATCGTGGTCACCGCGATGCCGGCCCCGACGGTAACTGGCTGAGTCACCGACCTGCGGTCGGCACCGGCGGCTGGCACAGTGGATAGATGGCTGACATCACCGCACTCATCATGGACGACCACGAATGGCTCCGCCGGCAGTTTGCCCGACTGGACGATGCCCGCACCACCGAGGAGCTGTCCGCCGTCTGGCAACCGCTCGCGCAGCGGCTGGAAACCCACGCAACCGCCGAGGAGACGATCTTCTACCCGGCGCTGCTGAAGCGTGGCGACGAGGAGCAGGCTCCGGAGGAGACCGAGGACGCGATCAAGGATCACAACAAGATCCGGGACGCGATCGCCGACGCTGCGCGGCACGAGACGGGCAGCTCGCCGTGGTACGAGGCGGTGGGCCAGGCTCGGACCGAGAACAGCGAGCACCTGGCCGAGGAGGAGGACGAGGGGCTGCCGGACTTTCGCAAGCACGCCAGCCACGAGTTGCGCGAGCGGCTGGGCGAGCTGTGGGTTCAGTTTTACGCAGCTCACCCCGGCGGGGCCCAGATCTCTCACGACGATGTCGACCCCGAGCAATATCTCGATGAACACAGCTGATCGCCATCACCAGTAGTGATGAAACCCGGTTTCTGAGAGTAATGCTCACGTCGTTAGATAACTCCATAAACTACCCAAATAACGCAAAACATCGAGCCTTACGTTACGGGTTGATGTTTAAGTGAGGTGAAGCCTTCCGCCTATCTTGGCCAGCCGATACCGTCCGAGCGGTTCGGTTTTCCTTTCACAGGAGGTTCATTGGGTACCCCTGGCGCGGAGTCGGCAGCCCCCCACGCGTTGAGCTGGACGCGCTCGATCGACCGCACCCTGGTGCATCGCGACGCGATCGCCGAGGTGTTACTCACCGATCTGGTTCAGCTGTCGGACACCGGCTTTTTGGTCGCCGCGCAATGGCCCCGCTCGCACCGGGTATATCGACCTGACGCCGACGGCAGGCACGACCCGATGCTGATACTCGAGACCGTCCGACAAACAGGGTTAGCCCTGTCCCACTTCGGGTTCGGCGTTGAATTCGACCAGCAGTCGGTGATGCGCGACGTCGGCTTCGACCTCGACCCCGAGACCGAGCCGCGTGCCTTGCAGGGCGCCACCAACCTGTCCATCGCCGTCGAGTGTCGCAATATTCAGCGCCGGAGCAATGGGCTGCGCAGCATGACCGTGGTGCTGCACTTCGCCGCCGACGGAGCCGCCTTCGCCGTCGGCACCGGGACGATCAGTTGGCTGTCCGCCCGCACCTACAGCGCACTGCGCGCACGCTCAGGAGCCCAGACCACCGCCGAGGTCGAGCCCCCGAACGACAACCGGCCCAAGCCCCGGGGTTCCGGATACCGGTCAGCGGCCGATGCGCTGATCGCGCCGGTGCCCGCCGCCGGCCCGATCCGGGAGTTGATGATCCCGCTGGGCCATCCGGTCTACTTCGACCATCCGCTCGATCACGCCCCGGGGATGCTGCTGGTCGACGCCGCCTGGCAGGCGGCAGCGGCGCTGCGAGGTGAGCAGGCGCGGTTGGTCGGCTGTTTGATGGAATGCCCGGCCTTCACCGAGCTGAACCTGACCACCAGCATCGAGCTGCGGCCGGCGACCGGCGACACCACCCAGTTCTCGGTCGAGCAGGGCGGCCGGGAGACCGCTTCCGGGATGTTCCGGATCTCCGGCTAGTACCGCTTACCGCTCACCGCCGGTGGCTGCTGTCAGCGTTTGCCGTTTGCGTTTGCTCTGGCCAGGTCCTTGCGGACCGCGGTGCGTACCCGCTTGACCGCTCGCTGGGTGCCCACCCAGTCCGGCTCGGCGGCGATGCCCACCAGGAACAGCTTCCAGAACTCGTCCAGCCGGGCTTCCAGGTCCGCACGTCCGGTGAGCATCTCCGAGACGTGCTGGACGCCGAAGAAGCCACCGACCAGCGCTCGCGCGGTGGCGGCGGGCATCACTCCGGGTAGCAGCAGGCCGTCCCGCCGAGCCTTGGCGAACATCCCCTGCAGAGCGCTGATCCAGCCGACGAACGGGGTCGGCATGGCCGCGTTGACCAGGCTGCGCTCGAAGGACAGCCGGACACCCGCAGTGATCAGTACGTCATCGCGAAACCGAGCACCGACCTCGTAGGTGAGCGCGACCACGCTGACCAGCGCGTCCGGTGAGTGCTCCACGATCGAGGCGACCATATCCGGCCACTGGGCGAACTGTTCCTCGACGATGGCGACCGCGAGAGCTTCCTTGCTCGGGAAGTGGAAGTAGACCGCGCCCTTCGTGACGCCGGCCGCGTCCACTATGTCGTTCATGCTTGCAGCGAGAAATCCGGTACGGGCGAAAACGCCCGCCGCAGCGGTCAACACGCGTCCTCGAGTCAGGACTGCACGTTGCTGCATTGCCACAGATGTCGCCTCTCAACCGCGGATTGGGACAAAGTCTAGCGGTACCATCGCCCCGCCGCGCAAAGGGAAAAATGACCAATTCGTCCCGACCGTCAAAAAGACCGCGCGGTCGGTTTACTTTCCGGCCGGGCCGAGCTAGTGTTACGCCAGCGGCGCGCGGAGTCAGGTCAACTCCTGCAGCGCCGCGCCAACTTTTACCGGGTGTAATAGCACTTTCCGGGCCCCGGATCCCGGAGTTTTCCGGGACTTAACCGGACATTACGCTTTAGATCACTTCCTAAACTTATTCTAGTGGGTGGCCGTCCGATTTTGGAGTTTTGACTTCATCCATACAAACACGTGCCTTTTGCCGGTCTCAGATGCTGTCGCCCAACGTGCCAGCCAGGCGCCGGCTGTGCCGGCAGCTATCGGAACCAACTACCGTGCACTCTGACGCCGGCCGCGGGCCTGGCGAGGCTGGGTACTGCGGCTGAGTACTGGGGCTGAGTACTGGGGCTGAGTACTGGGGCTGAGTACTGGGGCTGAGTACTTACGTGGGCTGAGGTGGAAGGGCTGCGATGACCGAGCAACGGCTGGGACGTCGGCAATTCCTGACCTCAGCCGGCCTGCTCGCGGGCGGCGCGACCATCGGCGCGGCCGGCGGCCTCGGCCTTGACCACCGGTCGAGTCAGCACGATCCGCCGGCCAGCGGGCCCACCGCCACGGTGGCTTTCGAGGGTGCCCATCAGCCGGGCATCGTGGACCGCCAACCGGCCGTCCTGCGATTTCTCTCGCTGGACCTGACCCCAGCGGTCACCGGCCCGGCGGCGCTGCGAACCGCACTGCGGCAGCTGTCCGCCGCCGCCCGGGCCGCGATGGCCGGCAACTGGCCATCGGTGAGTGCCGAGCTGGCCGCCGGCTTGCAGCCGGCCGGGCTCACCGTGACCATCGGGTTGGGCGCGTCGGCGCTAGGCACAGCGGGCCTGCCAGTCCCGGACCAGCTACGACCGCTGCCGGCGTTCGGTACCGACCACCTGCAGGCCGCCCGCTCCGGTGGCGATCTGGGAATCCAGCTCTGCGCGGACGATCCGATGGC
>JALYVK010000110.1 GCA_030853265.1 Actinomycetota bacterium
CGTCCATCGCCATCACCCACGGCTTCGTGAATGCCCTGGCCGCGGTCCTGGTGGCGGCCCTGGTCATCTTCCTCACGAGCATCCCGATCGCCTACTACTCAGCCAAGTACTCGATCGACATGGACCTGCTCACCCGCGCCGCCGGGTTCGGGTACCTGGGCTCGACCATCACGTCGGTTGTCTACGCCAGCTTCACCTTCATCTTCTTTGCCTTGGAGGGGTCGATCATGGCCCAGGCCTTCAACTCCGGTTTCGGGCTGCCTCTTGCTCTCGGCTACATCCTGTCGTCGCTCATCGTCATCCCACTGGTCGTGTTCGGCATGACCGCCCTGTCGAAGCTGCAGGTGTGGACCCAGCCGGTCTGGTTGGCGTTGATGTTCGCCCCGTTCGTCTACGTCGGTTTCGCCGATCCCCACAAGTACGCCCAGTTCAGCCATTTCGCGGGGCACTCCGGTAGCTCCTCGTTCAGCGCCCTCGGATTCGGGTTGGGCATGGGTGTGGCCCTCTCCCTCATCGCTCAGATCGGCGAACAGGTCGACTATCTGCGGTTCATGCCCCAGAAGACGGCTGCCAACGCCAAGAAGTGGTGGGCCGCAGTCATCGCCGCCGGTCCCGGCTGGGTCGTCCTGGGGGCGGCCAAGCAGCTCGGCGGTGGCTTCCTTGCCTTCTACGTGGCGACCAAGGTTGGACTTACCAACGCCGGGGAACCCATCCAGCAGTTCCTGGGCGGCTTTGGGTCGTTCCTCACGGCCGGAGCCTTGGCGTTGGCCGTCTTCTTCGTGATCCTGTCGCAGATCAAGATCAACGTGGTCAACGCCTACTCGGGGTCTCTGTCGTGGTCCAACTTCTTCTCCCGGGTCTTTCACTGGCACCCCGGCCGCGTGGTCTGGATCTTCTTCAACGTCGGCATCGCCCTGGCCCTGATGGAGGCGGGCGTCTTCTCGTTCCTTAACACGGTCCTCGGGTTTTACTCCAACGTCGCCATCGCGTGGATCGGCGCCCTTGTCGCCGACCTGGTGGTCAACAAGCCCTTGAAGTTCAGCCCGCCGATGATCGAGTTCAAACGAGCGCACCTCTACAACATCAACCCGGTCGGCTTCGGCTCCATGGTCATAGCCTCGGTCGTATCGATCCTCGCCTTCTACAACGCCTTCGGTGCCTACCCGGCCGCCTTCTCACCGTTCATCGCCCTGGTGTTGGCGTTCGTCCTTTCGCCCATGTTCGCCTTGCTCACAAAGGGCAGGTACTACATCGCCCGGACCGACGATCTGGTCGAGCCCCTCATGGTCGACGGTCAGCTCTCGTCGGCCACCCTCGAGTGCTCGGTGTGCGCCCACACGTTCGAACGGCCCGACATGGCCGGCTGTCCCTTTCACGGCGGGGCCATCTGCTCGCTGTGCTGCAGCCTCGACAAACAGTGCCACGACATGTGCAAGAAGACCCCGAGCGCCGACTCCGTCGCGGTCGAGCCTCCCCGGCGAGCCGGGGTCTAGCAGGAACGTGGTCACCTACGAATACCGGTGCCCGGTCTGTGGACCGTTCACCACCGTTCGCCCCATCGGCGGAGCCGAGTCGTCGGCCCCTTGTGGGCGCTGCGGCGAACCGGGATGGCGAGTCTACAACCCGCCGACCCTGGCTCGGAATCCGCCGGCGGCAATCCGCCGGGTCCGCCGGCGAGAGGAAGCCAGCGGGTCCGACCCCGCCGTCGTGCACCGTGGCCCGGAGACCACCACCCAGGGCGTCCCGACGGCCACCGAGCCGAGCGGCCGGCGACCGCGGCTCCCATCCCTCTGATCTCGCCCGAACCCTGAGGAGCTCTTGTGCCCAATGTCGTCTTCAGCGTGGACCAGTCGAAATCCATGCGGGACCAAGCGGCGCCGGGGCACAACCGGTGGCACCCTGATGTGCCGGTTGTAGCCATGGTCAAGCCCGGTGACGAGTTCCGGGTGGAGTGCCGTGAGTGGACCGATGGCCAGATCGGCAACAACGACTCTGCGAACGACGTCCGCGACGTCGATCTCTCCGTTGCCCACATGCTGAGCGGCCCGATCGGGATCGAGGGAGCCGAGCCCGGCGATCTGCTCATCGTTGACATCCTCGACCTTGGTCCGATCCCCCAGGAGTCCGGTCCGGTGCCGGGCCAGGGCTGGGGGTACACGGGCGTCTTCGCCAAGACCAACGCCGGGGGTTTCCTCACGGACTACTTCCCTGAAGCGGCGAAGGCCATCTGGGACTTCCACGGCCAGGAGGCGACATCCCGCCACCTCCCAGGTGTGTGCTACACCGGCATCACCCATCCCGGCCTCTTCGGTACCGCACCGTCTGCCGAGCTCCTGTCCCGGTGGAACCGGCGGGAGCAGGCCCTCATCGACACGGACCCGGACCGGGTGCCGGCTCTGGCCCTGCCGCCCCTCGAGGACGGGGCCCTCATCGGTGACCTCACCGGAACCGAGCTCGAACGTATCGCTCGTGAGGGGGCCCGTACCGTGCCTGCGCGGGAGAACGGCGGCAACCATGACATCAAGAACCTGACTCGCGGCTCGAGGGTGTTCTACCCGGTGCTGGTGCCGGGCGCCAAGCTCTCCGGGGGTGATCTCCACTTCAGCCAGGGAGATGGCGAGATCACCTTCTGCGGTGCCATCGAGATGGGCGGCTACATCGATCTCCACGTCGACCTTATCAAGGGCGGCATGACAACCTACGGGGTGACGACCAACCCGATGTTCATGCCCGGACGAGTCGAGCCCCGCTATTCGGAGTTCCTCACCTTCATCGGCATCTCGGTCGATCACGACACCGACACCAACCATTACCTCGACGCCACCCTGGCCTTCCGCCGTGCCTGCCTCAATGCCGTGGAGTATCTGAAGAAGTTTGGTTTCAGCGGCGAGCAGGCCTACCTGCTGCTCGGCAGCGCCCCGATCGAGGCGCGGATCAGCGGCATCGTTGACATCCCCAACGCCTGCTGCTCGCTGTACCTGCCCACCGCCATCTTCGACTTCGACATCCGCCCTTCGGCCACGGGGCCGGCATGGACCAACCGGGGAGGCTGCGCCCTGACCTCCGGTTGAATGCGGGTTCATGAGGTTGAAACACGGCGGAAGCTGGCGGGAAACATAGCGTCTCTAGGTTGGTCGCTGACTCACATCGTGAGGCGCGCCTAGGGTTCCGCCGGTCCTCGGATCGGGTCTGGTCCGAGAGGCGAGGCGAGTGTCTGCTGCAGTGCCGCAGCAGTGTTCGTTCCACGGCGGGATAAAAGCCCGGGAGGCCAGCCAGCCCGGCTGCCTCGCCGGGCGCGACCCGTGGAGGACCTGTCCGTGAGCTTCGACGAAGCGAGCCTGCACGACCGTTACGGCCCGGAGGCCCGGGCCGCGGTAGCGGCCGAAGCGCGCCTGCCGACCACCCGATGGGAGGAGGAGGTGGCCCGGGGGCTCGCTCTCGGGCTGCCCGGCGCCGATTCCATCGTGGACCGCCGCATCCCGACGTTCTCCCGGGGCGAGCTTCCCCACTTTGCCGGAATCAACACCTTCCTCAAGGCCCCCTATGTGGAGGACGTGGGTCGCGCCGGCGAGTATGACGTCGCCGTCTTCGGAGCGCCTTTCGATGGTGGGACCACCTACCGGCCCGGGACGCGGTTCGGTCCCCAGGGGATCCGGCGGATCTCGGCGCTGTACGGGTCGTACAGCTTCGAGCTGGGCGTCGACCTGCGGGAGTCGATCACCGTCTGCGATCTGGGCGACATCTTCACCATCCCCGCCAACATCGAGAAGACCTTCGACCAGATCACCAAAGGTGTCAGCCACGTGTACGGGTCGGGGGCGTTCCCGGTGGTGCTGGGCGGCGACCACTCGATCGGCTATCCCACCACGAGGGGGGTGGCCGAGCATCTCGACGGCAAGCTCGGGATCATTCACTTTGATCGCCATGTCGACACTCAAGAGACCGACCTCGACGAGCGGATGCACACCACCCCGTGGTTCCATGCCACCAACCTCCCCAACGTCCCGGCCGAGAACCTGGTTCAGGTAGGGATCGGGGGTTGGCAGGCGCCCCGCCCGGGGGTGGCGATCGGACGCGAACGCCAGACGACGATCATGACGGTCACCGACTGCGTGGAGATGGGGATCGAGGCTGCCGCGGAGCGAGCTCTCGAGGTGGCCTGGCACGGAGCCGAAGCGGTCTGGTTGTCGTTCGACGTCGACTGCCTCGACGCCGCGTTCGTGCCCGGCACCGGGTGGCCCGAGCCCGGGGGATTCCTTCCCCGCGAGGTCCTCAAGTTCATCCAGCTGATCGCCGAACGGCCGCTGGCGGGCATCGAGGTCGTCGAGTGCTCACCGCCCTACGACAACGCGGACATCACCTCGCTGATCGCCACCCGGGTGATCTGCGACACCCTCGGCTGCCTGGTCCGAGCCGGCCACCTGCCGAAGAACGGAGCACAATCGTGACGACCACCGAAACCCGATCCGACGAGCAAGGCCAGGTCGACTCCGCCGACCTGGCCGGCCTCGGCTACCTCCAGCAACTGCATCGGCGCCTCGGTCCCTACTCGTCGTTCGCCGCCGGCTTCTCGTTCGTCTCCATCCTGACAACCGTCACCGAGTTCTTCGGATTCGGTTACGGCTTTGGCGGCGCCGCATTCTTCTGGACCTGGCCCCTGGTCTTCGCCGGACAGTTCCTCGTCGCCCTCTGCTTCGCCGAGCTGGCCGCCCACTACCCGATCGCCGGATGCATCTACCAGTGGTCGCGACGCCTGGCCGGGGACCTGGCCGGGTGGTTCGCGGGATGGATGATGCTCCTGGGCCAGATCGTCAGCGTGGCCGCCGCCGCCATCGTCCTCCAGGCCACCCTGCCCACGGTGTGGTCCGGCTTCCAGCTGGTCGGCACCAACACCGCCATCACCAGCTCGTCGGGTGCCACCAACGCCGTGATCCTGGGCGGCCTGCTGGTCGCCCTCACCACCCTGGTCAACGTCATCGGCGTCGAGGTCATGGCCGTCATCAACAACGTCGGGGTGACCTGTGAGCTGGTGGGCGTAGTCGCCCTCGTCGGGCTGCTGTTCGCTCATGCCCAGCGGGGCCCGGCCGTGGTGGCGCAGACCAACGGGGTGGCCGCCCACGGCAGCTACCTGTGGCCGTTCCTGGTTTCCACCCTGATGGCCTGTTACGTCATGTACGGCTTCGACTCCGCCGGCGAGCTGTCGGAGGAGACCCGCGATCCCCGACGCACCGCGCCCCGCTCCATCCTGCGGGCCTTGGCCATCTCCGGCCTGGGCGGCATCCTGCTCCTGCTGGCCGCCCTCATGGCGGCCGGCAAGCTGAGCGACCCGAACCTGGCCAGCGGTGGGCTGCCGTTCATCATCACCGACCGGCTGGGCTCAACCATGGGCAAGGTCATCCTGGTCGACGTGAGCATCGCCGTGTGTGTGTGCACGCTGGCCATCCAGACCGCCGGGTCGCGGATGCTGTTCTCCTTGGCCCGGGACGGGGTGCTGCCTGGCAGCCGCCTGCTCGGTCGGGTCTCCAAGCGCCGAGGCACACCGGTGCTGCCGGCTGTCGTGGTCGGTGTGGTGGCGGTGGGGGTGCTGGTCGTCAACGTGGGGCAGGCTCAACTCTTCGCCGCCCTGGGCAGCCTCGCCGTGGTCATCGTCTACCTGGCCTACCTGGGGGTCACGGGGCCGTTGCTGCTCCGGCGCCTCCGGGGCTGGCCCGGAGCGACACCTCCCGGGGAGCCCGGTCGCTTCTCGCTCGGCCGATGGGGACTCCCTGTCAATGTGGCCGCGGTTGCTTGGGGCGCCTTCATCTGCGTCAACACCGCCTGGCCGCGCCAAGCGGTCTACGACCCGGGACCCGCCCACCACTGGTACCTGCACTACTTCTCTCTGTTGTTCATCGCCGTGGCGCTGATCGTGGGTGGGATCGCCTATCGGTGGGCCCGGCGCACTGCCGGCGCTCCCGAGCGCCCCGTCTCAGTGTGAGCGAGGGGGGAAGCTACTCGCGGGGAGCAACGCGACTCTCGTGCATCACGGGTCAAGCGCCCTCACATCACGAGCCTGCCAGGGGTCAACGCGGCGCTCTGGTCACTGGTGGGATCGCTGCTCGGCCTCTTTGGCCTGAGCCTCGGCGCGGGCCTTGTCAGCCTCTGCCTCCTTGACGGCGACGTCGCGCTCCGCGTCAGCCTTTTCTTGCTGTGCTTCGCCTTCGTCCTTCAAAGACCGGTTGCCGCTCAAGGCGCCAGCAGCTTCCTTGGCCTTCCCTTTGAGTCCTTCTACTGCGCCCTTAGCGCCAGCTTCTGGTCCCGACTCTTTGGCCATGATCGCCTCCTTGGGGTGGAATCCAGTCGTACCTACCCATCCCATCGAACTCCACACCGATCTACGACTTCAGGTGCTGGTGGGGACGGGCGCGGGCGGCGTTGGTCCGAAGCGTGCGGGGCTCGTCGCGCCGGACGGCGAGGCCCGAGGCGTCCTGGCGCACCTGGTAGGTGGGTTGGGGGGCGACGGCGGGGCCGCGACGCACGGCGCCGGTCACGACGTCGAAGCGGCTGGCATGCCACGGGCAGACGAGGCACCCGTCGTCGACATGGCCTTCGGAGAGGGGACCGCCCCGGTGGCTGCAGCGGTCGGCCAGGACCCGGGTGACCGATCCTTGCCGGGTGGCCACCAGGGCCACGCCGTCGGCTTGGGCGGCCACGGGGTCGGCGCCGACCGGCGGCTCACCATCGAGCGGTGTCCAGTCCACCGGCCCGCCGGCGAAGGCGTTGGTGTCCACCCCGACGCCAAGGCCGTAGGCCAGGTGGCCGCCGAGCCAGCCGGCTGTGGTGGCCAGCACGCCGCCGGCCACCGCTGTTCCAACCCCTGAGCGGCCCCGGCGCCGGGCCCACCACGACGCCGCATAGCAGGCCGTGGCGGCAGTGTTGAACGCCAAATGCGCCGCCCCGACGCGCTGCTCGGAACCGGTGGTGTCGGCCCAGTCCGATAGGCCGGTTATGGCGGTGGGCAGAGCCGACACCACCCCCGCGCCGATCAAGGTTCGGGCCGCGTCCTTGGGGCCGGTGAGGTCGAGGAGATGGGCACTGGTCCAGCACCCGATCGGGGTGGCCACGAGGAACGGGTGAGCGGGATGGCCCAGCCACGACCCCGACACCACGTCGCGGACCCGTCCCGGGCGCGCCGCGGCCAGGACCTTGGCGTGCACCGGACCGACCAGCCGGTCCAGGCCGCGACTTCGCTCGAGCCAGTCGGCCAGTTCAGGAAGCAGAGCCATGTCGGTCCTCTCTACCCACCGGCGCCGGTTGCCCACCGCCACACGTCGAGCACGAACGCCGGCTCCTCGTGGTGAACGGCGGTCACCAGACCGGGAGTGGCGCCGACCGCCTGGTCGCGGTCGCCACCCACCGCTGCAGCAGGGTCCACACCCGCTCGTCATCGACGGCGGTGGGTTGGGTGGCGATCATGACGCGGCGGGGACGGCGCTGTCGCCGGCGAGCTCGAGGGCATTCAGGAACCCGGAGAACCCGGCAGGTGTCCTGCCTGATCGCCGGGCCGAGGTGATCACGACGAGGTCATTGTCCCACCCCACCCGATAACCGGCAGTGGCCAACGCCCGGACCAGAGCCACATCCTCATGGCAGCGGACAGCCTCGAAGCCGCCCACGTCCAGGTAGGCCTCGGCGCGCACGCCCAGATTGGCGCCGTGGATGTGACGATCCGAGCGCCGATAGTGGCCCACTGCCGCGGTCCGCACATGGGGATGGCGTTCGGACCAGTCGGCGACGGCCACGGCGCCGGCCACGGCGTCCGCGCCTCTCCTGGCGTGGTCGACCTGGCGGACGAACCACTGTGGCGGCACCCGAGAATCGGCGTCGGTGGTCGCCAGCCATGTCCCCGACCCGCCGAAGCGCGCCAGCAGGTTGGCGGCACCCGCCCGGCGCGCCGCCCCCACCGAGCGCTCCGTGATGACCACGGTGACGATGTCGGCGACGGTGCCGGCCGCGGCGGCCGATGCCACCCGCTGGGCGGTGGCGTCCCGGCAGTCGTCGAGGACCACACATATGGCCACCGGCACGGCGGCCGCGGCCGCGGCGGTCACCAGCGCATCCAGGCAGGCGCCGATGAGCTCGGCCTCGTCGTTTGCCGGCAGCACCACACCGACCCGGCGGATCGGCGCGGGCGGGAGCGCGCTCAGGCGCCGAACGCCTTGACCACGGCGGGACAGAAGGCGTCCAAGTCGTCGGGGTTGCGCGACGACACGATGGTGTTCGGCCCGTTGGTGTCGACCACAACCTCCTCGTCGACGCGGGTGCCGCCAGCGTTGGCGATGTCGGTGGCCAGGCTGGGCCACGAAGCCAACCTGCGGCCTTTGACTACGCCCGCCTCCACCAGGGTCCACGGGCCGTGGCAGATGGCCCCGATCGGCTTGCCCGCATCCACAAAGCCGCGCACGAACCGCACCGCACCAGCATTCATGCGCAACCGGCCGGGATTGACCGTCCCCCCCGGCAGGAGCAGGGCGTCATAGTCGTCCACTGACACCTCGGCCACGGTCCGGTCCACCGAGAACTGCTCCCCCGGGTTGATATCGCCGTTCATGGCCTGGATCTCACCCGGCTCCAACGAGACCACATCGGCGGTGGCGCCGGCGTCGATCACCGCGTTGCGGGGCTGGACCAGCTCTACCTGCTCGACACCGCTGGCGGCGAGTATGGCAATACGGCGACCGGAAAGGGACTCGGGCATGCGGCTTCCTCCAGGGTTGACCACCCCAGCAGTACCCCCTACAGCCAACGGAAAACATGCTCCTTTCGCCGACGCCATGGAGCCCGGGATCCCACAACTGGACCCGCCCGGTCTGCAATCCAAGATGACACCACGACCCGACTGCGGTGAGGCCACCTGATGCGGCTCGGGTCGACTACAAGACGAGGCTCGGTCAACCAACCCCAAAGACACCGCCCGGTGCGTTGAGGAAGCCGGCCCGTCGACGCCCGTTTGGGGCTGCTAATGAACCGGAATGTGGTCAGCACCTCGATAGCGCCCCGGTTGCGGCCACCTCAGATTGGGGACGATGACGGGAACACCCTCCTTCTTCTCCGCTCCGGCGGAGGAGCAACCAGAGGACACTCGAGAGGAAGAACACGATGCCGAGACGGCATGACAACAGCCCCGGCGACGCCCGTAAACCCTTCTCCGACGTAGGAGGGCCCCAGGCCAGGCACGCACAGACCCACGACACCCGCCGTGAGGAGGCGACACGGCCCAAGGCGGCGGAGGGGGACGTCGACGACTTCGAGGCTGACCTGCAGGCCGAGCAGTCCACTGGTGGCCATGTGGACGAGAGTGTGGCGGCGACCGATGACAAGGGCCTTAAAGCGGAGATCACTGGGTTCGATCGATCGGATCTGAAGCGGCTCTCAATCCTGACCGTCGGTACGGCGTTGGACCAAGGGGCGACCTACGTGGACCTCAACGACCGCGAGCGAGGACCTTTCAAAGCGATCGGGTCCCAGGAAG
>JALYVK010000009.1:0-40552 GCA_030853265.1 Actinomycetota bacterium
TCCCACCATCATCGACGACCGGCAGGGAAAGCATCGAACTCGACATCGTTGATCATCCTGAATCTCGCCCTGCGGGAGCGGACTTGCTACGAGCCGCTGGCCTCAACTCACCCTGACACGCAGGGGCTCGCCGATGACGCGGACCATCCGCTGCCCGTCTCGATCGGAGCGCTTGACGGCTAAATCCACGGTTATGTCGATGGCCCTGCCCGCTTCGCTACTGGCGATGGTCTGCCGCGCGATCGGTCGGGACACGCAGTATTCGCCGTGGCCACGCGCATCGGTGGGCAGGTCACAGATGGGGTTGTGGGGACGCATCGTGGTGGCCTTCCGGGTGGTGTCTGCGGGCCCACACAGAATAGTCAACGAACCTGTACTGCGGTCAAGGTTCGTTGACTGGAAAATTTAGGGAGTGACCCGCCAGCCGCCCGCGCCCAACCATGAGGCGCTACGACACGAACTCTCACGGCTGAGAGCAGAACGCGGCCTCACCTATGACCAGCTCGCCGATTTGACTGGGCTATCCCGCACGGTGCTCAACCTCGAAACCGGTCACACGCGCGGATCACTCGACACCTGGCACCGGGTGGCGCACGCGCTCAGCGTGCCGCTGGAAAGTCTTATGGACCAGCTCTGTCGTGGTCACAACCGACCGCTGTAGTGATCGCTGCGAGGATGTCTGACCCCAGCCCTATGGTCTCGGTCATGCCTGACTTCGGTTTTGACGAGGAGCACGAACAGGACCGAATCGAGGCAAGGGCCGAGCTTCTGGCGGCTGCCCATCAGGCGGTCATCGACGACCTCGCGACTCGGTACTCGGGCCGTCCCGCAGCAGAGATCGCTCCGGTTCTGGCCGAGCGCTGGCACGCCATCGCGGTGGATCACTCGATGCCGCCGAGCTGGCCGAGTGGTCGAACTGGATCAGCAGCGGAGAGCCGATCATGATCGTGGCGTCGATCCTGTTCTGAGCCGCACTGTCGGTGCCTGGGCCTACTCCTGCTCGAATTGAGCAGCTTCGAGTTTGACGAAGGAGCGCTGAATGCCTTCCTGGGCGTCGCGATGGGCCGACTGATTACGGCGTATCAGGATGTGCTCGACGGACTGGTGGAGCGGTATCGCGCGCACCCGGTGGAGGAGATCAAGCCCGCACTGGCCGCCGCCTGGGCGAGGTCAATGACGGGCACATCTCCGAGCCCGAACTCTGCCAGTGGGCCCAGGCAATCAGCGACGGCGTGCGCATCGTCATCAAGCCGGGCGGTATCGGCGGCCTACATGTTGTTGCAAGAAACTCAGCATGTAGGCAGGACAGCCGACTAGATCTGAGAACCCCGACGAGATTTTCGCGATCAGGGCAACGGCATCAGGACAGAATGGACTCGTTCTGTCGTATGTTGGTGTTGTACTAGCGGCATCAGATTCCAACACGGAGGAGGCACCATGGCACCCGTCATCACTGAGTCGCGCGAAGGTTTGCGAGCACGACGCGAGGCCATCTACGCCGACCTCAAGCGGACCCCGGAGGAGTTCCGGCACCACGTCGAGACCGCAACCCTCACCGGCAACGAGTGGGATGCGCGCGACGAACTTGAGGAGATCAGCTTTCTGTTAGGTGAGGACACCGCTTCGCAGTGATGTCGCTGGAGGAGCGATCTCGGAGATTCGCCGAGGATGCGCAGACGACTCTGAGCGCTGTGCTCGTTGGGGACTTTGAGATCGTTTCTCGGCGGGGCGAGGGGTCGGACCGCTTCATCGTTCAGCCTCGTGAACGTCACATTCCACTGTTCGTGGATGACGCGTATCTCGCCGACTTCGCCATGACGATCTACCTGGATATGGACCGTAGCGGAACGTATCTCAAGGCCGTCGGCTCGGCGCTCATGCTCAGCTCTACCCTGGACCGGACGCCGCTGTTGCGGCTGGAGTACCGCGCGGACATGCACTCTGATCCGATCGCGCACTGGCAATTTCACGCCGAGCGTGGAGCGTTCTCGCATCTGCTCGCACGCGCGCACACCCATCGGCCTGGCCGCGTGGGCAAGCCCCACGACCTGTCATCGATACACCTTCCCGTCGGTGGTGAACGCTTCCGCCCCTGCCTAGAAGACTTCCTCCAACTGCTGGTGGTCGACTGCGGAGTCGACTCAAAGGAAGGTTGGGAAACGGCGATCAAGGATGGCCGCGAGAGTTGGCGGAGACGACAGCTGGGCTCCGCAGTCCGCGACGTACCAAGTGAGGCCGTGCGCGTGCTGACCGAACTCGGATGGAGTTGCTCCCCTCCCGAAGGTGCGGTCGCCGAGAATCTGGTGCCCCTCCGAGCCTGGTAAGGCTCTCGACTCGATCTTTGTGCGCGACTTGGCGACTAGGTGGGCTGCTTGACGACCGCTGCAATCTCCGCAGCGATCTCATCCACCGTCGTGTCTGCGGTCGAACGGGCCACTTTGTCGGCCAGGGATGGACTGGCCGTCCGCACCTCGGCCTGGCTGATCTCGTGCCAGATAGGCAACATGCTCTGCTCACCCGAGATCTGCATAGTGACGAGTCCGTCCAGTTCGTACTGGGTCCACTGCTTCCGGAAGAACGCCGGGGACAAGATCACGACGCCGAACCGACTCCCGGACAGGCCCGCGTCGATCTTCCGTCGCAGGCTGTCACCGATCTTCATCTCAAGCACGTCGAGCCACACGGACACGCCGTGAGCTTGAAGTGCCGTGGCCAGCGGGAGTGCGACTGCCGCCTTGTCCTCGGTCGCGTGGGAGACGAAGACGTCCCAGACCTCCCGAGCCGGATCGGCCTCGACATCGGGGCTGACATCGTGGCGGATGGTGTCGAGCGGCACTCGGTCGGTCGTGCGGATCGGGGGGAGCGGACCCTGCGGAGGCGGCAACACATTGACGCCGGAGTTGACGGTCCCGACGAGGCCCTGCATGTCCACTGTGACGATGTAGCGGCCCGAGCTGGGAACGCCGATACGCACCGGGCTCTGCTTGGCAAGCCCGCCGTAGTACCGATGCTGGCGACCGTTCTGGTAATTGTTGAAGTCGCTCGGACTCATCAGGCGCACGTTGGCCGCACTGCCGCGCAACGTTACGACGACGGTCGCGCCCCGTTCGAGGTGGCCCAGGTCGTACTTGGTGAACTGCATCGGGTCTGTCCATCCGCCAGAGTGAGGGTGACGTCCGGACTGTACGGAATGCCACCGACAGAGGCCGCCTAATGGACCGCCCCGGAGACCCGACCTATGTGGTTGTCCCGTCGATGGCTGGCTAGCCATCATCGCTAACGCGCCTCAACTCTTGGCCGATCTACTACTCAAACCACTGAGCTGCCGCCAGCAATATCCTGCGGGCGAATGAAGGAACGGACCCTCGTCATGGTCGTCAAGGCTCCTGTCGTTAGCGACCCCAGCGATTGGCCCGACGTGGGCTCGGTCGGTATCTTCCCGGTTCTCGTTGAGCACGCTGTAGCCGAGCACCACTGGCATGAGGACGAGGGAACCCGCTGGATCGGTGGGAACAATGCCGGATTCGATATTGTCAACACCCACCGTCGGACGGATGCCAAGACAGCCTGGTATGGGAACGGCAAGTACAGCGACCGCCTGTGCTTCGCAGCTCCCGAGCATGGATTCGACCCACTCAAGGTGGACTTCATCGCTCCCGTCGTGCTCGACAATCCGACGGCGAGCTACTCGGCGTCGTCCTCTAGTGGTGGGCGGGTCGTAGCCACGTACGAAACATCCCGGCTGTGGGTCATCCCTGTGGACGTCGTGAACGGTCTGCTGTGCTTCCACGCGAAGGGAAGATCGAGCGTTGAGCTGGCCAAGATCGCTCCGTATGAGCGCGTCCGGCAGGACGGTCGCGGAGGATAGCTGGGGCCATAGGGGAGGATTGCTCCCTCGAACGGACCCTTACAGCGCCCGTAGGCGGGGTTTCACGAACAACCCACCAGTGTGATCTCTCGAGAGATCGAAATGGCCTTGAACCCTCATGGGGGTTCGGGGTCATCTGTTTCATGGGGTCGCGGGGTTTCGATAGTGGGACACCACGAGGCCGCCGCACCGCGTCGCGTCGGCTGCCGTGCGAGAACACGTTTCAGCGTAGTTGCAGCTCGGAGTTATTTCAGTGCAGGTTGACCTGCACTCCGCTGTATGGATCGCCCGCATCCGATGTCGCTGCCGTCCGTGCTGCGGCTTGTCGCGTCGGCCAGGACGTGTAGCGATGCCCAGTCACGGGACATGTCGATGGCGGAGTACGGGCAGTTGGCCGATCAGCCGATGCCGTCGGACAGCTGACTGCACGCAAGATCACGCAGTGCCTTCTAAGGCGAAACAAGGTTTAGGTCGAACGCCGACCGGCATCCACTGCGCCACGCTCAAGCGCATCACCGACGGCTACTTCAGCTTGCGCCAGGCTGCAGTGATTGCTGTCAACAGCAAGCTGGCGCCGCTGGTCAGCGCGACGCTGCTGGCGCGAACGGTCGAGTCGGTCACGACCGCCCATGGCCACAGCGACAGCAGCGCACCGACCCAGATCGCCACGTACGACAAGGCGAGCGCCAACACCGTCCCCGCAGCCATCATCGCGGTCGCTACCGGAAACGAGTCTCGCGTCCGCAACTGGTAGCGCAACATCACGACCAGTGCCGGTGAGCAGGCAAGCGCAGCGATCGCCCACAACGGACCTTCGGACGGCGGGCGGCCGGTCGTCACCACCGTCATGGTCAGCCCGACGCCAGCGGCCGCAGGCGGTAGCGCGAGCACCATAAATGCCCGCTGCCGGTGCGACATCGGCGCGGCTATCGCCTCGAGCTGGTCTGCCACGGACCCTTCCCTTCAACTGATGTGCCGGGACAACGACCTCCACGCCAAGTCCGTTCCCGAACCGACGGCCATTTCAGCGACCCGCGGCCTGCCTCTGAAGGCGCTTTGGGGGCAATATTGATCTTTCCGCGGTGAACGGGTCTTTGTTACTGATCCGCGCCCTATGCTCACCCTGTGGCTGAACTTTCTCCCTACGAACTTCGCGCTCTCAAGCAGGTGCAGGAGCACCGCGAACACGAGCTTGCGCGCTCGCCGCGGCGTCTTATCCCGGAGAGGGCACGGGCGGAGGCATCCCGCCGCGCAGCCGCTGTCACCGAACGAGTCCGGAAAAACCCTGTCGGCGACCGCGCGGCCCACTTGGCCGCAGCCTCGTACAAGCGGGCCATAGACGGCGTCGGTAAGGCGACGTCCCGGCTGGCGAACACGACCCTGTCCGAGAAGCGCGTCGTGAAGGCCCTCAGCCGGCATGGACACACCGTCACCACGCTGTGCGGCATCCGCCAGCTGGATCTCGAGGTGATCGACGACCTGCGGCCGCGGCGGCTCGACTTCCTCTACGCCGCAGCAGCGGCCGCCGAGGGTGCGCTCGCCGGCGGCGTGATCAGCGGCGGGGAAGCGCTGGCGCTGTTCGGCTCCGTCGAAAGTGCCGGCGCGGCGGCAGTACCCGGCTTCGGGACGATCGCGGCCGCGGTGGGCGGTGACGCGGTGTTCGTGCTGGCGGCGGGCAGCCGCGCCGTTGCGCACACCGCCATGTACTACGGCTACGACCCGAACGACCCCGCCGAAAAGCTCTACATCATGGCCGTGTTGAACCTCGGTACGGCAACCACGGGCTCAGCGAAGTACATCGCCTACCGAGAGCTGTCTCAACTCGCGCAGCAACTGGCGCGCAACGCGACCTGGGCGGCCCTTCGCCAGCACGGGCTCACGCGCGTCGCGGAAGGCTTTGCGGCACAGATGAGTGTGCGCTTGACGCAGAAGAAGCTCGGACAGCTCGTGCCGATCGTGGGAATCGTCACCGGGGCTGGACTGAACTACGCACTCTTGGACTCCATCTGCGACGCCGCACACTGGGCGTACCGCGAACGGTTCCTCGTGGACAAGCAGGGCGGCGGATCGGCGTTCGCGCTGCCTGAACCTCCGCCGGAACCAGCACCTGACGACCAGCATGAGGCAGCCGTGAGCGTTCTGGAAATCCTCGACGACGACAAGGATCGCGGGCGGGGACTGCCGGCCTGAGCAGCTCAGCTTGCGCCGCCCTGACCTCGATGCTGCTCGGCGGCAGCCGGTGAAGGCCGCATCGGCCTGGAGGATCACGACCGGCCCGCCGTTATGCCCTGAGTTTGGTAGGAGTGGCAAGTAGGGGCCGCCGTAGCGGCCATACCTACCGAACTCCACATGTGCCGTCTGGTACCGCTCGAAACCGATGCCGGCGGGGCCCATTCAGGCCGATCACAGCGCGCGGTGACCGCGGTAAAGCTGAGTTCAAGCCGGGTCGTGACCGTGGCGAACGACACCTTACTTACTAGTTAGTAACTAATAAGCTGGCGGCATGGAGCGCCGAGAAAAGATGAGCGGGCCGTGCCGCCGGCAGCAGATCCTCGAGATCGCCGCAGAGGAGTTCGCCGACGGCGGTCTGCATGGGGCCTCGACCGAGACGATCGCCCGGCGAGCCGAGATCACCCAGGCCTACGTCTTCCGCATCTTCGGCACCAAGAAAGCACTGTTCCTGGAGGTGGTCACCGGCGCGTTCAGCCGGATGACCGAGGGCATGCGCGGCGACGCCGGTGCCAAGACGGGGCTCGATGCCCTCAGCCAGATGGGCGCCAAGTACAACGAGATGTTGGCCGACCGGACGTCCCTGCTCTTGCAGCTCCAGGGCTTCGCCGCCTGCGGCGATCCCGAGGTTCGCGACACCGTGCGCGACAGCTTCGGGCGGATGTGGACGACGGTCGCCGAGACCACCGGGCTCGACCCGGTGACGATCAAAGCATTCCTGGCCTTCGGGATGCTGCTCAACAACGGTGTCGCCCTGCAGGTCGCTGAGTTGGACGCGCCGTGGGCAGACGGCGTGCGGACTCTTGTCCATCCTGGTCTGTTTGACCACATCACGACGGAGACGAATCGATGAGCACCCCGCAGAACCCCGCCGAGCAGCGGTTGCTGGTTCCCTCACTGCTGTTCATCGCACTGGTCGTCGCGGCCGTAGGCAGCCTCGGAGCGCCGCTTATCACGAGCGTGGCGACCACCTTCCATGTCTCGCTCGGCAGTGCGCAGTGGACGCTGACCATCACCTTGCTGAGCGGCGCTGTCGCTACGCCCGTCCTCGGCCGGTTGGGCGCGGGCCCGCATCGCCGGGAAACCATCCTTGCCACGTTGGCGATCGTGGTGGCGGGCAGCCTGCTCACCGTCCTGCCCATACCGTTCGCCTGGTTGCTCGTCGGCCGGGCCGCCCAGGGCGTTGGTCTCGGTCTGACCGCGTTGATGATGGGCGTGGCGCGAGATCATCTGCCCGAAGGACGGGGCGCGTCCACGATCGCCCTTGTCTCGGTGGCCTCCACCATCGGTATTGGCATCGGCTACCCCCTTGCCGGTTTACTGACCGAACTCGCCGGCGTGCGGGCCGCCTATGGGCTCGGGCTGTTCGTCACCGCGCTGGCGTTCCTGGCTGCCTGGCGCGCCATTCCGGTCGCCCCCAAGGGCCGCTCAGCACGGATCAACATCCCCGGCGCGGTCCTGCTCGCGGGTGGACTGTTCCTGGTGCTTTTCCTGGCCAGCGAGACGAGCCTGTGGACCCGACACCTCGGCCTGGCGGTGGTCCTCGCAGTCGCGGCGGTGCTCCTACTCAGCGTCTGGACGGCCTCTGAGCTCCGCAGCAAGTCGCCCCTGGTCGACGTCCGGGCCGTCCGACACCCCGCGGTGGCCGGGGCGAATGTCGCCATGTTCGTCGGCGGAATCGGCATGTACCTGCTGCTCACCCTCATCACCCGCTACGCCCAGACCCCGCACAGCGCGGGCTACGGCTTCGGCCTCACCACCTTCGTCGCCGGCCTGGTCCTGGTCCCGTTCTCAGCTCTGGGCTTTATCGCCGGCAAGCTCACGCCTCGGGTTCGCGAACGGATCGGAGCGCCCCTGCTCCTGACCGGCAGCGCCATCGTCGTGCTTGCCGCGTTCATCCTCTTCGCCGTCGCGCGCTCGAATCTGACGGAGCTGTTCGTGGCGATGGCGGTCCTCGGCTTCGGTGTCGGCAGCTTCTCCGCCGCGATGCCCGGGGTGATCCTGGCCGTCACGCCCAAGAGCGAGACCTCTAGCGCCATGAGCTTCAACCAGGTCGTCCGCAGCGTCGGCTTCTCCCTCGGTAGCGCGATCGGCGGGCTGGTGCTGAGCGCAGGCACCAAAACCGGCCACCTCTTTCCGGTCGACCACGCCTTCACGACGGCGGCATTCGTCGGAATGGCGGCCATGGCCATCACGGCCATCACGAGTATCGGCCTGGCCCGCCAGCGTGCGCCCCGGACCGAACCGAGCGCCGTACCGGTCGGCGGACAGAGCCAGCACGGGGCACGCCGATGACCGGCGTACCCCCGACCTTGCAGTACGCGAGCGACCGGAAGGAGCTACCGACCGCATGAGTAGGTACGAGTCGCACCAGTACGACGTGATCGTGATCGGTGCCGGCGGCGCCGGGCTGCGGGCCGCCATCGAGGTCCAACAGCGGGGACTGCGGGTGGCTGTGATCTGCAAGTCCCTGCTCGGCAAGGCCCATACCGTGATGGCCGAGGGCGGGGTTGCCGCCGCGATGGGCAACGTGTACTCGGAAGACAACTGGCAGGTCCATTTCCGCGACACCATGCGCGGCGGCAAGATGCTCAACAACTGGCGGATGGCCCAGATTCACGCCCAAGAGGCCCCCGACCGAGTCCACGAGCTAGAGACCTGGGGAGCGCTGTTCGACCGGACCGAGGACGGCCGGATGACCCAGCGGGACTTCGGCGGCCATCGCTACGCCCGACTGGCCCACGTCGGCGACCGGACCGGGCTGGAGATCATCCGCACCTTGCAACAGAAGGTCGTCTCCCTGGGCATCGACGTGTTCATGGAGTGCAAGGTTCTACGCCTGCTCGCCGATAGCGAAGGACGCGTCTCCGGCGCGGTCGGCTACTGGCGGGCCACCGGGGAGTTCGTCACCTTCACCGCCAAGGCCGTCGTGCTCGCCACCGGATCCATCGGCAAGAGCTGGCTCTACACGTCCAACTCCTGGGAGTCCACCGGCGACGGGCATGCCATGGCGATCTGGGCCGGTGCGGACGTGATCGAGATGGAATGCATCCAGTTCCACCCCACCAGCATGGTCTGGCCCTCCTCGGTTCGGGGGCTGCTGGTCACCGAAGGGGTTCGGGGCGACGGCGGAGCACTGCGTAACAGCGAGGGCAAACGGTTCATGTTCGACTACGTGGCCCCCATGTTCCGGGCCGAGACTGCCGAGACCGAAGAGGAAGCCGACCGCTGGTACGACGACCACGCGAACAACCGGCGGTCCCCGGACCTGCTGCCCCGCGACGAGGTGGCCCGCGCCATCAATAGCGAGATCAAAGCCGGTCGAGGCAGCCCGCACGGCGGCGTCTTCCTCGACATCGCCAGCCGCCGCTCACCTGAGTACATCCGCCGCCGGCTGCCCGGGATGTACCACCAGTTCATGGAGCTGGCCGGGGTCGACATCACCACCACCCCCATGGAGGTGGCTCCGACCTGCCACTACATGATGGGCGGGGTCCGAGTGCATGCCGAAACCCAGGCCGGCACCGTGGCCGGGCTGTTTGCTGCCGGCGAGGTGGCCGGCGGCATGCACGGAGCCAACCGCCTGGGCGGCAACTCGCTGTCCGACCTGCTGGTCTTCGGCCGCCGAGCCGGCCTCGGCGCGTCCGACTTCGCCGAGGGACGCAGCGGGGAGCCCACGGTCGACGACACCGAGATCGAAGCCGTCGCGGCCGAGGCACTGGCCCCCCTGGAACGGGACGGCGGCGAGAACCCCTACGACATCCACCAAGATCTACAGGTCGCCATGCAATCCCTCGTCGGCATCGTCCGCAACGGCGCGGAGCTGGAAGAGGCACTGGAGAAGCTGGACGAGCTGAAGGAGCGGACGGCCAAGATCTCGGTCAGCGGGGGCCGCTCCTTCAATCCCGGCTGGAACCTGGCTACCGACCTTCCGGCGATGCTGACCGTGTCCACCGCGGTGACCCAAGGAGCCCTGCACCGTAAGGAGAGCCGCGGCGGCCACACTCGGGAGGACTATCCCGACGCCGATCCCGAGTTGGGCAAGGTCAACTTCGTCCAGCGCCAGACCGGCGAACGCGGGCCCGCCGCCCCGATCACGATCACCCCCGAGCCGCTGCCGGTGATGCCGGCGGAGCTGGCCGAACTCTTTGAGGACGGCCACTGACGCAGAGCTGTCCTCGTCAGGTACGGACGGCCTGCTCGATGTCGGCGAAGAGCCTGATCACCTCGGGATCGGCGAATGGGATGAGTTGGCTGAACAGCACACCCGCGGTCGCCCCGTCCGGGTCCACCCAGTAGTAACAGTTCGCCCCGCCAGCCCAGGCCACCGTGCCGACCGGACGGCCCTGGGCCGTGCGCTGCTCGTTGCGCATACCTAGCAGTGACCACGACACCTGGGTTCCCGGCAGCAGGTCGATGTCGTGGGACACCGCGGGGCTGGCCGAGGCCAACCGTCCGAACACCGCCGACTGACTCCGCTGGGCCTCGGCCAGGGTCGCTGGCTCGAGGAACCTCTGACCGTTGAACACCCCGCCCGCGCCCAGCATCCGCAGGAACGCCAGGTAGTCCCGCGGACTTCCGTACAAGCCGCCGCCGCCGGAGAAGAACTCCGGCTCGACGGGGAGTTCGAACGGGATCGTCACCAGCCCGTCCGGGGTACTCGCCTGCACGGTCGCCAGCCGAGAGCGGTCCACCACCCCGAACGCCGTATCCGCCATCCCCAGCGGGTCGAAGATGGCCTCCCGCAAGTGGGTCGCCAGATCCCGGCCGGTCAACCGCGAGATGGCCAACCCCACCCATTCGAAACCCGTTCCGTACAACGTGCCAGTTCCTGGTTCGTACACCAGCGGCGAGTCCACGACCGAGGCCAGCTTGCACTCCCGGCTGGTCGGAATCTGGTTCTCCTGCTGGTACCGAGCAAGGTCCGCCGACAGGAACGAGTACGCCGTGCCCGCCGTGTGCGACAACAACATTCGCAACGTCACCGGACTCCGCACCGGCCGCAGGCGAGGCACGGCCCCGTCGTAACCCTCCAGCAGCTGAGCCGCGGCGAGTTCGGGGAGGACCTCGGCCGTCGGTGTGTCCAGCCCGATCACACCGCGTTCCACCAACTGCAGAGCTGCGACGGCCACGATCGCCTTCGTCATCGACGCGAGCCACCCGACGGTGTCCTCCTGCCAGGGCGACGTACCGTCCCGGGTGCCGGCCCCGCCGGAGTACACGACCTGATCGCGCTGGGCGACCATCGCGTAGAAGCCGGCGGCGACCCCCTTGTCGACGGCCCTCGCCAGCAGCGGATCGATCACCGTCGCTAACGCCATGATCGACACAGCATATTCACGACCATCACCACGTGACGGGCAGTTCGCGCACACCGTAGATGTCAATGCCCGGCTCGCGGAATTCGATCTGATCCAGGTCCACCGCCCGGCGCAACGTCGGGACCCGGCGGAAAAGGGTCGGGATCGCGACCTGCAGCTCCAGCCGCGCCAACGGCATCCCCAAGCACTGGTGGGGCCCGTACCCGAAGGTCACGTGCTTGTACGCGGGCCTGCGCAGGTCCAGGCGGTCCGGCCCCTCGAAGACCGACCCGTCCCGGTTGGCCAGGTCGCCGGCGAGGATCAGTCCCTCGCCGGCGCGGATGACCACGCCATCGATCTCGATATCCTCCAGCGCCACCCGGCGCCGGCCGCCCTGTGGGACGGCGGTGTACCGCAGGATCTCCTCGATCGCGGCCTCGATCTCGTCGGGCGTCTGCATCTGCGGCAGGGCAGCCAGCTGGTCGCGGTTCTCGGTCAACGCCAGTACGCCCAAGGCGATGGTGTTCGCCGTGGTGTCGAAGCCGGCGAGCAGCATCAGCACGCCCATCAGGGTGGCCTCTTGCTGCGTCAGATTGCCGGTGGCCACCTGCTCGTTGGCCAGCTCCGACAGCATGTCCGCAGCTGGTTCGGTGCGTCTGAGCGTCAGCAACCGGTCGATGTAGTCAACCAGGCCTTGCCGGGCGGCCAGCGCCTCGTCGCGGGTGGCCGAGGGGGAGATCAGCGCCTTGGCGCTCACCGCGAAGAACTCATGATCGTCGTACGGAATGCCGAGTAGCTGGCAGATCACCGTGCACGGCACCGGCAGCGCGAACGCCTCCAGCAGATCGACCGGCTTCGGTCCAGCCAGGAGCCGGTCGATCAGCTCGTCCACCAATTCCTGGATCGGCGCCCGCATGGCCTCGATCCGCTTGGCGGAGAACGGCTTGGTCACCAGGCGGCGCTGGCGGGTGTGCTGCGGGGCGTCCATGGTGAGGAAGGCCAGGCGCTGCATGAACTTGCTGGGGGTCGAGTGCGGATAGTTGGGGTGCTCGGGAGCGGCGCTCAACCGCGGGTCGCGCAACAGGGCCCGCACCTGGTGGTAGCCGCTGACCAGCCACGGGGTGCTGCCGTCCCAGATTTCCACCCGGCTGATCGGAGCCCGCGCCTGAACCGCGCGCAGCTCGGGCGCCGGGTCGAACGGGCAGCCCTGGGCACGGGGTGCGGGGAAGCGCGCCAGATCGGTCCGTAGCGCATCCGTCGGGGAGTGTGCGGTGTCGGTCACCGACTGCCCCACCCCTGCACGTCGAGCCGGCTCACCGCGATTGGCCGAAGCTGGCGAACAGGTCGTTCGCCGTCGTGAAGTCGGGTCCGGTCCGAGGACCAGGGGTGAAGCGGGTGGGCATCTCGACGTAGCCGTTGATCTGTCCGACGGTCGGGTAGCGCACCGCCGCACCCTCGACCAGCTGGTAGTCCGGCAGCCGTTCGAGCACCTGTCCGACGACGACCTGGAAGTCGGTCTGCGCGATGTGGCGACCAATGCATCGGTGCACGCCGATGCCGAACGCCGCGTGCTTGCGGGTGTCCCGGTCGAAGTCGATGGTGAGCGGGTCGGGGAAAACCTTCTCGTCCAGGTTCGCCGCGGCCCACGAGATCAGCACCCGCTCACCGGGCTGCACGGTAGCGCCATCGATCTGGGCCTCCTCCATGGCCGTCCGACCGACGCAGACCACGGGGGTGAAGTACCGCAGGAACTCCTCGCACGCCTTGGGAATGTCCTCCGGGTGCTCTGTCAGGCGCTTGCGGTCGGCGTGGTTGCGGTCGAGGTACTCGAAGGTGGAGGCCAGCAGGGCGGTGGTGGTGTCCATGCCACCGGCGATCATCGCGTTGCAGACGGCGATGATGTCCGGGTCGCTGATCTTCTCGCCCCCGATCTCCATCTGGGTCAGGAAGCTGATCAGGTCGTTGCCGGGGTTCGCGCGGCGCTTCGGGATGGTCTCGATGACCTCCTTGATGAGCATCGCGAATCCCTCTTCGACCTTCTTGTATGCGGGCGTGTTCGACGGCGTGTACGCCAACGAGTGCACGGCTTCGGCGTAGATGCGCCAGTTGTCCATCGACAGGCCGACGATGTCCAGCGTCAGCAGCGCGGGCACCGCATTGGCCAGGTCCATGACCATGTCGATCTCGCCCGACTCGACGAACTGGTCGATGCACCAGGTGGTGTAGGCCTCGATGCGGGGACGCAGCTTCTTCGTTGCGGTGGGTGAGAAGAAGGTGTTCAGCGCCCGGCGCCACTCCAGGAACTCCGGCGGATCCATCTCCAGCGGCAACGCCCGGAACGTCGACGCCGGGATGATGGTCCCCTGCGGACGGCCTGGGGTATTGGGCAACTCGTGCGCTGAGGAGAACACCTCCGGGCGGCGGGCCACCGAGGCGACCTGGTCGTAGCCGGTGAGCACGTAGAAGCCGCCGTAGTGCGAGCTGTGCGCCACCGGGCACTTCTGGCTCAGGGCGGTGTTCGCGGCCCAGGGGTCGGCGGAGTACTCCGCCGAATGGTGGTCAAAGTCGATTTCCGGAACCTCGGGGTGTGCCATGCGTGTTTTCTCCTGTCAACTGTGGGTGGCTGGGGCCGGGACGTGCCCGAGGGCGAAGCCCGGATAGCCGGTGGCCGCGATCTCCGCGCACTTCTTGGCGTAGGCGGGAAACCCGACCAGCGGCATGAAGACGCGCTTCTTGCCGGGGATGTTCGCGCCCTGGTACCAGGACCCGCACGAGGGGAGCAGGGTCCGCCCGGCGACGTCGCTGACGTGCCGTCCCCAGGCCTGTTCAGCTTCCGGCGTGATCTCGATCGTCCGGATGTCGTTGTCGGTCAGGTGCTTGAGGCACTGCCCGATCCAGGTCGCGTGCTGGTGGATGGCGACCAGCACGTTGACCAGTACCGACGGGCTGCCGGGGCCGGTCATAGTGAACAGGTTCGGAAAGCCCGGGACACCGAGTCCCAGAAAAGTGCGCGGCCCGGCCGACCACGCCTCCCGCAGCGACAGCCCGCCCCGGCCGCGGATGTCGATGCGCAGCAGCGCGCCGGTGATGGCGTCGTACCCGGTGGCGAAGATCAGCACGTCCAGCTCGTGGGTGCCCTCGCCGGTGCGAAGCGAGGTCGGGGTGATCTCCTCGAACGGGTGCGTGGCGATGTCGACCAGGCGCACGTTCGGCCGGTTGAAGGTCTCGTAATAGCCGTCGCCCAGGCAGATTCGCTTGCACCCGATGACGTGCGTCGGGGTGAGCTTCGCAGCTACCTCGGGGTCGGTGACAAGCTGGCGGATCTTGCCGCGGACGAACTCGGCGACGACCTCGTTGGCGGCCGGGTTGACCAGTGGGTCGCCGAAGGCACGCAGCAGCAGCGGGCCGCCCCGGTTCCAGAAATGCTCGAAGGTGGCTTCCCGCTCCTTGCCGGAGAACAAGAACACCGAGTTCGGGTTGGCGGGGAACCGCGATAAACCCGCCGTGGGCACCTCGTTGTTACGCGCGCGGAACCCCGGGTAGTCGGCCTTGATCGCCGCCTGCAGATCAGGGTCGAGCGGCTCGTCGCCCGCGGGCAGCGTGTAGGCGGGGGTCCGCTGGAAGACGACGAGCTCCGCCGCCTGCTTCGCGATGATCGGGATGGCCTGCACCCCGGACGAGCCGGTACCGACGACGCCGACCCGCTTGCCGGTGAAGTCGACCGGCTCCCGCGGCCAGCGGCCGGTGTGCAGGACCTGGCCCGCGAACGTCTGCACACCCGGGATATCGGGCAGGTTCGGCTCCGACAGGCAGCCGGTGGCCATGACGACGAACCGGGCCACCACCTCGTCCCCGGTATCGGTGCGCACGCTCCATTCGGCGGTGGCCTCGTCGTAGCTCATTGCCTGCACGCGGGTGTGAAACCGGATGTCTCGGGCCAGGTCGAAGCGTTCGACGACGTGCTCGATGTAGCGCATGATCTCGGCCTGGTCGGCGTAGCGCCGGGTCCACTCCCAGTCCTGCTGCAGCTCGGCGGAGAACTGGTAGGAGTACTCCACGCTCTCCACGTCGCAGCGGGCGCCGGGGTAGCGGTTCCAGTACCAGGTGCCGCCCGCGCCGTCACCCGCCTCGAACACCACTGCCCTCAGCCCGGCTTCGCGGACCTCGTGCAGCATCTGCAGGCCCGCGAAGCCCGCACCGACGATCACCACGTCCAACTTGCCTGTCATCCCTGTGCTCCTATGAGTGGGTTTTCAGACTTTCCGAATGCACGTTGTCCCGGCTGATGCTCGGTGCGGCCCGTTCGGCGCGGACGGCCGCGATGCTGGCCATGGCGATCCAGAAGACCACCGCGAACACGCTGGCGTAGGTGATGAACCCGCCCGCCTTGACCGCGCTGGTCGGCGCGAGCAGCGGCACGCACCCCAGCACCTCGACCAGCACCGCCACCCAGGCCAACGGCCGTAGCCAACCCGGCCAGCCCGCCGCCTTGCTGGTGCACTGGGCCGCGGTGAGCACCACGACCGCCGCCGGGACCGCGCTGAACATGAAACCCAGCACGTACGCATCCGACAGGGCGCGCAGCAGCGGGCGGGTCGCCGGGTCCTGCGCCCACACCGGGAACACCTGGAACAGGCCGAGGAACACCACCGCGAACCCGACCCACGCGGAGCCCGCCGCGATCATCACCACCGGCAGTGGGCTGTCCGGCACCTCGCGGCGGAACCGGGTGTAGAGGTAGCCGAGGAACCACAGCGCTGCGAACAGCGCGATGCCCGCGATGAACTGGTACAGGTACCCGCTGGTGGTGTGCGTGGCGTAGAACCGCACCACGTCGTCCTCCGACGACCCGAACGGCGGGATCGGTGGCAGGACGAAGATCGTGGATGCCAGGATCAGCAGGCAGATGATCCCGCTGGCCGCGTGCGCGACCTGTGGCGGCCGGTGGGCCACGGCGCTTGCCCTCGCCGGGGCCGTTCCGGTGGTCATCACCCCTGCCACCCGAGGTCGAGGGCGTGGATGATGTGGGTGGCCAGCGCAGACGGGCTCGAGTCCTGCCGCATCTGCTTGGGGGTGACCCGGATAGCGAACTCCCGGTTGATTCGGGTGCTCAGTTCCAGCGACATCAGCGAGTCCAGGCCGTGGTCGGATAGCGACCGGTCCGGGTCCAGGCCCGCCGCGTTCACCCGCAGGATTTCAGCGGCATGCGCGGTGAGGTGCCTTTCCAGGAACAGCTGCCGGCTGGCCGGGTCCGCTGCCCGCAGCTCGGCGAGCGCGGTGGCCCCGGTGACGTCGCCGCCCCGGTCGGTGGAGACTGCCGCGAAGAACGGCGAGGTACGGATCTTCTCCGCAAACATCTCCTGCCAGCCCTCGTTCATGATGTCCAGATAGCCGGCGCGGGCCCGGTCGTGGCGCAGCAGGCTGTCGCAGGCCTGCACGCCCTCGTCCGGGTCGATCATGGCGTTGCCGCGCTCGGCGAACATCGTGCCGCGCCCGTACTCGGCCCACGCGCCCCAGTTCACGCTGAGGGCGGGCAGTCCGTGCGCGCGCCGCCACGTGGTCAGTCCGTCCACCAGAGCATTGGCCGAGGCGTAGCAGGCCTGACCGGCGAAACCGACCATGGCCGAGGCGGAGGAGAACCCGAACCACCAGTCCAGCTCGCTGTCCCGGGTGGCCTCCTGCAACCGGAGCGCCCCTCGCACCTTCGGCGCCCAGACCCGGTCGATCAGGGCGTCATCCACGCTGGTGATCGCGGCGTCATCGACCACCGCGGCAGCGTGGATCACCCCGCGCAGCGGCAGGCCGGTCACGCCCGCGGCACGGACCAGCTCGGCGGCGGTGCCGTCGGCGGCGATGTCACCGCGTACTACGGCGATGTCCGCACCGCCCGCCCGCAACTCGTCGATGACCGCCTGCGCCTCGGGCGACGGGGCAGACCGGCCGTTGAGGATGATCCGGCCGGCGCCCGCCGCAGCCAACCACCTGGCGAGAATCGGGCCCAAACCACCCAGGCCACCGGTGACCACGTATGCGCCGTCCGCGCGTACCACCTGCACGTCGTCCGGGCGCACCACGACCTCGCCGACGCCGTCCTGGGGCAGGGTGAGGACGAGCTTGCCGATGTGAGCACCGGAGGCCAGCGTGCGAAACGCCGTGGGAGCCTCGCCGATCGGGTGCGCGGCGTGCGGGCTCGGGGTGAGCGCGCCCAGGGCGAGCAGCTCGTGGACCTCCCGCAGGATGTCGCCCAGATCCTCGTACGGCAGCACCCCGAGGTCCACGCTGTGCAGCGAGATGTTGCGGCGGAAGGGGAACAGGCCGATGCGCGTGTCGGCGTAGATGTCCTTCTTGCCCAGCTCGACGAACCGGCCGCCGATGCGCAGCAGGTCCAGGCCGGCCCGCTGGGCGGTGCCGGTGAGGGAGTTGAGCACCACGTCGACGCCTTCGCCGTCGGTCAGCTCGCGGATCTGGTCGGCGAACTTCGTGGAGCGGGAGTCGAAGACGTGCTCGATGCCCTGGTCGCGTAGATACTGCCGCTTGGCGTCGGTGCCCGCGGTCGCGTAGATCTCCGCGCCGAGATGACGGGCCACCGCGATCGCGGCGAGACCGACACCACCGGACGCGGCGTGGATCAGCACTCGCTCGCCCGGGCTGAGCCTGCTCAGCCGGTGCAGGCCGTACCAGGCGGTGGCGAACACGCTGGGCCGGGCGGCCGCCTCCTCGAACGTGACGTCGTCGGGGATGCGGTTGGCCTTGCACGCGGGCACGACCGCGAAAGCCTGGAACGCACCGGGGTGCATGGCTGCCACCCGGTCGCCTACCTGGAACGAGGTGACCTCCGCGCCGACCGCGGTGATGGTGCCCGCGCAGTCGAAGCCGAAGGGCATCGGGCTGCCGTCCACGGTCTTGTACAGGCCCATGGCGTTGAGCACGTCGGCGTAGTTCAGGCCGAACGCCTCGGCTCGGATCTCGACCTCGTCCGGGGCGAGCGCACGGCCTTCGGAGGCCACCAGTTCCAGGCTGCCCAGGTCACCGGGGTGCCGCGCGGCCAGCGCGTAGCGGTCGTGGCCATAGCGGACCGGGCGCACCCGGCGGTCGCCGTCGTGCAGCGGGGCCACCTTGAGCCGAGCCAGGAACAGCTCGCCGCCGCGCAGCGCGACCTCGTCGGCGTCGCTGTCCGTACGGAGCAGGTCGGCCAGCCGCTCGGCCGTGGTCTGTGCGTCGGTGTCCACGGCGCAGACCGCGAGTTCGGGGTGCTCGTGCCCGATCACCCGACACAGGCCGCGCAGCGCGGTCTGCTCCAGGTTGAGGCCGTCCTCGTCGCCCACCTGCTGGGCGTCGCGGGTGACGACCCACAGCCGCGGACGGTGTGCCTCGGTGCGCTCGGCCAGCAGCCGGACCAGGTCGATCAGCCGCTTGACCCGCTGCTCGGCCCGTTCCATCGCGTCGTCGTCGGCGGTGTTGGTCGGCGCCGGGCAGACCACCACCAGCCCCTGCGGCGGCTGTGCGGTCAGCCGCTCGTCCATTTCGTCGATGGTGGAGGCAAGCTGCGCGGTTTCCGCGCCGAGAGCGGCGATCAGTTCCTCGGCGAACGGGTCGGCGTCCTCTTCGGCCAGGACGAGCCAGGGGCCTGCGGTCGCGTTCGGCTCTGGGAAGTCGACGCGGTCCCAGCCGATGGTCAGCAGCCGCTCGGCCAGCCGCCGGTCCGTGGTGGCCAGGCGGATCCCCAGTGCCTCGGCGACGACCGCACCGTCTTCGTCGAGCAGCGTCACGTCACCCACGGCGACCTGGGCGTCGAGGTGGTGCAGCCGGGCCAGGCAGTAGCGGGCATGGTGCGGGTCGCGGTACAGGCGGAGCGCGCCCACCCCCACCGGGAAGGCGTCGCGGAGCAGCGCCGGGTGCGATGCCAGGGTCTGCAGGCAGCCGTCCATCAGTACCGGGTGCAGGCGGTAGGAGTTCAGGTCGCTGCGAACCGCCGCCGGCAGCGCCAGCTCCGCGAGCACCGTTTGCTCGGTGCCCGGGTCCTTCGACAGGTGCAGTGCAACGAGGGCGGCGAACGCGTCACCGTGGTGCACGCCGGCCGCGTGGAACTTGGCGTAGACGTCCTGCGGGTCGAGCGAATCGGGGTGCGCCGCGAGCAGCTCGGCCAGGTCCAGGTCAGCCGGCTCGGCCGCGCTGCGCAGGCGCAGGGTCCCGGTGGCCAGCAGCACCGGGTCCTCGCCGTCGCGGCGGGTCAGTGACTCGAATCGGACCACGCCGTCACCTTGTGGACGGGTGCGCGAGGACACCACGGTGTCCTCCTCGAGGTGCAACATCTCGTGGATCGTCAGGTCGGTCACCTCGACCGTCGCCGGGTCGGCGCCGAACACGGTCGTCGCCGCCTTGAGCCCCATCTCGCAATACGCCGCGCCGGGCAGTGCCGGCTGGTCGTGCACCTGATGGTCGGAGAGGTAGCGCAGGTCCCGCCCGCTCAACCGCGCCTGCCAGGTGTGCTCGTCGGCGTCGTCTACCGGGCTCAGGTGCACGCCGAGCAGCGGGTGCATGTCCACGCTCGCACCCGGCTTCTTCACGTGCAGCGCCAGGACGCCCAGGTCGCCGCCGGCCCAGGCGGGCAGCGGCACGTCCGCCAGGCGGCCGGCCGGGTGGCTGCACTCCCAGTCCACCGGGACGCCGCTGCAGTGCAGGTCGGACAACTGGGGCAGCAGGCCGTTGGTTTGGTCGCCGTCGCGGCGCAGCGTGCCCAGGGCAGTCGCGTCGCGGCCGATCGACTGCGCGGTCTCGGTGATCGCGTGGGTCAGCAGCGGGTGCGGGGACAGCTCCACGAACACCCGGTGCCCGTCCAGCACGGCCGCGGTGACCGCGTCGGCGAAGCGGACCGGGCTGCGCAGGTTCTGCGCCCAGTACCCGGCGTCGAACGCGGCCGGCTTCTTCGGGTCGTCCAGCACGGTGCTGTAGACCGGGATGGTCGCCGCGGCCGGGACGAGGTCCTCCAACCGCTCGGCCACCTCGGCCAGGATCGGGTCGACGTGCGAGGAGTGCGAGGCGTAGTCGACCGCGATCCGGCGGGCATGCAGGTCGCGGGCCTCCCACCCGGCGAGCAGCTCGTCCACCCGGGTCGGGTCGCCGGCCACGACCGTGGAGCTCGCGGAGGCGATCACCGCGACGGTGACGTCATCGATGCCCGCGGCGAGCAGCTCGGCCTCGACCTCTTTGTACGGCAGCTCGATGGTGGCCATCGCACCGCTGCCCGCTATCCGGGTGATCAGCTGAGACCGGCGGCAGATGACCTTCACCCCGTCGTCGAGGGTCAGCGCACCGGCGACGACCGCGGCGGCGGTCTCGCCGAGCGAGTGCCCGATCACCGCGGCCGGTTCCACGCCCCGCGACCGCCAGGCCGCGGCCAGCGCGACCTGCATGGCGAAGATCGTCGGCTGCACCTTGTCGATGCCGGTGACAACCTCGTCCGCGACCAGCTCGGCGCGTACGGAGAAGCCGGCCTCCCGGGCGATCAGCGGCTCCACCTCGTCGATCGTCGCGGCGAACGCAGGTTCGGTGGCCAGCAGGGTCCGGCCCATGCCCGCCCACTGCGAGCCCTGGCCGGAGAACACCCATACCGGCGCGCCGCCGTGACTGTCCACCGCGCCGGACACCACGCCGTCGGCGGGCTGCCCCGCGGCGACCGCGGTCAGCTGGGCGATCAGCTCGGCGTGCGAGGACGCCAGGGCGACCAACCGCTGCGCCCGGTGTTCCCGGCCCCGCGCCAGCGTGAAGCCGATATCGGCCAACGGGACTGAAGCGCCGTCGCCCGCCAGCCAGGTCGCCACCCGGTCGGCGGTCTCGGCGAGGGACTCGGGCGTGCTGCCCGACAGCAGGACCGGCAGGACCTTGTCGGCCACCTCTCCCACCACGACGGGAACCGCCGTCTGCGGCGACTCCTCGAGGATGACATGGACGTTGGTGCCGCTGAACCCGTAGGAGGACACCGCCGCCAGCCGCGGCTCGCCGTTCCCCGCCCAGTCGCGCAGCTCAGTCGGCACGAAGAAGCGGGTGTCGTCCGCGGCGATGTCAGGGCTCCACTTGGTGAAATGCAGGTTGCCCGCGATCTTCTGGTGCCGCAACGACATCACGGCCTTGATGAGCCCGGCCAACCCGGACACCGACTCTGTGTGCCCGATGTTCGTCTTCACCGACCCGAGCGCGCACGGCTTGTCGCCCGCCCCGTACACGGCGGCCAGGGCGCGGAATTCCACCGGATCGCCGGTCGGCGTGCCGGGGCCGTGCGCCTCGACCAGCTCCACCTCGGACGGGTCGACGGCGGCGGCGCGGAGTGCGCTGCGCTGCACGGCTTCCTGCGCGGTGGCGGAAGGGACGACGATATTGTCCGAGCGGCCGTCGGAGTTGGCCGCCGAACCCCGGATGACGGCGAGGATCCGGTTGCCGTCGCGCACCGCGTCGTCCAGCCGCTGCAGGGCGATGACCGAGCAACCCTCGCTGCGGACGAACCCGTCGGCGGCGGCGTCGAATGCGGCGCATCGCCCGTTGGGCGACAGCATCGACCACTGCGAGAACAGGACGCCGACCTCCGGCCCCAGCTGCAGCATGGCGGCACCCGCCAACGCCAGGTTGGATTCCCCGGTGCGCAGGCTCTGGCAGGCCAGGTGCAACGACAGCAGGCCGGACGAGCACGCGGTGTCCACGGCCATGGCCGGGCCGTGCAGCCCCAGCAGGTAGGACACCCGGCCCGCGCCGACGGAGTGCGCGTTGCCGGTCATCACGTACGGGTTGTCCACCAGGGAGTCGTCGAACGTCCGCAGCAGATAGTCGTGGTGGGCGATGCCGAAGAACACCCCGGTCTGCGACCCCATCAGCGACCTGGGCGCGATGCCCGCGTGCTCCAGCGCCTCCCAGGACACCTGGGTCAGCATCCGGTGCTGCGGGTCCATCGCCTCGGCCTCGTACTCGGTGATGCCGAAGGTCCCGGTGTCGAATCCGCCGATGCTGTCGAGGAAACCGCCCCAGCGGGACACCGTGCGACCCAGCACGCCGGGCTGCGGGTCGTAGAACTCGTCGACCGCCCACCGCTCCGGGGGGACCTCCCGCACGGCGTTGCCGCCGCGCTCGAGCAGCGACCACAGCGCGTCGGGTGAGTCGACCCCGCCGGCGAACCGGCACCCGATACCGATGATCGCGATCGGTTCGACGGCCGCACCATGCCCCTCGTCGGTGGTCGGGCTGGTGGACCGCTGCATTGTCGTGGCGTCAGGCATGATCAGCCCTCTCCATCGGTTCGAGCGTCGTGACGATCATGGGCAGGCTGTTTGGTCGCGGCATTGCTGCCGCGACCCGGCGTACGGTGTGGCCGGGTGCCGGGACCAGGCGCCAGCGGCCGAGGATTGTCGCCAGCGTGATGACCGCGACGGCCTGGGCATAGGATTCGCCGATGCAACGCCGGTTGCCCTCACCGAACGGCAGGAAAGCGGTGCGGTTGGGCAGGTGCTCGCGGTCGACGAGCCAGCGCTCCGGGTGGAACCGGTCCGGGTCGGTGAACTCGTCGCCGTCCCGGTGCAGGTCGATCTGGCTGAACATGATGTCCGCGCCCTCGGGCAGCGGGATGCCGTTGATGACCACCGGTTCCTCCGCGCGGCGGAAGAGCATCAGCAGGGAATAACGGCGCAAAACCTCGTTCACCACCGCCCGGGCGTAGGGCAGCTTGTCGATGTCGTCGTACTTCGCAGCGCTCCCGCCAAGCACGTCCTGCACCTCGGCGCGTAGTTTTTTCTCGACCTCGGGGTGCTGGGAAAGCTCGTGGAACGCCCAGGTCAGGGTCGCGGCGGTGGTCTCGGTACCGGCCATCATGATCGACACCAGCTCGTCGCGGATGAGGTCGTCGCTCATCGCCTCGCCGGTATCGGGGTCGCGGGCGGCGCGCAGGAGAGAGAGTAGATCGGCTCCGTCCGCGCTCTTGTCGGTGCGCACCACATGGTCGACGGCGGCGCGCAGGCGGTTCGCCGCGCCGAGGAAGCGCCGGTCGAAGCCGGAGGCCTTACACAGCCAGGCAGGAAGCACGGTGCGGGCGACCATGCCGTAGGTGAAGATCGGCAATGAGCGGATGATTTCCCGCACCACGTCCCCAGGCAGGCTGCCAGAGAACATGGACCGCACGATGGTGGTCAGCGTCAGTTCGATCATGACCTTCTGCACCGCGATCTTCTGTCCCGGCTTCCAGGACTCGACCAGCGCCTGCGACTCGGCGGTCATGATCTCGGCGTAGGACGCGATCATCTTGTGGTGGAACAGCGGCTGGATCAGCCGGCGCTGGCGGCGGTGCAACTCGCGGCCGGAGGCCAGCAAACCGTCGCCGCTCAGCGGGTGCACGGCCTCCCACACCATGCCCTTGCCGAACGAGCGGGCCTCTTTCACCAGCACCTGGTGCGCCAGTCGCGCGGTGGTGAGGAAGTAGACCGGCCGCTTACCGATGAATAGCTGCACCACCTCGCCGCGGGCGCGCAGGTCGGCGAAGAAGTCGAAGGGGTTGCGCATGAGCGGCCACATGTGACCGATCAGGGGCAGCCTGCCGGGCGCGATCTGCACCGTCGGAGGTAGCGAAGGTTCCTTACCTGGTTCTGCACCGCTGAACGGGCAGGCCGGTGTTTGCTGGGCGGGCGAGTCGTTGCTCATACCTTCGCTCCTCTATTACCAATTGAGTCCTGGTCAGTACCCCGGCCATCGGCGTGTTGGGACAGGTGATCTCGGTTCGGCGGGAGCGCATCCAACGACTATCTGTATCGGTTAGTTACGCACCGTAACCATTAGTCGCGAATAGTGCAAGTGTTAGATAAGTGGTATTAAGGTTAAATTGTAAGTTAGTCGCGATAGCCCGCTACGCCGGAATCTTGCAGTGATTCGCTGGATCGAGATCGAGGGGCGCCGTTCTCCAGCCCAGCCTGCGATCTCGGACGGGCGCGCCGATGATGGCGGCAGCATGCGCGCACATGAGCAGGCGGTCTCGCGCCACACCGTGTGTGGAAGATTCAGGATAATCCCCCTGAATCTGGCAAAACACAATACGATCTATGACGAATAGACGATTCGGCTAACCCTCGGGTTGGTCCTGGTTGAGCGCTTGCGCTGCTAGTCAGTTCCACCGAGCGGGTTGCCGGAGTCGAGCCGATCCAGCCGGGACGTGATGGTGTCGAGGACCTGTCCGCTGTCCCAGCCGGCGAGGAAGGCATTGTCGAGGGCGCCGAGAGCTTGCCGGAGATCAGCGGTGAGCTCAGACAGGGCATGTTCGGCCACGCCCTGTGGGATACCCATCGCCTTCGCCTCTGCCAGCAAGGCGGCGCGGTCCACCTTGTCGAGACTGACCTGGTTGCCGATCTGGGCGGCCATCCTGCGGGTCAGCTCGGGGTAGATCAGCGTGCACAGGCTGTCGTAAAGCGGCGCGAGTCGCACCCGTCCGTCGTCGAGCAGAAGGGAGTAGTTCTTGCCATGGCCGTCCTCGTCGCCGACCGCGCAGCGGAAGGCGATCTGGCGAAACAACCGGCCGGTCTCCGTTGTGGGGTCATCGGCCCAGTTGCGCAGGACGCGAGCCATCCGTTCGCTGGGGCGGCCGATCGCGTACTTGTCGCCAGTGCGCATGCCCAGTGCCTGGCACATGTCCTCCTGGTGCACGCGGCGCACGGTGCGGCCTTCGACTTCGCGGTCATAGCGGGAGGTCGCGAGGATGCTCTGCTTCCCGTAGTGCTCGACCCATGACTCGCTCGCGGTCAGGCCGACGGCTCGAGCCAGGTTGAGCACGAGGGCTTCGTTCTCGGCGCTGGATTCCCAGTCGATCGAGGGTTTAAGGATGTGGGTGGACGCTGCGCCGTCGACGGGCTCGAACCACTGGCCGTCGAAGCGTGCCAGCAAGAACTTAGGTTGCGCCCCGGCTAGCGACAACCGGATCTCACGGTCCAGGTCCGCGCCGAGGGGGCGGTGCGGCAGGTCACGGATGATCTCGCCCAGCCGGGTACCGTCCACGCTCTCGTAGCGCCCGAGGTGCGGGGCTCCGCTGCCCGAGGGCACCGCGATCACAGCGCCCGCGCACTCACGCCCGTAGGCGCTCAGCAGCAGCAGCGCATCGGTCGGTGAGTCCAGCGTCAGGGTGCCCTCGCGCAGTTTCACACCGCGCACGGTGGCTGCGGCAGCTTGCAGGGCGCGGCCCTCGGGTAGCAGCCCCTCCAGGAAAGCGAACGCCTTCGCTGGTTCGCCGCGTCCCGGAGTGGGCAGCGAGCAGGACAGTAGCGCGGTACCGCCCTCGTACTTCTCGGCTACCTCGTCGGTGTAGGTGATGCGCACCTTCCCGTCGCGCTGACTGGACGTACGGGCGACCAGCTCGTCGCCGAGCCACAGGTCCAGTTCCGCAGCAGCCATGTCAGCTCTCACCACGCGGGCGCACGGTCAGCTCCAGCCCGAGTACGGCGAGCGCATCGAACAGAATCTCCAACGTGCGTGCCTCATGACCGGATTCCAGCGCGGCAATCGATTGGCGAGTCGTCAGCGCCCGCTCGGCGAGGTCGCTCTGGGTCAGTCCACCGCGCAGGCGTGCTGCGCGCAGGGCACGGCCCATCGCTTCAGTGTTCCGTATCCGACTCACTTGGGCACCGGCAGATGTTTGCATTCTTTAACATTAAGAAGGAACAGCCGCCATGTCAACAGCTACTAACATTAGCTATTTGTAACCCCATGTCAGCGATTCCTGACATCGGGAGCCTAGCGACCGGGCCGCTTGCGCCAGTAGCCCGCCACAAGCCTTCCGTGGCGAGTGTGCGGTTCGACCCAGACAGCGCCAGCGGGCGCGCCTTGGCTTTCGGCTGCGGCCGAGGTCTTCTGCGTTAGTGGCAATCACCGGAGCTCCTGCTATTCATGGCTTACATCTGCTGAAATGTCTACCGTAGATAACATTTCGGTGCAGGTCAGCTATGAATAACATTTTGCTGTGCTGGCCGCCCAGCTTCTCCGCTCGGTAAGAGAGCGCTGCGGTGTATCTGCGGGCGTTGCGCTTCCTCCTTCGAGGTGAACTGATCCGAAGATCGGGCCGTGCGCCTCGACGCTGACCAGACCGGTCGCCGAAGCGTTCGCCACCAAGCCTTGCAGCGAATGGCCCCACCGCTGCACCTCACCCGGAGCGTGCATCATGACCCACAATTTCGGTACCACGACCAACTTCAAGGTCGACACAACGGACAGCTTCTGGAACGGTCTCTCGGCCACCCAGCAGACCGACGTCGCCGCGAACGCCGGTGCTCTGCTCGGCAACGTGGAGGCCGCCTTCACGACCACTACCGGCTGGTTCGGCACGGATACCAGCAAGTTCGGAACCTCGCATCGCCAAGAGGTGGTCTTCGACCAGGCCGACAACAGCGGCGCCTTCAACAACGGCTACGGCAATGCGATCCACGTCGACACCCAAAGCAACAACGGCACGATCGGCACGGCCGGACCGATCGTTTCGATGCTCTGGATGGCGGAGTGGGTCGAGGTGTTGATGTCCCTGACCAGCGTCTGGAACGCTGGCGACAGCAGCGGCGAGGGACTGTCGCACTACTGCGCACTTCAGCTTTTTCTCAATGGGCACAACGATTACTACAACGCCGGCGGCAACCAGATCTTCGTACAGAACTGGCTGAACGGCGACGGCCAGACGAACCCGGGCACCGCCCCACCCAATTCGGCCCGCTCCGATTGGGTGAACCATACGTTCACCGGCGCCAAGGTCGGCGGGGTGCAGGTGAACGGCGACGGGGATCCGGTCAGCTACGGTTGCGCGCTGGCCTTCATCTACTACCTCACCGTTGAACTCGGCTTCAGCATCAACGAGGTTATCGCCCAGTATTCGAGCAACCTTGCCAGTTGCTATCACTCGGTGACCGGCGACCAGAGTGATCCCTTCCCAGCCTTTACCGGGATCCTGAATCATGTTTTTCCGTCTGGGCAAACCGCAACCCTGACCGGCGCGAATCCCGACAATCCTTTCCCGATCGCGCAGGTGGAGTTCTACGCACAGAAGAACACCTTCGGCAAGGACGAGACCCAGGACATCATCGCTCACCAGGGCGGGCTGATCTCCTCGGCCTTCTGGGTCGTGATCGACGGCCTGAGCCGTCAAGCCTTTCAGAACCTGGGCATTACCGTGGCGCCGTTCACCGGCGCTTTCGCAAGCCTGCCGGGCGTGACCATCTCGGCCAACCCAGCGGGTGCCGAGTTCCAGAACGGCGTGCATCCGAAGGCACCGCAACGGATTCGCATCCCCTTCGACCTGACTCTCTCGCAGCCGATCATGATGCACTTCCCAGGTTCTGGTGTGTCGCCTGAAATGGATCTGACCACGAGCCTGATCACGGCTGGTCAGACCGTGAGCGGCTCGAGCGCGACGATGGACTTCGAGCTGATCGCCGCAGGCGATCCGTACTTCGCCAACATCGACCCGACGCAGAACAACCAGGCCTATCTCAGCCAGGACCTGCGAGTGTTCGGGGCAGCGCCGGCGATCACCGGCACGCCCTTCCCGGGTGGTCCGGCCTTCAGCAACGACAGCGTGGCGGGTGCCTACAGCTACGTCCAGGCTTTGCTGGCTCATCTCAACGGAACTCCCGCGTTCACCAACCCGGCCGGCACCGACCCGTTCTCACTGCTACCCGATCAGCAGGGCGAGGGCCAGACCGACACCTCGGTCGCCCCGTTCTCGCTGAAGACCAGCTTCCCGCCCCAGTTCGTCAACAACTACAACTTCGCGATCGCCCGGGTACGGCTGCGCGGTTCGTCCGGCGCCGCCGGCGCGGCGGCCGACGTCCGGGTGTTCTTCCGGGTGTTCGCCAGTCAAAGCCCGGACACCGACTATGACCCGAACGGGACCTACGCATCGCAACTAGACGCGGCCAACCATCCCGGGTCGCCTCAGCCCGGGGGCGGCCAGACGACTTTGCCTTTCTTCGCAACAGGTAATCTCGGATCCCAGACCGACTACCAGGCCGGCGGGCCGAACATCCACACCCTGACGATTCCGTCGGGCCAGGACGACCTGTGGTGGTACTTCGGCTGCTTCCTCAACTTCTATGACCCGAACAACACCGTCGCAGGCCAACAGGTGCAGACCTGGTTGCCTGGCACGCATCACTGTGTCGTGGCTCAGATCGCTTACGACGACGCACCCATTCCGAACGGCGTCACGGCGACGTCGTGGGATCAGCTCGCGCAGCGGAACCTTCAGTTCACCGTGGTGGACAACCCCGGGCCGGCGGCCACCCATCGGGCGCCACAAACCTTCGACGTCCGTCCAAGCAAGGCAATCGGAACGCCCGGTGGGGTAGGCCTGCCGCCGGACGAGCTGATGATCGACTGGGGTGCCGTGCCTCAGGGGTCGACAGCGTCGGTCTTCTGGCCGGCGGTATCGGCTGCCGAGGTCATCACGCTGGCCAAGACCTGGGGCGGCGCAGCCGGGCTGTCGTCGAGCGAAGCCCACACGCTCACCCTGAAGATCGAGGGTGGCGTGAGCTACCTGCCGATTCCGGCGGGCGCCGGGCAGAACTTCGCGGGTCTGCTGACCCTGGAGCTGCCGCTCGGTATCAGGGCCGGCCAGGAGTTCGAGGTGCTGGTGCGACGGATCGCGACCCGAGTCGGCAAGCGGGTGCAGCCGCCGCCCGAGCTGCGCAGCCCGCCATCGCGCAAGCTCGACAAGCGCGAGAAGTCCGCAGCTGCCCTCACCGCCCTCGCGGTAGTCGAGCGACCGACGCTCTGGCGCTATGTGGTGGGCAGCTTCGTAGTACGGATTCCGGTGAGCACCGGCGAGCGGATGCGGATCCCCGAAGAGATGACCCTTGCAATCATGAAGTGGCGTCTGGCTAACCTCTCACCCGGCAACCGTTGGGCGCCGGTCCTGGACCGCTACATCAAGTACTCCTCGGCACGCCTGGACGGGATCGGCGGAGACTCCTCGCAGGTGCCGGCCTCGCTCACCTGGACCCCACCGCTGCCTGGCGAACACGGCAGGCCTCATCCGCACGAGCGCGAGCTCGAGCTGTGCGGCAAGGTGACCGAGGTGCTGTTCGACTGCCACGGCGAGTTCGAAGGCTTCATGCTGGACGAGTGCTGCCGGCAGCGGTTGGTACCGAGTCGCGAGCGGGGAGTGGCTGAACTCGTCCTGCGGGCCTGCCGTGAAAATCTCACCGTGTGCGTGCGGCTCTGCTCGGAGACCGACCGGATCGAGCGCCTGACCCTCGGCGCCTGACCTCATCCAGCCGTGCTGGCCTTCGCACCCCAACAAAGTAGCGGGACGAAGATTATCCTTTGGTCGACTGCTCGAACTGCTCCGCGAGCTTCGACGGTGCGCAGGCCAGCCAGCCATCCACGAGAGCTTCGCGCAGCGCCTTCGTGGTCACTTTGTTGAGTTGAACCAGGATCGCCGGGTATCCTTCGAAGTGCGCGATCGTGAAGAAGGCCCCGGGGTTCGCGGCAAGGACCGCTTCCTTCTCGCCCAGATCGGCCACGCTGATCGCGAGGATCGGCCCAGCCGGCGGGGTTTCGTCACCGAATCGCTGGAGATCGGCCTTGCTGAACGGGCGTTCCCAGGCGAACACCTTGCCGGCCACCGACCAGGCACGGCCGCGGTAGCGCTCACCCTCGGTGACCTCGGGCAGCGCCAACGCCAGCCGGGCCGCACCGTCGAGAGTCAGCATGGCATCACTGTAGAACGAGAAGCGGTGAAGAACATGATGTGGAACACGACCTACGCCATCTTGCGGCGGAAGGTGGCCATCGCGAAGAAGTAGGCGACGACGAGGATGCCGACACACCAGGCGAGGGCGATCCAGATGTCGCTACCGACCGGCCGCTGAGCGAACAGGTCGCGGATCGCGTTGACGATCGAGGTCACCGGCTGGTGCTGGGCGAAGGCGTGCACCGGGCCGGGCATCGTGTCGGTGGGCACGAATGCCGAGCTGATGAACGGCAGGAAGACGAGCGGGTAGGAGAACGCGCTCGCGCCGTCCGCGGACGTCGCGGTGAGACCGGGGATGACAGCGAGCCACGTCAATGCCTGGGTAAACAGGATCAGGATTCCGGCCACCGCGACCCACGCCGACACTCCTGCCCCCGAACGAAAGCCCATCAGCAGGGCTACCAGCACGACGACCACCAGCGAGATCAGATTGGCGACCAGCGAGGTCAGCACGTGCGCCCACAGCACGGAGGACCGCGCGATCGGCATGGACTGGAACCGCTCGAAGATGCCGCCCTTCAGATCGAGGAAGAGCCGGAATGCGGTGTAGGAGATGCCCGAAGCAATCGTGATGAGCAGGATGCCGGGCAGCAGGTAGCTCACGTACGAATCAGTGCCGGTGTTGATCGCGCCGCCGAACACGTAGACGAACAGCAGCATGAAGGCGATCGGCATGATCGTGGTGGTGATGATGGTGTCCAGGCTGCGGGTGATGTGACGCAGGGATCGTCCCAGCAGGACGGCGGTGTCGCCGACGAAATGCGTTGTCATTGTTGTTCCTTCTTGCCGGCGCTGCCAGCGTCGCCGTCTTTGGCACCGACGATCGCGAGGAAGACATCCTCGAGGGTCGGCTGCTTCTCGATGTAGGAGACCTTGGCGGCGGGGAGCCGTTGCCTGAGTTCGGTGAGGGTGCCGTTCACGATGATCCGACCCTCGTGCAGGATCGCGATCCGGTCGGCGAGCTGTTCGGCCTCGTCGAGATACTGCGTTGTGAGCAACACCGTTGTGCCGTGCTCCGCGAGTTCCTTGACGCACCGCCACACCTCGAGGCGCGACTGGGGGTCCAGGCCGGTGGTCGGCTCGTCGAGGAAGATGACCGGTGGATTCCCGATCAGGCTCATCGCGATGTCCAGGCGGCGGCGCATGCCACCGGAATACGTCGACACCTTTCGTGCGCCCGCGTCGGTCAGCGAGAGGCGTTCGAGCAGTTCGTCCGCGATCGTGCCCGGGTCCTTGAGGTGCCGAAGCCGGGCGACCAATATGAGGTTCTCCCGCCCGCTGAGGATCTCGTCGACCGCCGCGAATTGGCCGGTGAGACTGAAGGATTCCCGCACGTCCGCAGCCTGGGTGGCGACATCGAAGCCGTTGACGGTGGCCGTCCCCGCGTCGGCCCTGAGCAGCGTGGCGAGGATCTTCACCACCGTGGTCTTGCCCGCGCCGTTGGAGCCGAGCAGGGCGAAGATGCTGCCCGGCGCCACGTCGAAGTCGACACCGCGCAGCACGTCCAGTTTCTTGTACGACTTCCGCAAACCCTGCACGCGGATCGCCTGGGTCATGAGAGCGTCTCTCCGCCTTCTGCCTCGGCGCGCGCGATGGCCGTTGTCAGCCGTGCCCGCTCCTTGTTGATCCACGATCCGTCCGAGTAGTTCGCGACGAACGCCTCCACGAACTCCACCGGGTCCGCTCCGACTATGTCGCGGATCGGCGTGCCGTCCGCCGCGGCCCGTTCGAAGAGGTCCGCGAGGTCGGCGAACATCCGGACCGCGACGTCGCCATCGGCGATCCCGCCGGCGTACATCAGATACCGCTCCAACGCCTCGGCCGCGACGCGATAGTTCGCGGGGAGCTGCTTGATCCTTGCCTTGTCCTGCCGGTACTGCTTCTTCTGTTCGATCGATCCGGTGACCAGCTCGATCCACCTTGCGGCCATGTCTAGTTGCCTCCTTCTCGGAGCTGTTCGAGCCGTTCCGTGAGGAAGCTCCACGTCCTCCAGAACTCTTCGAGATACTGCTGTCCCTGCGCGTTGAGCGAATACACCTTGCGCGGCGGCCCTTTCTCCGACGGGACCTTCGCCACGTCGACGAGGCCGCGCTGCTCGATCCTGATGAGCAGCGCGTAGACGGTGCCTTCGGCGATGTCGGAGAAGCCCTGCTCCCGCAGCCACGCCGTGATCTCGTAGCCGTAGGCGGACCGGCCGGACAAAATCGCGAGGACGATGCCCTCCAGCGTTCCCTTGAGCATCTCCGTCAGTTGCTTGGCCATCGAACGCCTCTTCAGCTACTCAGTAATAGTGACTACCGGTAGATAGTAACACTGACTAGCGGGGACGCAAGCTCTCCGAGGCGGCAGCGGCGGGACGTGCTGGCAGGCGCGCGGAGTAGATGGAGTAGCCGTCGATGTAGCGGACCACCGCAGTGGCAACCACGGTGGCGACGATCATTGGGGTCATCAATCCGAAGCCGCTGTGCGTCAACTCCAGCACCAGGACCAGTCCGGTGATCGGGGCCTGCATCGCGCAGCCGATCATCGCCGCGGCACCCACCATCGCGTACGCCCCGAGCGGGGCACCCGGCCACAGGTGTGACCAGAGCAGCCCGAGCCCACCACCCAGGACGGCTCCGGTGCTCATCACTGGGGTAAACAGGCCGCCGGACGCACCGCTGGCCAGGCACAACGCCGTCACCGCGGGTTTCAACACTGCCAGTATCAGCAGCAACGCCAGGCTGCCGCCGCCGAGAAACACATCGTGGGCCATGTCCTTGCCATTGCCGAACAGTTGTGGATATCCGACACCGATGGCGCCCAGGGCTCCGAAGGCGACCAGCGGTGCGAACAGGCTGGCAACGCCGGTGATCCGGTGGTGGGAAAGCCAGCCGATCACCCGGATGTAGCCGGCGGCGGCCAACCCGATCACCGGGCCGGCCAGCAACGACCAGACCAGCAGTGCGGCATCGACGTGGTAGCCGGGCACCTCCAGGTAGGTGGCACGATCAGGTAGATAAACCCAGGCAGTTACCGTGGCGACGCCGCAGCAGGCCAGCGCGGGCAGCATTGTCGCGACCGACACCGACCCGCAGAGGATCTCGGCGGTGAAGAACGCGCCGCCGAGCGGGACGTTGTAGACGCAGGCCAACCCGGCGCCACCACCGCAGGCGATCAGCAGGCGTTGCTGTGCACCGGACAGCCCCAGCCAGCGGCCCAGCAGACCGCCGGAGACACCGCCCATCAGTTTCGGCGCGGCCTCTCGTCCGAGCGAGGCACCCATCCCGATCACGATTTCGGAGATGACGCTGGTTCCCAGCGACCTGCGCAACGACAGCTCACCCGAACCGCTCCACAACACGTCGTCTATCTCGGACTTCTTGCCCGGCGTGTAGCGGCGCAGCAGGTACCAGGCGACGCCGCCGAACAGGCCCGCCAGCACGAGCGAACTCACCCGTCGCAGCGCGGAAGCACCCTGCGCCCCGGACTCGAAATCACCGCTGCGGTAGCCGAATGCCGCCTGCTCGACGTGGAACAGCAGCGCCATCAACGCCACCGCCAGCAGACCGGTCGCGATGCCGGTGAGTACCAGCGCCAGCCAGAACTTCGGGGTGAGCGCGGCCTCGCCGTCGCCGGTCACATTCGGCTGCTCCATCGCGCCCCGGCCCGAGGGCAGGCGCGTCTTCAGCAGCGGCTGCGGCTGGCGCAGTCGCTGGCTACCGCCGTCGGGTCCCGGCCGGATCACCGGCCGCTTTCCACGAATGCTCTTGCCACAGAACTATTCTAGCCTGGCGGTATCCTGGACCTCGTGGTGAGCAAACCGAGGACGTCTCGGCCCGCCGGTTCGACGCCGGTGGAGGTATGGGCGTTGGCTGACGTGGTCAACCGGCTGCGTCGCATCCTGCGTTCCAGCATCCGCAGCGATTACCCCTGGGAACGGCTGCCGATGGCTCAGGTCGAGATTCTGCAGCGGCTGGCGGAGGAACCGGGACTACGCATCACCGAACTCGCCGCCCGACAGAAGCTGGCGATCAATACCGTCAGCAACGTCATCCAGCAGATGGTCCTGGCCGGGCTGGTCGACCGCCGCGTCGACGAGCACGATCGCCGGGCGGTCACCGTGCACCCGACCGACAGCGGCCAGGATCAGCTACAGGGCTGGTTCAGCGCTAACGGACGCCGGCTGGACGCTGCCTTCAGCGAACTCGCCGAACACGACCGCAAGGCGATCCTGGCCACCCTGCCGTCCCTGAGTCGGCTGGTCGAGCGCCTGGAGCGCCTGGAGAACTCAGACGAGCCCGGCTGAACGCGACACGGCGCCATCGCACACGACCACGCCGTCCAGGAAGTCATCCACCGCGATCAGGGGAACGGCTATCGGGCCGATTGCGCCGTTGGGGAGCGTCCCGGTATCGAGCCGTGGAAGTGCCGCAGCCGCCAGTTGCCGTGTCGCGCCACTGCCACGCACGTCAGACGAAACGCATCACGTTCACCCTTCGGTTGTCCTTGGGCGTCCTCGAAGCCGACGGTTCCGACTACGACAAAGACGACGACGGCTGGCTCGCTGAGCACGGGGACCACCTGGTCCCAGCCCCACCGGACCGTGCCGGGCTGGCTGAACACCCGCGCCACGTACCCGTCGCTCTGCCTCCGGTCAAGGTTCTCTGCCGCCGTCCCGAACACGACGATGTGATCGTCGAAAAGTTCGGCTACCGCTACCGGGTCTTTGCTGGCGAACGCGTTCTGCAGCCTTTCGAGGATGTCGCGTGCCACGTGCTGTGGGTCAGGCATGGGCGTGAGTCTGCACCACCGCATTGGGAGAGTCCCGTCGCGGTGCGTATCGGAGGCTTCAGTCGTGGAGATGGGCTGGCCCGGCAGCTCGTCAGCGACCTTCTCGCTCGGCAGCCATGCCGGCGGGTGCAAGGCGGCGACGGGTGACAGGTCTTGACCAATCCGTACTTTCTGTCCATATTGGGCAGTACCTGCGGCTACGCGATCGGACTGGAGCCCTCCGGAAACGGCGCTTTCTCGCAGCCGGAAGTCCGAAGGAGAAGCGATGCCGAAGTTCCCCGCTGCCCGAGATTCGATCGGCACCCGGCCGGTGCTGGCTGCCGTACTCGGCATCGGGCTGCTAGCGACCTGCATGCTCGCGGCGGATCCCGCGGCGGCAGCCAGGGTAGCCCCGATCAACGCGCCCGCCACGGTGAATCCGAACGCCGCGAGTGCCGCGTTCAACGGCATGACCGAGGCTCAGCGAGTCGGGCAGCTGTTCATGGTCGGAACGCCGGCAGCCAGCGTCAGCAGCCAGATCGTCACCGACATCCAGACCTACCACGTCGGCAACGTCATCCTGACCGGACGCAGTTCGGCCGGGGTAGCCGCAACAGCAGCTGTCAGCGCCTCATTGCAGTCCAAGGCCAATGCGGCGGCCACCGCCGGGGTACCGCTGTTCATCTCCACCGATCAGGAGGGCGGCCAGGTTCAGGTCCTGTCCGGCAGTGGATTCTCCACCATCCCGAGTGGCCTGACCCAGGGCAGCTACGCTCCCACCACCCTGCGCGCCGATGCCAAGACCTGGGGCGGTCAACTGAAGGCGGCGGGCGTCAACGTCGACCTGGCACCGGTGCTGGACACCGTACCGAGCGCGGCCTTTGCCAAGCAGAACAAGCCAATCGGCTACTACGACCGGGAGTATGGCTACGACCCCAGCACGGTCTCGACGGAGGGCAACTCCTTTGCCCAGGGCATGGCGGATGCCGGTATCGACGCGACCGTCAAGCACTTTCCGGGCCTGGGCCGGGTCACCGCGAACACCGATACCAGCAGCGGGGTCACCGACACTCAAACCACCCGGCATGACGCCTACATCCAGCCGTACCAGGACGCGGTCAACCAGGGCGTGCCGTTCCTGATGATGTCGACCGCGTACTACTCCCAGATCGATCCGGCCAACCCGGCTGCCTTCTCGCCGACCATCGTGACCGGCATGGTGCGCGGAGACCTCGGTTTCACCGGGGTAATCATCAGCGACAGCCTCGGTGCCACGCAGGTCGCGTCCTGGACTCCCGGTGACCGGGCCGTCAACTTCATCAATGCCGGCGGTGACATGGCACTGACGGACGACCCGTCCATCTTGCCGGCGATGTACAACGCCGTTCTGGCCAAAGCCAATTCGGATTCGACCTTCAAAGCCAAGGTCGATGCCTCGGCGACGCGGATCCTGACCGCCAAGCAGAACCGCGGCCTGCTCGCCCAGGGGCTCGACGTCTCCAGCGCGCAGGGCAGCGTCGACTGGCAGGGCGCCTACAACAACGGCGCGCGGTTCGCCTACGTCAAGGCCACCGAGGGAACCACCTACACCAACCCGTCGTTTGCCCAGCAATACAATGGCTCCTACAACATCGGCATGATCCGGGGCAGCTACCACTTCGCCCATCCGGACAGCTCCACCGGGACCGCCCAGGCCGACTACTTCGTCGCCCACGGCGGTGGGTGGTCCGGCGACGGCCGGACGCTGCCGCCGGCGCTGTCGCTGCAGAACAATCCCAGTGGCGCCCAGTGCTACGGGCTATCCACGTCCGCGATGGTCAGTTGGATCAAGGCATTCTCCGACGAGATCCACCTCAAGACCAACAAGTACCCGATGATCAGCACCAGCTTCGCTTGGTGGAGCGCCTGCACCGGCAACTCCAGCGCCTTCGCCGCGACCAATCCGTTCTGGCTGGACAGCTATACCTCGTCGCCGCCGACCTCGATCCCGGCCGGCACGGCGACCTGGACCCTCTGGCAGAGCGCCAGCTCGGGCACCTTCCCTGGCGGCCAGGACCAGTTCAACGGCGACTGGGCGCAGTTTCAGGCGCTCGCCACCAACCACGACTAAACCGAGGGCATCATTCACCAGAGAGTGGAAGATTTTCGTTGCCTGGCAGCGAAATTCTTCCACTCTCTTGGGTTGCAAGCCACCTCAGGCGCTTACCGCGTTGCCCAGCTGGGCGTGGCAGGTTGCCCGTTGCAGCAAGGCATCGGCCTCGTCCGGGTCGAGCAGTAGCACCCGGTCGAAGTCCTCAGCGGCCTCGTCCCAGCGGCCGAGAGCCTGCAGGACGCTGCCGCGGTTGAACAGGACGGCCGGGTCCGGGCTCAGCTCCACCGCGGTGCTCAGGTTGCGCAGCGCACCGTTCAGGTCACCGCTTTCGAATTCCACCGCACCACGCAGCGCCCACGCACCCGACAGTGCCGGATCGGCCACGATGGCCGTGTCGAGGGACGTTCTGGCCGCATCGAGTTGGCCCGCTTCCAGCTGCAACCGGCCGCGTAGCGACAGCAGGTGGGCGTTGCCGTCGTCCAACGCCAGCCCGGCCTCGACATCGCGGGCCGCCGCCGCCAACTCGCCGAGGTCAGCCAGCAGGCCGGCTCGGTTCAGGTAGGCATCGAGGTAGTCCGGATCGAGCTCGAGGACATAGCTGAATCCTTCGAGAGCCGCATCGAAATCGCCCATCCCGGCCAGCAGATCAGCCCGGTTGTAGTAGAGCTCGGGAAACGGTGGCCCGAGCCGCATTGCCGTTTCATACTCGGCCAATGCTTCGTCGTCCCGGCCCAGCCGGTGCAGCAGGTTGGCCACGTCGAAGTGGTACTCGGGATAGTTGGGATCGAGTTCCATCACCGCGTGATAGTCGGCCAATGCCTCGTCGAAGCGTTCCATCCCGACCAGCACCTGGGCGCGGTTGTAGGTCAGCACCGAGCGATGCAACAGGTGCTCATCCGGCTTGAGGAAGGCATCCAGTCGGGCAATGCCGGCCGTGACGATATCGAGCGCGGCCTCGGCGTCACCCCGGCGAACCTCGATCAGCGCCCGGCCGTTCTGGTTGAAGACAATGCCGAACTCGCGCTCCTTGGGGTCATCCAACAGCGAGGAGATGACGACGGCCTCGTTGATCCAGCCCAGGGCACGCTCGGTGTCACGCTGCTCCGGATCCAGGTGCCGGATGTAGAGCATCGAGGTCGCGTAGGCCAGTTGCCGGTGAATCAGCGGATCCTGCGTCCAGGCCCTGGCCTCGTTGCAGATTGCCATCGCCTCATCGCCGCGACCGATCGCCGACAGCGACGTCGGTAGCTTGGTGGTGAACAACCACCGTAACTTCGGGTTGTCCTTCCAGTCCACGATCGCCCGGCCGCGTTCGCAGAGCTCGATGGTGGCGTCGTAGAAACCCAGTTTCATGCAGTCATTGAGAGCATGATTGACCGCGCGGGCGCCCTCGACCAGCGGCTGGCTGCCGAGCAGGCGATGAAACGGGATGGCTCCCCGGGCCGTCGCCGGATCAGCGAGCTCGTCGAGTTCGGTGGCCCGCTCGTCGTGTAGCAGCCGCCGCTCGGGGTCGCCGAGACTGTGGTAGCCGGCAACGACGACTGGATCATCCTCGGTGCCGTCGCTGAACACGTACGTCCGGGCCAGTTCGGCGTCACTACCCGCGACGGTGCTGGTCGCCGGAGTCGAGTCGATTCGCTGGCAGTACCTAACCAGGGCGGCGCCCAACCCGCCGGCCGTCGGCCGGATGGTGGGACCGGTCGGTTGCTCCACCGCGGCCAGCTCGGCCGAGCAACCCACCACGATCGTGAGCAGCTGCGGATCGATCCGGCGGAGCAGTACGGCCAGAAATTCTTGGTCGGTCCGGTCGGCGCGGTCCAGATCATCGAAGCTGGCCGACCGGCCACCCAGGCCACTTTCACCAAGGTATTCCTGGATGAACTCGGCAAGACCGTGTGCCAGCCGAAGGGTGCGCAGGCCGGAGTAGAAACGCGTCCGCTCGTCCGGAACCGCCAGCGAGGTCAGGGTCTGCAGGGTCGCCGGGACTATCGTGCTGAGTCCGGGCGCCGCGGTCAGGATCTCGATCTCGTGGCGGGACACCAGATCCGGCCGGCGCGACATGGCTTCGGGCACCAGGGCGCCCAGCAGGGCACCGGCCGCGGTGTAGGGGCCTCGCAGGTGCCGGTGCGCCGCGATGACCGGCAGCAGCGCCGGCGGCAACTGCAGCCGGCCTTGGGCGGCCAGTCGATCGCGCCTGAGTTCGCCGGTCAGCCAAACATGCCGGCCGGGAGCGGGCTCGAACTCGCTGTTATTCATGGCAGTTCCTTCGTTACCTAGAGGACCGGGACGGCCGGCTGCTGGCGGCGACCGGCAGCCGACCGGCGTTCGCGCAACAGCAGCCAGCCGGCGAACAGCAGTTGGCCGCCGGCCAAGCACAGGAACACCACACCGTCGGCAAGTCCGACGGCACCATCGGAGCGATGGCCGGTCAGATGATCGAACTCGGTGCGCAGGATGCGATACATAGCAGGCAGAAAGCCGGCGCCGAGGGTGATCAGCAGGACCGCGTAACCCACCGCGATCAGCGCCGAATACCACCGTGCCGGGCCTCGGTCGCGCGGGTGCCAGGCCGAAGGGTCATAGCTGCGTGGCCGACCGAGCCGGCGGTCGAACCAGTTACGCAACAGTTGCTTGGAGGTGTTGTGCAGGTCGACACAGCCGAGGACCGTGACGATCAGGTAGTAGATGTCGGTTTCCAGGAAGAACCAGCATTGCCAGGCGAGCCTGATCATTGTCACGTAGGCAAGGGTCAGCGCGAAGGCGGCCGGGGCCGGAAAACTGCCGTCGCTGCGCCGGCAGGCTTCGGCGAAGAGCGTGAGGGCGGCGAGAGCAGCAATGTCGGTCAGCATCCCTGCCAGGATCGGCAGGTACCTCTTGCGGCGAGGCATCGCGACCAGGCCGTCCATGGTCGTCTGGAAGACGACGAAGTACAGCCGCCGGCCGATCGACAGCTTCGAGGGCAGCCCGAGCCGGCGGCCGGCCAGCGCATGGGCACTTTCATGCAGCAGGATAAGGGGAAGCTGTCCGAGAAACAGCGAGAGGATCAGCACCGTGAGGTAGTGCGTGAAGAACAGATTCTGGTTGTGCGGGATGAGTACCGGTGCCCGCACCATGGCCGTTATCCACGCCGCTATCAGCAATCCGTAGACGACCGCGCCGGCCGGGGAGAAGATCGCCTTGCCCAGGGCCTGCCAGCGGACCCGTCCCACCGCACCGCGCGCCTCACCGTCGTGCCGCAGGAACCCGAGCTCGTCCAGATCCTGCACGAAATCGGCGACGTCGACCGGCTCGCCGTAGGTCTGCAGGAACCACTCAGCAGCCTGCGCGCAGGGCATCCCCGATTCGAGCTGGCGCAGCAGTTCGGCACCTTCTGCTGGCAGCACGAAGAACGAGCCTTCGTCCAGCCGCCCGACGGTTACCTCGCCGCCATCCTCGAGATAGCTCAATGTATGAAAGGAAAGTGGCTCGGGAATGCGGTCGCCGGCATCGGCCAGTTCGGCCGGCTCCTGCGCGGTGGATTGTTGAGTCATGTCGGTCCCGGTCGGCAGCGTCGAGCGTCC
>JALYVK010000009.1:40562-70787 GCA_030853265.1 Actinomycetota bacterium
GCGGTGGTCTCGCATCAGAACGAAGCCACCGCCGGACGATTCAGAACAGGGGTAGAGCAACTACTACGGGCACCAGGTGCCGGTCGGGTCGCCGTAGAGCACGGCTGCCTGGCTGGTGAGGCGCACAGATCCCGCCTTGCGGATGGTGATCTTCTTCATTTTCTTCACCTCCTCGTCGAAGTGACTGCAGTAGCCCGCAGGAAAAGCGGGTGAGGGGTGCATCTGCGCATGCGGCCGCTAGGCCCGGAAAGGCGTGATGATGGGTGGCTTAGCGTTCCAGTTTCGCTCGTGCTGGCCTATCAAACACCGATCGGACGATGTCTGTAAAGACCCTTAAAGACTTTTGGTAGTGGTTAAAAATGTTACTGGCTTATGCGAGGAATAGTCGATATGGTGTCTCGCGCTCGGCGAGCTGAGCGATGCCCGGACGTTGGACCGTTGGCACCTATGGCGTACAGTCGTACGTACAGGTAAGAGGAAGGTGGGCTATGAGCGCAACCGCACGCATCGAGCTTCGAGTGGACCCGGACGTGAAGTCCCGGATCGAGCAGGCTGCCACTTTCGGTGAGACCTCGATCAGCTCGTTCGTTCTGACGGCAGCTCAGGAGCGCGCCGATGAGGTGATCCGCCAGCACACCGTCGTACCGGCAGATTTCTTCGACGCGCTGATCGCCGAACTCGACGAACCTGCCACCGTGAACGACGCCGTCACTCGCGCGGTACAGCGTTCCCGGGCCCGAGCTACCAAGTACTGACCGGTGCTGCCATCCGCCCCGTTGCAACTGGATCGGCGCACGGTCGACACCTTCGACTCCGGTGAGCCGGAACTCGACTCGTGGCTGAGAAGTCACGCGGCCGGTTCGGACGAACGCAGGATCACCCGAACGTTCGTCTGGACCGAGTACGACTCGACAAGGGTCATCGGCTACTACTCGCTGATGGCCCATCAGCTCATCCGGGACGCGCTGCCCAAGTCGATCGGACGCGGCAGCCCGGACACCATCCCGGCCATCCTGCTGGCCCGGCTCGCCCTGGACAAGAGCCACCAGGGCAGCGGCAACGGCGCCGGGTTGCTCGGCGACGCGATGGAACGCGCAGCGGTCGCGGCAGCCAACGTCGGAGCACGTTTTCTCGTGGTGGACGCCCTGCACGACCAGGCGGCTGCGTTCTACCAGCACTTCGGGTTCAAGCGAATCCCGGCGACACTGCGCCTGGTGCAGAAGGTCAGTTCGATCCTGGCTTCGATCGAGCGGGCCTGAACTGTGGAATGCGGACCATGCTTTCCGCTCGCCGAACCGTCATGATGTAACCATGTCGGGGCAGCGGGTGAGGCGCGAGTTGATCGCGGTGGCGGCTGCGCTGATCGGGATCGGCGCGCTGGTCGCCGGCTGCACCTCGACGCCTGCAGTAACCGTCCAGCCGGCCGCGGCTCCCGCCAGCGCCACGGCGGCCGCTGAAGCCGGCCACCTGCACGGCGGCACCAGTCCGGGGTCGGTGGCCGTCGCCGCGCTGCGACCGGGTGAGCGCTGGATCGACCTGCCGATGCCCGGCGGGACGTACCGTCCACAGGCCGAGGCCGGCGGCACCGACGACTATCGGTGCATCCTGCTGGATCCGAAGCTCAGCTCGGATGCCTTCTTGTCCGGTGCGGTGCTCGAACCGGGAAACCCGAACCTGGTGCACCACGCCATCCTGTACCGGGTCGATCCGGCTCAGGTTGCCGCCGCCGAGGCCAAGGATGCCAGCGATCCGCGACTGGGCTGGTCGTGTTTCGGCGGCCCAGGGTTGCCCGGCAACTCCGATGCGCTCGGCGGTCTCAACTCCGCACCGTGGGTCGCGGCCTGGGCCACCTCCGGCGGCGAGCAGCGATTCGCCGACGGCACCGGACAGGACTTGAAGGCCGGCAGCCGGCTGATCCTGCAGATGCACTACAACCTGCTCAACGGAGCGGGGGTGGACAGCACCGCCGTCAAGCTTCGGGTCGCTCCAGCCGGCGCGCAGCTGCAACCGTTGCAAACCTTGCTGCTGCCCGCCCCGGTGGAATTGCCGTGCCCCACGAACGAAACCGGGCCACTCTGCAACCGCACCGCGTCCATCTTCGACGTGGTGCGGCGGTTCGGTACCCAGGCAGGCCGAGCCGTGGCCGGCCTGCAACTGCTCTGCGACGGATCGCTCAGCCAGCCCAAGGCCGGTCCCACCCAAACCTGCGCCCGGCCGGTGACCGATACCATCCAGATCAGAGCGGTGGCCGGTCACATGCACCTGTTGGGCAAATCGATACGGATAGATCTCGAACGCAGCGACGGCACCAGCCAGCGGCTGCTGGACATCAAGGTCTGGGACTTCGATGATCAGCGCGCCACCGTGCTGGCCAATCCGGTGACCGTCCGGCCGGGCGACCAGCTTCGCGTCACCTGCACCCATGACGCGACGCTGCGAGAGAAGCTGCCGGCCCTGGCCAAGCTGCCGCCGCGTTACGTCGTCTGGGGCGAGGGATCCTCGGATGAGATGTGCCTCGGCATCGTCAGCTTCACCCAGTCCTGAGCGCTTACGCCACCGGCACCGGCGAGTCCTTGGGCACGGAGACCGGACGCAACAGCACCAGCGCGCTCAGCCCCACCGCGACCGCGATGATCCCGGCCACCGCGAAGATGGTGTTGAGGCCGGAGGCAAAGGCCGCGTGGATGGCGGTCTCGAGTCCGCCGCGCTGTGCGGCGGGTGCCGAGTGCAGTATCGACCGCGTCTGCCCACCGCTGACCGCGGCCGCCAGCCGTCCGGAACCGGGCTGGTGCGAGTCGAGCACGTGAGCCACCCGGGACTGCAGGATGGTCCCCAATACCGCGATACCGAAGGCAAAACCGAGCTGACGGGCGGTGTTCATCGCACCGGCCGCCATCCCACCGCGCCGAGCCGGTACCGCCGCCATCACCGCCGAGGTCATCGTCGGGGTCACCAGCCCGACGCCGACGCCGACCACCAGCAATCCGGCCAGCAGCGCTGGCCAGCGTGAACCTGACCCGAGAATTGCCTGTGCCAGGCTGCCTATTCCAACCAGCAGCATGCCGATGCCGATGATCCAGCGCGGGTCGGTGCCGTGCAGCTTGCGGCCGATAATGGCCGACACCACGAACGCGGCAAGGCTCAGCGGCAGGAATACCAGCCCGGCCTGCACCGGTGAGAGCTGGAGAACCGACTGCAGCCAGATCGAGGAGTACGCCAGATAGCCGAACGCGGTCATGGACACGGTCAGCGCGACCAGCATGACGCCTGCGAAACGTCGATCGGTGAACAGCGACAGGTCGAGCATCGGATCGGTCCGGCGCCGCTCCACCACCACGAAGGCGACCAGCATGAGCAGGCCGATCACGATCAGGCTCAGCGTGGAACCCGCCAGCCAGCCGTCGCTGCCGGCCCGGACGAAGGCATAGGTTAGTAGTGCTGCGAAGCCGGTGAAGCTCAGCATGCCCAACGGGTCGAAGCGCGCCCGGTGCTCGCCGCCAGCCTTGTCGAGCACCAGCAGCGACAGCACGATCGCGACCACCGAGACCGGCAGGTTGACCAGGAAGATCCACCGCCAGGACAGGTGCTGGGTGAGCAGGCCGCCGACGATCGGGCCGGTGGCCGCCGCCGCTCCGCTGACCGCTCCCCAGATGCCGTAGGCGATTCCGCGTTCGCGGCCGCTGTACGCGGTGTTGAGCAACGCGACCGTGGTGGCGAACATTGCCGCCGCGCCCACTCCCTGCACAGCCCGGGCCAGGATCAGCACGGTCGGGTTCGGAGCCAGGCCGCTGGCCAGCGAGGCCGCCGCGAAGACGACCAGGCCGGCCAGATACACCGTCCGCCGGCCGACCAGATCCGACAGCGAGCCAGCGCCGAGCAGCAGCGCGGCCAACACCAGCGCGTAGATGTCGATCACCCACTGCAGGGACGAGAAGGTGGTGTTCAGGTCCACGGTGATCGCCGGCAGGGCGACGTTGACGATGGTGACATCCAGCAGCAACATGAAGGTGCCGAGGCAGATCGCGACGAGCGGCAACCAGCGACGCATGGGTAGAACCTTTCGATCGAGCAGTGTGGTTGGTAACAGCATCGGGCACTGCCCAAGCTGATTCCAGCCGGGGTGCCGCTAACGTAGAATTCCGCCTGTGCCCTCCTCCACCACGTTGATTTCCGGCATGATCGATGCTCTAGATCACCAGATCATCCATGCCGTCCAGACCCAGTGCCGGGCGCCGTTTGCCCTGATCGGCCAGGTGCTCGGCGTCTCTGAGCAGACGGCGGCCCGCCGGTATCGGCGGATGGAGTCCACCGGACTGCTCCGGGTCCTCGGTCTGCCGGCGACGGAATCCAGTGGTTTCGAAAGGTGGATCCTACGCATCCAGTGCCGACCGGACGCCGCGTCCGCGCTCGCCGAGGCGCTGGCCCGACGGGTCGACGTGAGCTGGGTCAGCCTGTCAGCGGGCGGTGCCGAGGTCATCTGCACGACCCTGACCCGGCGCGACGGCCAGGGCCAGGATCTGCTGCTGCAGCGACTGCCCCGCACGGCCGAGGTGCAGAGCCTGCACGCCCACTCGATCCTGCATCACTTCGAAATCGGGTCGGAGTGGACCGGCTACGGCGACAACCTCTCCGCCGAGCAGGTCGGGCAACTGAGCTCGAACGAGCCGGCCGTGAGTAGCGGTCCGCCGATCGACGAGCGGGATGCCGCGCTGCTGGCAGCGCTGGCCCGAGACGGTCGGGCCAGCCTGAAAACCCTGGCAGGGCACACGGGTTGGTCACCGGCCCGAGTCAGCCGACGGATCGATCAGCTCACCAGTAGTAGGGCACTCTATTTCGACGTGGACCTCGACGTCGAGCGGCTCGGCTTCGGCTCGATGAGCTACCTCTGGCTGACCGTCGCGCCGGGTGACCTCGAGGCAGTCGGCAACGCGCTGAGCCGGCATTCCCAAGTCGCATACTGCGCCGCGATCACCGGTGGCGCCAGCCTGGTCACCGCGGTGATCTGCCGGAACTCCGCAGACCTCTACCGGTACGTCACCACCCAGGTCGGCGCGCTACCGGCCGTCCGCCAGATCGAGATTTCACCCTTGCTGCGACGGGTGAAACAGGCCGGCACGATCCTCACCGACACTGGTATCGCCCGGCCGCCGGTCGCCCGCCGTTGAGGTGCGCCGCCGTTGAGGTGCGCCGCCGTTGAGGTGCGCCGCCGTTGAGGTGCGCCGCCGTTGACGTGCGGCGCCGTTGAGGTGCACTACCAGCGATCGGTGTGCAGCACCGCGTCCAGGGACTGCCGCGGAGCCGGCGAGAAGCCGGTTCCGGTGTAGTACGCGGTTGGGATCAGCACACCCTGGTGCACGCCGGCCGGCAGCTGCAGGATCGCGGCGACCTCGGCCTCGTAGACCAGGTGCAGGCTGGTCCACGCGGTACCGAGTCCGCGAGCCCGCGCCGCGAGCATGAAACTCCAGGCGGCTGGCAGCAGCGAACCCCACATGCCTGCCTGATTGCCTGCCGGCAGAACGGCATCGGCGGTCTGCAGGCAGGGGATGACCAGCACCGGTACCTCGCCCAGGTGCTCGCCGAGATAGGCCACGCTATCGCCGATCCGACGCTGGACCGGCGCTCGCTGCGGGTCGTCGGAGAACAGCTTGCCCACCGCCCCGCCGGATTGCAGGTATTCCGCGGTGGCCCGCCCATACACCTCGCCGATCGCCCGGCGCTGCTCGGCGTCGGTGACCACCAGCCAGTGCCAGGTCTGCCGGTTCGAGCCGGACGGGGCCTGCAGCGCCACCTCGATGCAGTCGGCGATCAGCTCGGCCGGCACCGGCCTGGTGAGGTCGAGCCGCTTGCGCACCGCGCGGGTGGTGGTCAGCAGCTCGTCGGGGTTCAGCGGGATCGAATAAGCCATCTCGTCATCATCCTCGCCCGAGCGGACTCGCCAACCTTGGCCCTGGCTTTGGCAGCTCAGCCGAGCGAGGCCAGCCCCTTCTCCAGTCGGGACAATCCCTCGTCCAGAGCGGCCAGGCTGGCCGCGAAGGAGATCCGCAGGTGCCGCTCGCCGTTGCGACCGAACTCCCGGCCGGCCCGGACCGCGACGCCATGCTCGATCAATCGCCGCACCACCTCGATCGAGGGCAGCTCGACGTTGTAGCGGGCGAAGGCATAGAAGGCACCCTCGGGTGCGGCCAGCGACAGTCCCGGAATCTGCCGCAGGCGCTGGTAACTGAAATCTCGTCGGCGCTGGTACTCGGCCAGCATCGGGCGCGACAGCTCCGGGCCCAGCCGCAGCGCGGTCAGCGCGGCCCGCTGAGTTGCCGCGTTGATCGAGGCATTCAGGCTGCGGTGCACGCAGCCGATCGCGGCGACCACCGGCCGCGGGGCCACCAGGTAGCCGATCCGCCAGCCGGTCATCGCGTAGGTCTTGGACAGCGTCTGGCAGTAGATCAGGTTCTCCGCGAGCGCCGGGATGCTGAGCGCGGAGCAGAATGGCTTGCCGTCATAGACGAAATCGGCATAGGCCTCATCCGCCAGCACCAGCGTCTCGGTGCCCTCGATCAGCTCGCCCAGCCGGCGCAGCTCGGCGGCGTCGAACACCGCGCCGGTCGGGTTGCCCGGGTTGCAGAAGGCGAACAGCCGCGCACCGCGCAGCGCCGGGGCCAGCGCCTCGAAGTCGAGGTGGCCGTCTGGCAGGATCGGCACCGGGACGACCGTGCCACCGGCCAGCTCGACCTGGTCGGCATACATCGAGTACGTCGGGTCGGGCAGCACCACCCGGTCACCGGGGCTGACCACTGCCAGGATGCTCGCGGCCAGGCCGGCCGAACCACCGTGTGTGACCAGCACCTGATCGGCGGCGAATGGGCTGGCCGCGACGGCCGAAACCTGATCGGCAATGAGTGCCCGCAGCTCCGGATCGCCGTTCAGGTCGCCGTACCTCGTCCAGCCTGAGTTCAGCGCCTCGATCGCCGCCTGCACCACCTCGGGCGGTGTGTCGAAATCGGGCTCGCCCATCGCCAGTGACACCACCGAGGACGGCAACAGGCCGCCGGTCGGGCGCGCCGATGCCCGACGGATCCGTTCGACCGCGGCGGACGGGATGAACTCGGTCGGCACCACCAACGGAGGCTCACTCATAGCCTGCTTCTTTCCAGCTCGTAGTTTTCCAACAAGGGTATTCAGCCGAACATGGCGCCCCTAGGCCGCCCGTTGCAGGCTGGCTACACCCGCCAGCCAGAGATCGAGGATCAGGATCGCCCACAGGGACTTAGCTACCGCATCGCTGGGTTGCTCGGCCTGCTCGGCCAACAAGCCCAGCACGCTCGGCCGGTCGAGGTAGTCGTACAGCGACTCCGAATAGCTCAGTTGTTCACGGGTAAAGTCGAACAGCGGCTCGCCAGTGCGCAACATCGCGCCGACCGGCAGCGTGAACGGCTGCTTCTTTCGATCCAGCACCGACCGCGGCACCAGGCCCTCGGCAGCGGCGTACACCGTGCGCTTGACCTTGCCGTCGGAGATCTTGAGCTGCTGGCCGGCTGCCCGCGCGAAGTCGACCACCTTCGGCTGGCAGAACGGCACTCGAACCTCCACCGAACTGGCCATGCTGAGATGGTCCGTCCGACGCAGGATGTAGTACGGGAAGCGTTCGAGCTGGTCATAGCGCAGCAGGTCTTCCAGCCCGGGTGGGTCGCCGAAGCCCGCCATGATCGAACGGACCTCCGCACTCGGCGCACCGACCTCGGCAAGCAACGAGCGGTAGCCGTCGCTGTAGATCCGCTCCCGGATGCTGCGTGGCGTCGGACTCATCGCGTCCAGATAGCGATCCAGCCAACCGGAACCACCCTGCATCGCCCGGGCGAATCGCTCGTAGCCACCGAACATCTCATCGGCGCCCTCGCCGGCCACCGCAACCTTGAAGCCGGCGTCGCGCACCGCCCGGAACAGCAGGTAGGTGCTCAGGCAGTGCGGGGCCGCGTTCGGCTGGCCGAGCTGGGCCACCATCTCGGGCAGCAGCCCGGCGAACTCGGCCGGATCCGACTCGACCTGGTGATATGTCGCACCGCACTCGTCGGCCACCTGCCGGGCAAAGGCCCGCTCATCGGAGGGCCAATTGCCCTTGTAGGCAATGTTGAACGCGTGCACGCCGGGACGGTGCCGGGTCGCCATCGCGGTGAGCAGGCTGGAATCCAGGCCCCCGCTGGTGATCAGGGCAACCTCGACGTCGGCCCGCAGCATCGCCTGCACCTCGGCGTCGAGCAGCTCGCGGAACTGCTCGCCGGCCTTGCCCAGTTCGGCAACCGGTTCCGGCGCGGTGATCGCCGTCCGGTACTCCGCGACCCGGGGCGCGCGGCCCGACTCGACGGTCACGATGCTGGACGGGATCAGCTGGCGAACGCCGGCAAAGATGGTCTCCGCACCGAGCACGGTCAGCATCGACAGGTACAGATCCACCTTCGCGGGCAGCACCGTCACCGGCACCCGAGGCAAGGCCAGCATCGCCGGCAGCTCGGAGGAGAAGACCAGATCACCGTTGCCCGACCAGTAGTACAGCGACTTGATGCCGGCCGGGTCGTTGGCCAGCAGCAACCTCGGCCGGTCACGATCACGTTGATCCACCAGTGCGATCGCGAACATGCCGTCCAGCAGCTCGACGAACCGGTCACCGTGTTCGAGGTACAGGGCGGGGATCAGCGTCCCGTCGCAGTGGTCGGAGAACCGGTAACCGCGTGCTCGCAGGTCGGCACGCAGCTCGTCGTGGTTGTAGATCTCGCCGTTGAACACGGCATGAACCTCACCGAGCCGGTACGGCTGGGCACCGCCGTCCAGGCCCTGGATGGCCAGCCGGTTACCGCCCAGGCACCAGTTCGGGCCGGTCACCTGCGACTGCTCGTCCGGGCCACCGGCCAGCTGAGCGCTGCGCAGCCGCTCGATCTCGTCCGGGCCGAAGGCCGGCCCACCAAAGTTTCCGAAGATCCGGCACATGCTCAGCTCACCGGTTCCGCGGTGAGGACGTCCAAGCAGTCCAAGCCGATCAACCGATGGCTACCCGAGTTGGACTGCTGGGCCTCGGGAAAGTGTTCCTGCAGGATCTCTTGCACGATCGCCGCCTGCTGCGCCATCAGCCGGCCGTCCTCGGCCGTGGTCCGCAGGCCGTGCGAATCGATCACCGAGTTCCCGGTCTTGAGGTAGACCGGCGCCAGCAACCGGACGAACTCCGGTGCCTCGTAGTAGCGGATGAAGCCACCGGAGGACACCGGGTTGTCGGTGTGGCAGTCCAGCGGAACGTCGACCGCGGACCGCAGCGCGGCCAGCATCGGCAGTTGCAGGTCCCGGACCGGGTTGATGCTGCTGGCGCCGAGCCTTTGCAGCACCGCTGCCGACGCGGCATTGCCGTGGCCGCAATGTGCCGAGACCTTCAGGTGTAACTCGGCCGGCAGCGCGCCACGCTCACGGAGCTGGGCCAGCACCCACAGCATTCCCTCGTCGTAGACGACGATCCCGCGCACTCCCAGATCGCAGGCACGCCGGACGTCCTCGACGGCCCGGACGAGTTGTTCCTGGCCGCGCAGGCGATAGCCCAGCCGGCTGCCCTGCGGCGACTGCGCCGAGGCGCTGGTGTCGTAGCTGGCGCGCGGGCCGGGCGACATGACCAGCTCGCAGCCGTAGTCGGCGCACAGCCTGACCATCGCTTCGATCTCGTGCCGGGTGTGCCGGAACAGCCCGAGCGTTTCGGTCAGCCGGTTGACCCGGACACCGAGCCGGTCCGCCTCGTCGAGCACCGCCTCGGCGGCGGCGATCGTGTTCACGGTGGGAATCTCGACCCGGTAGTGACCGCCGTCGTCGAATCGCCGGTCCGAGGACGGCAATTGCCACAGGTCGGCATCGGGTACGCCGATCTCGCGCAGCATGGCGCGAGTGTCGGCGAATAGTTCGCGGTGGATGCGTGCTGGCACGGTCATTGCTCTCCCTCGTTGGTCTGTCGAATGGCACAGGTTGGGTGCCGGTTGGCTGGTGGTGACGTGCTCAGTTGATGGGGGAGAAATCAATGCCGGGTGGCGCCAGCCGCGCTGCCCGCTGCGGATGGCCGACCTCGCAGTCATATCGCTGGACGGGTTCGCGGTTCTCGGGGCAACCACCGACAATGAGCACACGCCGCGTGATGACACACCGACCTGTCCCGGACGAATCCGCGCCGATCCCGGCGCGAATCAAAACCGTGACGCCACGCCACGGATCCCGCCGTTGGGATGATTGTCTGACAATCATCGCACAACGGCCGTCGACAGCCGCCAAGTTGTGCGTTTTGACCGCTGGCTAACAATGCCTCCAGCTGGCCGACAACTCGCCACGTAACTATCCAACTTCGTCCATACACAACGACGAATTGCTGCTTGCCAGGCAAAAAATCCGGTACGCCCCGCTGCGTTTTCGGGAGTGCAGCGTTATACCTCCCACAGCACCGTCCATATTCGGCGAAAGGGCTGCCAATGTCTGCACGAATCGCTCTCGGATTGCTCGTGGCGGGGGTGACCGGCCTGGCTCTCAGCACGCCGTTCAACCCCGCCCAGGCCAGCACTCCGGATCTGTTCACGATCACCCAGAACGTCCTGCCCGGTCTGGCGAACGCCACCGATCACGGCCCGGCCCCGGCCGGCACCCCGCTCGAACTGGCGGTGACCGTGACCCGTCCGGACGTCGACGGCGAGAAGGCACTGCTGGCGGCGCAGAACGACCCGGCCAGCCCGAGCTATCACCACTTCCTGTCGCCGGCCGGCTTCGCCAGCCGGTTCGGGGTACCGGCCGCCCAGCGCGGCGCCGTGGTCAGCTACCTGACCGGCGGCGGGCTGACCCTGGACTCGGTCTCGGTAGCCGGCGACGTGTACTCGGTGCACGGGGACGCCGCGCACATCGGCGCCCTGTTGCAGACCAGCTTCCACTCCTACTCCACCGGCAGCACCAGCTTTATCGCCAACACCTCGGCCCCGATCTCACCGGCGGCACTGGGAATCTCCAACATCAGCGGCCTCAACACGCTGCAGCGCTACGCACTGCCGGCAAAGCCGACCACCGCCGTCAAGCCCGCCCAAGGCACCTGCCTGCTCGGCCTGTGCACCGGCGGCACCACGCCGAGCGATCTCTGGGGCGTCTATGCCCAGCCTGCCAATCACACCGGCGCCGGCCAGCAGGTCGCGATCATCGGCGAAGGTGCCACCGACGGGGTGATCTCGGACCTGCGCGCGTTCGAGTCGCACTTCGGGCTGCCGCAGGTGCCGGTGTCGGTGATCCACCCGGCCGGTGACACCGACTTCAGCGATGACTCCGGCCACGCCGAATGGAACATCGACACCCAGGCCTCCACCGGCATGGCGCCCGATGTCAGCGGGCTGTCGCTGTACTTCGGTTCGGACCTGTCCGATGCCGACGTGAGCCGGCTCTTCTCCACCTTCACCGATGACCCGACCGGCCCGCTGCAGGCCTCGGCAAGCTTCGGCGAGTGCGAGACCATCCCGGTGGTCAGCGCACTGGTCGGGCAGCCGCTGGCCAACCCGTCGCTGCCGGTGTCGCTCGGCCTGGGCAACAACTCCGACGCCGCACTGACCGAGATCACCCGGCAGGCAACCCTGGAAGGCAAGACCTTCTTCGTCTCCACCGGCGACACCGGATCGTCCTGCCCGATCGTGGCATTGCCCATCATCGGCGCCGGCAACGGCGTGCTGAACCAGGTCGTCCCGATCACCAACTCGCCGGCCTCGCTGCCCTACGTCACGGCGGTCGGCGGGACCGTGCTCTACACCGACGGCAACGGTCATCGATCCCGCGAGTACGGCTGGGCGTTCTCCGGTGGTGGTTCCACGCTGTTCACCCCGGCGCCGGACTACCAGCAGGGTACGGCCGGCCTGTCGCTACCGTGCGTGACCGATCCGAGCGTGACCTGCCGCGGTGTCGCCGACGTCAGCGCGCAGTCCGGTGACGTGATCGGCAACGGTTACGACATCGTCGAATCCGGCACCTACACCGAAGGTGGTGGCGGCGGGACGTCGCTGTCCTCGCCACTGTGGGCCGGCATGTGGACCCGCATCCAGTCCGCGTCAACCACCTCCGGCGGCAATGGCTTCGCCAACTACTCGCTGTACCGGGTGGGCAAGAACTCCGCGTCCTACCCGCGGGACTTCTTCGATGTCAGCTCGACCGATGTGGCCACCGGATTGCCCGCTAGCAATGGCTTGTATGCAACCCTGCCCGGTTGGGACTACGTGACGGGCTTCGGCACCCCGAAGGTCAGCGGTTTGATCTGCGACCTGGACGGCGTCTGCTGATGTCACTGGCGGCCGGGGGGTGCGCAAGGGTTTGCACACACTCCTCGGCCGCCGGCTCCGCCCCGTGTTAGGTTGCAGACGCACATTCCCTGCCAGGGGAAGCCGGTCCGAATCCGGCGCTGACCCGCAACCGTAGGCCCGCTTCGCGCGGGCAAGCCGGACTGCCTGTCGGGAATGGGCTCCGAACAGACCGCCGAGGACCGCGGGCCGGAGCCTTGGCTGTCCGGCACCGGTCATGGACCCGATCCGGACGATCAGGGATTCCCGCCGGGTCCCTACCCGAGAGGGAAAGCCGTGCCAGCACCCAGCCTTCGTCACAGATCGAGTTTAAGCAGGATATCCAAGGTCATCGCGGTCACCGCGGCGCTGGGCGCCACGGTGCTGGTGCCGAGCGTCGCGCACGCGAGCAGCTCCCGGCCGGCAACCGCCCCGGCCACCACCAGCAACCAGCAGGTAGCCGGTTACGGCGCGGGGTGGCTGGCCAGTCAGATCACCGCCAACGGTGGCTACCTCACCGGCTTCGGGGTCCCGGATGCGACCGATACCGCCTATGCGGTCATCGGCTTGCATGCCGTCGGCGTCGGGCGGCAAGCCTCGGCCCAGGCCATCGGCTATCTCAAGACCGAGCTGGGTGATGCCCTGCAGGGCTCGGACGGGACGGACAGCCCCGGTGCGCTGGCCTACTACATCATGGCCGCGGTGAGCGCCGGCCAGGATCCGTACCACTTCGGCGGCCGGGCCGCGCAGAATGATCTGGTCACCCGGCTGCTGGCTACCGAGCGGACCACCGGAACCGACACCGGCCTGTTCGGCGCAGCCGACCCGAGTTTCGACGGCGCGTTCCGGCAGGGCTTGGCCTTGGCCGCGCTGGCTTCGGTGCACTACTCGGCCGGACGTCCGGCGATCACCGCGGCCACCGCCTGGTTGCGCGGTCAGCAGTGCTCGAACGGGTTGTGGCAGAGCTACCGCGCCTCGGTGAGCGTGCCGTGCGCACCGGCTGATCCGGCCACCTTCGCCGGCCCGGACACCAACAGCACCAGCCTGGCCACTCAGGGCCTGGCCGCCTACGGCCAGCACCCTCAGCGCGCGCAGCTGCTGACTTCGTTGAAGGCGGTGCAGGCCGCGGACGGCGGCTTCGGCTACCTCGCCGCGGCTGGTCAGAGTTCGGACCCGGACTCGACCGCCCTCTCCATCCAGACGATTCTGGCCGAGAATGCCTCACCGAAGTCGGCCTATTGGCGGACGGCCACCGGCAGCCCGAACGCCGCGCTGGCCAGTTTCCAGCTCGGCTGCTCGGCTCCGGTCGCCAACCGGGGAGCGTTCTTCTACCCCGGCAGCGCCGACCCGAACGTGCTCGCGACCGTCCAGGCAGTGCCCGCGGCGGCCGGCAAGACGCTGCCGGTCAACCGTTCGACGCTCTCGTCCGCGGTTCCGGTGCCGTCCTGCTCGGCAAGCACGAATACCCTGTCACACAAGGCAATCTCGCAGCCGCTGGCCGACCGCCAGGCACTGACGCTCGCCGCGAAGTCACCGCTGATCGGCACCGCCGGGGCATGCTCGGGCACCACCGGGGTGACCGTCACGGTGGACTTCACCGCCTTCGGCGGCGTGCAGCAGACCCGCTGCGCGGCTGGTGCCCAGACCAGCGGGGTGACCGCCCTGCAGAACGCCGGGTTCACCCCGGCCGGCACCACGCACTACGGTTTGGCCTTTATCTGCCGGATAAACAGCCTGCCCTCGACCACTCAGCAGGCCTGCGTCAACACCCCGCCGGCCACCGCCTACTGGGCGTACTACCACGCGTTGACCGGTGCCACCACGTGGACGTACAGCACCACCGGAGCCTCGTCGTACACGCCGCCGCTGGGCAGCATCGACGCCTGGGCATTCGGCAACTCGGCGACCCCGAGCAAGACCCCGGCCCAGGTCCGCGCCGGCACCTGAGCCGTTGGCCCCGGGTCTTGTTAGAAGGCCCGGGGCCAGCCAGCTCGCTCCGCTGCCTTTACCGGACGCGGGCGATGACTCCTGGCCCCGGCTCGGTTACCGAGCCGGGGTGCAGGATTGCCGCGATCGCCTCGACTCCGTCCACCAGCCGAGGTCCCGGCCGGACCACCAGGCCGTCGGCATCGATCGCCCAGATCGGCACGTCGGGTAACTCGTCGGCGATCGTCCGGGCCTGATCCAGTGCGCCGGCAAGGTGAAACCCGCACGGCGCAACGATCACCAGGTCCGGTCGGGCGTCCTGGAACGTCGCCCAACTGGTCTGCACCGATCGGTCGCCGGGATGAGCAGCGACCGGTTCGCCGCCGGCCGCCGAGACCAGGTCGGGTACCCAATGTCCAGCGGTAAAAGGCGGATCCACCCATTCGATGACCGCCACCCGAGGTCGCGGACGGCCGGTGACCGCCGCCTCGACCACAGCCAGCCTGGCCCGCAACGAGGCGACCAATCGCTCGGCCCGGGCAGCAACACCGGCGCTGACACCCACCGCCAGGATCGAATCGAGTACCTGCTGCAGGGTATGTGGATCCAACGAGAGCACCTCGGCCGTGCAGCCCAGATGGTCCAGCGCCTGGGCGACCTGCCCGGACGGCAGCGCGCAGACCCGGCACAGATCCTGGCTGATGATCAGATCCGGCGCGAGGCCGGCGAGTGCGCCGGCGTGCAGGGTGTAGAGATCCTGACCGGCCGCAACCCGAGCCCGGACCTGCGCGTCGATCTGACCCGGCGTCAGCCCAGCGGTGTCCAGGCCGCCGACCACGATCGCCTTGTCGCGACGGGCCGAAGCTGGTTCATCGCACTCGAAGCTGACCCCGACGAGCTGGTCGGACAGGCCCAGGGCATAGACAATCTCGGTTGCCGACGGTAACAGCGAGACCAGCCGCATCTTCTCAGCTGGTGTAGCTGGAGTTGATGTGCACGTAGCCGGCCGACAGGTCGCAGCCGTAGACGGTGAATTCCTCCTGGCCGATGCCCAGTTCGATCGAGATCTCCACGGTGTCACCGGCTAGTTCGGCCCGCAGCGACTCCAACTGCGACTCGCTCGGGATTTCCGGGTACATGGCCATCCCGCCGATCGCCACGCTGACCCGGTCCTGCTGGATGTCCAGGTCGTCCTCGCACTTGCCGACCGCCATCACCACCCGGCCCCAGTTCGGATCGGCGCCGTGCGCCATCGTCTTCACCAGGGGCGAGTTCACCACCGACTTGCCGACCCGTTTGGCCTGCGCGCGGTCCCGCGCCCCGCCGACCCGGACCTTCAGCAGCTTGCTCGCACCCTCGCCGTCCCGGGCAATCAGGGTGACCAGTTCGAGTGCCACCGCGTGCAGGGCTCGGCCGAGCTCGGCCAACTCGACCGGCCCGGCCAGCCCGTTGGCCAGCACCGCCGCGGTGTCGCTGGTTGAGGTGTCGGTGTCGATGCTCAAGGCGTTGAAGCTGGTCTCGACCACCTCGCGGAAGATCGCGTCCAGCTCGCCCGAGCCGATCTCGGCATCGGTGAAAAAGAAGGTCAGCAGGGTGGCCATGTTCGGCTCGATCATCCCGACGCCCTTGGCCACTCCGACGATGCTGGCGTTGCCGACCTGGGCGCGCACCAGCTTCGAGGTGGTGTCGGTGGTCATGATCGCGGTCGCGAAGTCCGACCAGTCACCGGTCGCCGGCCACTCGCCGCGCAGCCGGTCCCGGATCGCGTCCATCGGATAGGGCCGGCCGATCACGCCGGTCGAGGCGAGCAGCAGCTGCTCCGGGGCGACGCCGACCGCCCGGCCGGCCAGCGCGCGCAGCTCGGCCGCGTCCGCCGCACCGGCTGGCCCGGTCGCCACGTTCGCGTTGCGGGAGGCAACCACCACGCCCTGCGCCTCGGTCACCGGACGGCTCAGCTCGACGCTCGCGCCGGCGAACCGCGACCGGGTGAACATCGAGCTGGACGTGCACGGTCCGTCCGACACCGCGACGGCCAGATCGTGCCGTCCGTCATGGGCGATTCCGGCATCCAGGGTATAGACCCGAAAGCCGGCCGGCCCGTACTGCCCGTCGTCTGTAGCCATGCCCCGCTAGCTCCTGTCGCTGGTCGCCGACTGCCAGGTTAGCCGCGTGCTGGCCGGGTCCACGCAGCCCGGTCCACGCGGCCAGGTCAGTCGGAAATCAGCCGATATATATCTATTTGAACCTGAAACTGGTAGAAGTGGTCCGATCGCTCAAGCACTTCACGATATACACCTCAAAGGAGAGGCATGTCCCCCTCACGATTGTTCGCCCGGAACCTGCGGCGAGCAGCGCTCGCGGTGCCGGCCGCCGCGATCCTGCTCGCCGGTGTCTCTGGCATCTCACCGGCCGCGGCAGCCTCGGCCACCGGCACCGTGAACACCTCTGGCATCAACCTCAACGTCCGATCCACCGCGCACACCAGCGGATCCGTGGTGGGCTCGGTCGCCGACGGCGCCAAGATCACCATCGACTGCCAGACCTACGGCGACACCGTCAGTGGCACCTATGGCACCACCGACATCTGGGACCACGTCCCGGCCAAGGGCGGCTACGTCAGCGACACCTACGTCTACACCGGCTCGGACACCATGGTCGCGCCGCTCTGTGGTGGCACCACCACCAAGACCTGCAAGAACAGCTTCAGCAACCCCAACAGCTGCGCGGCCGCGGTGAGCTGGGCAAAGTCGCACGAGACCACGACCTACCACTCGGACTACGCCGGCCGCTGCGACCACGTGGTCGCGCTGGCCTACGGCTGGTCTGCCAGTGGCTCGACCACCGCGCACGCGCACTGGCTGGCGATTCCAGCCGCGGACAAGTACCCGGGTGACAGCAACGTCCCGGCCGGCGGCCTGGCCTTCTTCTCCGGCGGCTCTTCCGGTGCCGGGCACGTGATGATCTCGATCGGCGGCGGCAACTTCGTCTCCACCGACATCCACGGCTCGGGCACTCTCGGCGTGACCACCATCGCCACCATCAAGAGCACCTGGGGCGAGACCTACAGCGGCTGGGCGCAGCCCTGGTTCCAGGCCAACCACTGATCCGACCGTCCCGCAAGAGCAGCCCGTCCGGCCAGATGACCACTGGCCGGACGGACTGCTCATTCGGAGCCAGCTCAACGGGAAGAGTTGGCTCAAACGGCAGAGTTAGTTCAACAGACGCTAGGAGACAGGAGTGCTCTCCGACTGCCTTGATACCGCGCAGGCGGCTGCCGCCCGAGCTGCGACAGATGTCCGGCAACGGGGGCTGGGACGGATGATTCCCGTTATGTAACAAGCAAATTCGCTGTCTACTGGACATAAGCAGCTCGCTGGCTAGACAAGTCCTTCTTCGGTGGCGACGCTGTGCCCACCGTTCGTCCAGACCTCGAGGATGAAGTCGGCGTCGACCAGGCTCGCCTGCTTGGGCAGGCCCAGGCTGGCGTCAAGGCACTCATGCACCGCCGGGGTACTCAGACTGCGCTCGGCGAAGTCGTGCCGCCAGTGACAGGCGATCACGGTGCCGTCCTGGCCCAGGCTGCCGGCTACCTCGGCGCAGAGTTGGGTCCAGCTGGACTCCGCGAAGAAATACCCGAGCTCGCTGAGCACGATCAGGTCGAACTGTCCGGACGGCCAATCCCGCGGCAGCAGTAACTGGCGGACTTCCACGTTCGGCAAAGTTGATACTCGATCGCGGGTGGCCCGTACCGCGACGGGGCTGAGATCCGCAGCCAGCAGTCGGTCGGCCCGCCGGGCCAATTGCTCGGTCAGGATGCCGGCCGAGCAACCCGGTTCGAAAGCCGATCGGTAGCGCTGCCGGGGTAGGCAACCGAGCAGCAGCTCGCGCTTGCGCTGCTCATACCAACCGTTGCCGATCTGCCACGGATCCGCATTGGCGGCGTACATACCTTCTAGATAGGCAACATCGACCGGATCGCTCATCGCAGGAAGACCTCGCGATCGCCGACCATCCGGTCCAGTGCCCAGTCGGGCAGGATCGGCTCGGCGCCGGTGCTCGGGTCTGGCTGCAGCTGGCTGGCGAACGCCTGCACCGCCCGCCGCTTGGCATCGGCGGCCTCCCCGAGACCGACCCCGACCGCCCGATGCCAAGGAAACGCCGGGTGCTCGGGATGCGCCCAATGCCAGCCCCAGATCGGCATCTCGAGATAGCGTGCGTCGACCTCGCGCGCCGCCGCCTGCCCGGCCCGTCCGACAGCTTCGTGATCGGGGTGGCCGTCCCACTGCCACGGTGCAATCACCACATCGGCCGGCCCGAGTAGCTCCAGCAGCCGATCCTGCAACTGCACGCTGTTGGCGGCGATTGCGCCGTCCGGCAAAGCTAATCGTCGGATCTTGTCACGCGGCACGCCCAGCACCGTCAGCGCCTGGACCGTTTCGGCCGGCCGTTGCTCGAGCAGAAGATCGGACGGCCACCTGGTCGAATTCGGGTGACTGCCCGCTCCGTCGGTCACCGCGACCACCAGCAGGTCGCGGCCGTGCCGGGCCGTCATTCGAAGCAGGCCACCGGCACCCAGCACCTCGTCGTCCGGGTGCGGGGCCAGCACCACCAGCCGGAACCCGGGCGGTACCAGCTCGGCCGGCTGCACGAGCGGCATCGCACGCCAGCCGGCCGATTCTCGCCACACACTCGCCGGCGTCCCGGTACCGGCGATCAGCCGATCCGGCTCGTCCTGTCTCATAGCGACCAGGTGGCTGGCTCGTCCGATCCAGACGCGAGCAAGCCGCCCAGCGCAGCGAGATCCCGCTCGGCATGACTCTGCCGCAGGAACACCGGCAGGTCGGCAAACCGTTGCGCCAACTGCGGATCCCGGCACAGTGGGCCGGCCCCCAGCGCGCGACTGGCATGTCGCAACACCTCATCGACGGCAGCTTCGACCGTCCCTCTCGCCCGCAGCGTCACCACCTGGGCGTCCTCGAACGGGTGTGCGTCGATCCAGTCGGCGGCCTCTCGGAGCGCCGCCCTGGTCGCCCGCAACGCGACGTCCACCGAACCTAGATGTGCCGCGCCGTGCGGATCAATGCTGGCGGCTAACCGCTCACGCAGCGCGATCGCGAACGGTATCGCCCCGCCGTACCAGCAGGCGGCAATACCCGCACCGCCCTGCCAGAACCCGGGCCGGCCGGTGTAGTCGCCGGGCTTGCCGAGCGAGGCCGCCGGTACCGAGTCGAACAGCACGTCACCACTGGGAACCTGGCCCATCCCGACCGCATGCCAGCCTTCGGTCGTGACGGTGACACCTGGCTGATCCAACCTGACCATGGCCAAGCATTGCTGATCCGCCTCGTTCCAGGCGGTCAGCACCGCATGGCTGACGAAGCGAGCTCCGGAACACCACGCCTTACGCCCGTCAAGGCGAACCTCGTTGCCGTCGCTGATCAATCTCAATCGAGCGGCCGGCGGCTCAGCTGCCCAGGTCGCCCAGGTCGATCCTGGCGGTGCCGCCGGGCCACCCAGTTCAGCCAGGATGGCCAGCGCGTCGGTATGCCCTTCGAACACCTTGACCAACGCCAGGTTCTCGGCGGCGACGGCTGCCAGAGCTTGCCATCTGCGTACGGTCTGGCCGCCGCCCGGCAGCGGAAGTCGATCCGCGCCGGCCGCCATCAGCTCACTCATTCGAGCTTCGATCGAGTTGCTCACGGCGTCACCTGGCCAGGTTCGAGTTGTCTCTCGCGGGCGGCAATGAGCCGCAGATGATGGGCGAATCCGGTTGGCGCGCGGGCCAGCAGGCGTGCGCTGGTGGTCACCGGTAAGTCGGCCGCCCAGGCGATCTGCTGGCCGGCAGCGATCAACGCCCGCGCAAGCCCGATATCTTCATGCGCGACCAGATGCGGAAAGCCGCCTACCGCCAGATAGCTGTCGGCGGTCATCGCCAGGTTCGCGCCATGCGTGTGCCGGTGGCCGTCCACAGGGCGGTACGCCCGCAGATAGCGTCGTCGCGTTCTGGCCGAATGTCGCGACCAGTCGGCCACCTGCACGGTCCCGAGCACCGCGGCCGCACCAAGCTCACGATGCCGCAGTTGCCGGACGAACCAGTCGACCGGGACGGTGGAATCGGCATCGCTGCTGGCCAACCACAGCTGTCGCTTCGAATACTCGGCCAGCAGGGTTCGCGCACCGAGATCGCGGGCATAGCCGACGTTGCCGTGGCTGCTGGTCAGCACGATGAGTCGGTTCAGCCAGCGCAGCGGGGTGCGCGCGACCACTTCGGCCGAATCATCCGTGCAGCCATCCAGTACGACGACCAGGGTGACCGGAACCGCAGTCTGGGCAGCCGCCCGATCTAGCGCGGTAAGGCAGGCCGGCAGGTGATCGCGTTCGTCGCGGGCCGGGATGACCACCCCGATTCGGTCTGGATTCGCCGAACGAAGCCCCGTCACCCGCGACCAAGCTGGCTGACGGCAGGACCATCCAGAGCTGCACCGCTCGGCTGTATCGGGTCGCCTGGTTCCGGCAGTACCGGCTCGGGCGATATCGGACCGGGATTCGGCGGACCGGGATTCGGCGGACCAGGCCGTGGCCCGCGCGGATCCGGACCCACCGGTTCGGGAGCGGTCGGCTGTGGCTCCGGAGCGATCGGCGGGATGTCCGGACCTGGCGGGATAGGAGCTGTTAGCGAGCTGACGCTGATGGGCATGTGGCGGTCCCCCGAAGTGTGGTCCAAGGGCTACCGGCTTAGCCTGAATCCTTGACGGTACTCGACGGGTCCGGACTTGCAACCGTTTCGCGACCGAGCGGCGGCACCAACGACGCCGTCCGGTCGTTGTCAGGTCGGGTGGCGCCGCGGTCGGGTCCAGGTCGTTCCCCCGACGGCCGGTAAGTCCCGGCGCCACTCCTAGCTCATTGGTGCGCGTCCGATCAATCCAGTGCGCGTCCGATCAATCCAGTGCGCGTCCGATCAATCCAGTGCGCGTCCGATCAATCCAGTGCGCGTCCGATCAATCCAGGTGGCTGGCCAGCTGCATGCCGGCGCGACCCGAGTCCACCAGCTCTATCAGCTCGGTCACGGCCTGGGCAATCACGGCCGGCCGGCTGGTCACCACCCAGTGGCCGCCGCGCACCGTACGGGGATGAAAGTTCGGCACGAACGGCCGCGGAGCCTCGAGCTGAACGGCGGCGCTGACGAACGGATCCGACAGCGGTGCCAGCACCTGCACCGGGATCTCGGTCTCACGTCGGCGCGGGCCGGCACTGCGCCGCCAGGTGAGCAGGTTGGCTCGGTAGAGCTGCAGGCCGTTGGCCTTGTCCGCCCAGGATCGCCGGTATGACCCGGTAGCCGGCCGGTGAGTCCGGCCCTCGCTGCGGCCGAGGGCGGCGTCGAGCAGGCCGCTGCGCCAGAGCAGTTCTGGCAGCCAGGGCAACTTGAAGATCGCGATGTAGTAGGAGTCCAGCAACTGCCGCAGCACCTTGCGGTAGCCCTGGTTTCGCAGGCTGGCCTGCAGCCATGGGCCGATCTGCTCGAGGCAGGGGCCAGAGATCGAGGTGTAGCTGACGATCCGTTTCGACATCCGGGGATCGTTCACCCAGTGCCAGGCTTGCACCGAGCCCCAGTCATGCGCGAGCACATGCACCGGACGATCTGGGCTGAGCGCATCGATGACCGCGATGAAGTCGTCCTGCAGCTGGTCGAGTAGGTAGGCCCGGCGCGCGGCGGGCTTGTCCGAGGCCCCGGTACCCCGCACGTCGTAGCGAATCAGGTGATAGCTCGGCGCGAGCTCCGTGACGACGGCGTCCCACACCGCGGCGTTGTCCGGGTAGCCATGGATCGCCACGATGGTCGGCGCACTCGGCTGGCCGTCGGTGTAGGTAGCTATCCGGGTCCCGTCCCGAGAGGTGACCTGGCGGGGTGTGGGCATCGGCTGCCTCCAGTCCTGCGGCCGGCTCGGCCTAGGCGGAACGTCGGTTATCCCACGTACCAGGACGTTTCGCTGAATTAACTACTCGAAAGAGTTACATTGTGATCACATCAGCGAAGACACAGAGTGATGCCATCACTACGGGGGGTGAACATGCGGGGCGCGCACAGCTATGAACTCGAATGTTCCTGGCCCCCGCCACCAGCCGGGCCCGTACAAAGAAGGTCCCTGCTGGCCGCTCAGATTTGCCGATCGGATGCCGAAGAACCAACCGATCGGACGCAACCTGAGCAGGTCCAGCAGGGCACCGCGACTGTCGGTCCGGCAATAACGTGTTTGCCGAGCAGCGAACAGATCATGCCAGCGAGCCAACCGATAACGCCGTTAGTACAAGGCGCGCAGGTCTTACCCAACGACGACACACCAGCGCGATCATCAACTGTCCTTCGGAGAGGACGAATCGCAGTCGTCCTGCCCGTTATTCCGAGAGCCATGCCAGGCGCCCTCGGTGTCAACCACGGAGCCTGCGCCCCGTGAACCTTGTGTTTTCGGATCAATCCCAGACGAGGTGCGACATCACGGAACCCCCAATCCCAATCACGGACGAACCTGAAGCACTTCATGACATTCAGCTCAAGTTCCCGCGTTCTTGCCGATACCTCTAGCAAGAACGCTCGTTGAGCTATGTATCAGCCGGGCTGCCAGCGACTCAACACTAGAAGCTGAAACCGCAGCTCGAACTTGACCACAGCGCATCTTGGAGAACTTTCGAACCGAACTAATACCACGATTTAGCGTCCTCGCATCGCACAGTGTCACCGTGACACTCTCGTAATGACCGCGAGGGCGCTATCAGGCATACTCTCACCTAAAGGCCACATCGGTACACCCACCGGGCGCCTTGTCCCTTCGATTCACCCTTCGGAGACCAGTCGAGACCATGACTGACGGGACAATTTCCGCGAGCTCTGCCCGCGGACGGAGCCGGCTTCAGGCTTTTCGCGCCTGGAAATTGTGGGAAGTTCCACGTAGTGCCCGGCTGCTCATCCTCGGTGTGGAAATCGTCACAATTGTCGCTTTCGCGGCTAGCCTGCCAGCGTTCCGAATCGATGCCGAGGATCTGGTACGGGCGGCGTTACTCGCCGGCCTGAGCGTCCTCTACGCCGAGATGGCAGCACGTATCGAGCGGATGCGCCAGTACCTGGCATCGAGCGCTCACGTCACGATGACCTCGGTCTGGGCGTTCACCGCGGTGCTGGTGCTGCCAGCGGCTTACGCGGCAATCCTGGTCGCATTCTTGTTCGCCTTCCGGACCTGGCAGCGACGTCGGCAGCGCTCGCTGGTGCCACATCGGGTCTTCTACAGCACCGCGACCGGGATCCTGGCCGCGTTGGCAGCCAGCGCCGCCGCCGCTGCACTCAAGGATCACCTGCCACACTTCAGCTCCGGTGGCGCCGAGGCGATCGCCGTGGTCGCGGCGCTGATCGTTTACTTCGGCATCAACGTCACGCTGGTGCTGACCACCATCTACCTCGCGTTCGGCCCGGTGCCACTGCACGAGCTGCTGCCGGACCGGGAAGAGCTCGGCCTTGAAATCGGCACCCTGGTGCTGGGCATCCTGACCGCCGAGACGATCCAGCACGAACCCTGGCTGACCCCGCTGGTGCTGGTACTGATGGTGCTGCTGCAGCGCAGCTCGCTGGTCGCCCAGCTGGAGCTGGCCGCTGCCACCGATGCCAAGACCGGCCTGCTCAACGCGGCCGCCTGGCAGGAACTCGCCCAGCGAGAACTGATCCGTTCCCAGCATGACAATTCCCCGTGCGCGGTGCTGCTGCTGGACCTCGACCATTTCAAGAACGTCAACGACACCCTCGGGCACCTGGCCGGCGACTCGGCGTTGCGCGCCATCGGGGACGCCTTGAAGCGTGAACTACGTGGCTACGACGCGGTCGCCCGGTTCGGCGGCGAGGAGTTCGTGGTCTTTCTCAACGACCTCAACCTGGACGAGGCGATGGTGGTCGCCGAACGCACCCTGACCAGGGTTCGCGGGTTGGTCATCTCCAACCACGAAACCAAGGGCACCAAGCTCTCGCTGACTGCCTCGATCGGGTTGGCCACCTACCCGCAGCACGGTGAGGATCTCACCGACCTGCTGGAAGCCGCCGACGTCGCGCTGTACGGAGCAAAGCGGGCCGGCCGCGATCAGGTGGGCCTGCCGCCGGAACCTGCGCCCGTCGTGCAGCCGGCTTCCAAGTTGGCCTAACCAGAGCTGGCTGGGTCGTTCGACCGGCTCGTTCAGGTGACTAAAACGCCGCCCTTCCGATCGTCACGAGCGGCGCCGCCGCTGGCGTAACTGGTGGTTCTCATCCTGCAGGCTCAGCACCATCGCGATTCCGGCGAGGTTGAGGCCAGCGTCGAGCAGGACGCTGATCCGGCGCAGCCGGTCCACATCATCAGCGCTGTAGCGGCGAGTGCCGCCCTCGGTACGACCCGGTTCGAGCAGGCCGCGAGCCTCGTACAGGCGCAGATTCTGCACGCCCATCCCGACCAGGTCGGCGGCGACGGAGATCCCGTACACGCCCTGGTCGGCGGCCGGTTCACGCCCGTCCATCGTTGGCATCCCTTCCTCGACCTGGCCGAAGCTGCACGCGTTACAACTTCTCACGGTCGGCGCTTGCGTCCAAGATGCCACTCATGATAGAAAAAATCTATAGCGCATGCCACAGATCGCAAGGGGCGTTCGGTGGCCAACCCGGAGCATCCCTAACTGTAGGAGGTGGAAAAGATGCTGATGCGCACTGACCCGTTCCGCGAACTGGATCGGCTGACCCAACAGGTATTCGGAACCAACGGCACCCTGGCCCGCCCGTCGGCAATGCCGATGGATGCCTGGCGCGACGGTGATACGTTCTACGCCGAGTTCGACCTGCCCGGCGTCGACCCCAGCACGATCGACCTCGATGTCGAGCGCAACGTCGTGACCGTACGGGCCGAGCGGCCGGCCCGCGCCAGCGATGCCGAACTGATTGCGGCCGAACGCCCTCGCGGGGTGTTCTCACGGCAGCTGATCCTCGGCGACACCCTCGATACCAAGCGGATCGATGCCAGCTATGACACGGGCGTATTGACCCTGAAGATCCCGGTCGCCGAGCAGGCCAAGCCCCGCAAGATCGCCATCAGCCATTCCGGACAGGACCACAAGGTCATCAACGCCTGAGGCCGGCGGTCAGTCGTGCCGTCCCGCACGTACCCGACTGCGAGCCACTGGAACGGAGGTATCGACACGCTCACCACCAGCCATGGATGGTGCCGGTTGATAGACCGGCACGGTCCACTCCGGAATCGACATTGAGTTGACGCGGGGCGCCGGGAGATCCGGCGCCCCGCCGACGTAGTGCGGCAAAGTCCAACTCCGACTCGACAAACCCCTTCGATCAGCTCCGAAGTCGGTGCTTACGGGAACCTGCAGGCTGGCACAGCGGGCGCACAGAATTACCACGCAAGGTGGGGCCATGACCTCGGACGAATACCCGCTGCTGCCACCGAACGGTGAGAACCCGCCCTCGGAACAGCCGGCTGCCTCGGAACGGGTCGAGCCGTACACGAATGCCTACGAACCGGTGCAACCAGCGACGAACAGCTACCCGCCGCAGTCTGGACAGCCCTACCACCCGTACGGCTACGGTTCCCAGTTCGAACCGCAGCAGGTCACCCGGGCCTACCCGGACCCTTCGGCGCAGGGCGCCCAGCCGAACTACCCCGCGCCACAGTCCTACCCTGCCTACCAGGCCTATGACCCTCAGCTTTCCCCGCAGGGCGGCTACCCGCTGGCCGGCCAGCCAGCTGGCTACGGCCCGCCACCCACCAACCCGGAAGCAACCAGCGGTGGCCGGCGTCGGCGACCGATGATCCTGATAGCCCTGCTCGCGGCACTGCTCGGTGGCGGTGTCGGCGGCGGGATCGTGGCGATCGCCGACCACAACAGCGGCAACTCGGTGAACACCGGCCTGAAGATCACCAACTCGACCGGCGCACCGGCCGCCCAGCTCAACGGCACCGTCGGAGCCGCCGCAGCCAAGATCCGGCCGAGCGTGGTGACCATCGACGTCACCGGCCAGCAAGAGTCCGGCACCGGCTCCGGGGTGATCATTCGCAACGACGGCTACATCCTCACCAACGACCACGTGGTCGACATTGGCAGTGGTAGCGGCGACATCCAGGTCGTGCTGTCCGACGGCCGTACCGCCGCCGCCAAGGTGGTCGGCCGGGACACCCCGGACGACCTGGCCGTCGTCAAGGTCGACGGGTTGAGCAACCTCACGGCAGCGACCTTCGCCAAATCGAGCACGCTGAGCGTCGGCCAGGCGGTCGTCGCGGTGGGTGCGCCGCTCGGCCTGTCCGACACGGTGACCAGCGGAATCGTCAGCAATGTCGCCCGGCCGGTCCGCGCCGGTGACAACGACCAGGCGGTGTTCCAGGCGGTGCAGACGGATGCCGCGATCAACCCCGGCAACTCCGGCGGCCCGCTGGTCGACCTGAACGGCTCGGTGGTCGGCATCAACGCGGCCATCGCCAGTGACAACTCCGGTGGCGGCGGCCTGCAGATTCCTGGCCAGCCCGCGCAGCAGGCCGGCAACATCGGGATCGGGTTCGCGATCCCGGCCGACGAGGCCAGCCGGATCGCCGGTGAGCTGATCGCTTCGGGCAAGGCAACCCATGCGGTGCTCGGCGTCGAGGTGAACGGCCCGGCGGCAACCGGCTCCTCCACCGTGGTCGGCGTGCCGCTGCACACGGTGACCGCTGGTGGAGTGGCGGACAAGGCCGGTCTGAAAACCGGTGACGTCGTCACCCAGATCGACGATCAGCGGGTCACCACGTCCGACGCCCTGATCGCGGCCGTGCGCAGCCACGCACCGGGCGACCAGGTCAAGGTCAGCTACGACCGGGGCGGCAAGAGCAACGTCGCGACGGTCACCCTGGGGTCCTCGAACAGCTAACAACTTTGAGATGTCGGCGAGACGCGTTCCGCCCCCTTACGCGTCGCACTGGGCATCGTTGCCGAGCAGCCGGGTTGCGGATTTCATTCCGCGGCCCGGCTGCAACCATTTCCGGACCTCGCGGTGCATCGCGCAGGCGGTCGGGTCAGCCCGGAAACCCCGCCTGAATAGCCCGATTCCGGACTGACCGAACTGGCTACTGGCGGGTAACATTGCGTCATGCCTACCCATGAGGTGTTCAACGTTCCGGCACCGTGGACCGGGGTGAACCTCTTCAGCGGCGATCGCGGCCTGACCCGAGCGTTGCAACGGGCCGGAGTCGACGCCGACCAATTCGAGCGGCTGGCGCTGCTCGGCGAGCTGGCCGGCACCCCGACCGCGCAGGACTGGGCGCGCCAAGCCAACCGGTACCCGCCCGAGCTGCACAGTCACGACCGCTACGGGCACCGCATCGACGAGGTCGAGTTCCACCCGTCCTGGCACGAGCTGATGACGGTCGCGGTGGCCAACGGGTTGCACGCCACACCCTGGGCGGCCGAGGCCGCCAAGCACGCGCACCTGGCGCGGGCGGCCGGCTTCTATGTCTGGAGCCAGGTCGAGCAGGGCCACCTTTGCCCGATCTCGATGACCTATTCTGCATTGCCCGCACTCCGGCACAGCCCCGAACTGGCCGCGCAGTTCGAGCCCGGCCTCACCAGCGAGATCTATGACTTCGGGCTGCGCCCGCCGGCCGGTAAGGCTGGCCTGCTCGCCGGGATGGCGATGACCGAGAAACAGGGCGGCTCGGACGTCCGGGCCAACACCACCAGCGCCGAACCCACCGGTGACGGCAGCTATCGCCTCACCGGGCACAAGTGGTTCTGCTCGGCCCCGATGTGCGATCTGTTCCTGGTGCTGGCGCATACCGAAGGTGCCCTGAGTTGCTTCGCGGTACCCCGGGTGTTGCCTGACGGCAGCCGCAACCCGTTCGCGATCCAGCGGCTCAAGGACAAGCTCGGTAACCGGTCCAACGCCTCGTCCGAGATCGAGTTCGATGGCACCCTCGGCTGGCTGGTCGGGGAGCCCGGCCGGGGTGTTCGCACCATCATCGAGATGGTCACCATGACCAGGCTGGACTGCGTGATCGGCTCGGCCGCCGTCCAACGCGCCGCGCTCACCCAGGCCCTGCATCACATCGATGGCCGGGCCGCGTTCGGCCGGACGCTGACCGACCAGCCGCTGATGCAGGAGGTGGTCGCTGACCTGGCGACCGAGACCGAGGCTGCGACCGCGCTGTTCGTCCGGCTGGCCGACGCCGTCGATCGGAGCGAGACGCCACTGCTACGGCTGGCGGTGGCGGCCGCAAAGTTCTGGGTCTGCAAACGAACCGCGGCGGTGGTCGGCGAGGCACTGGAGTGTCTCGGTGGCGCCGGCTACGTCGAGGAGTCCCCGCTACCCCGTTACTTCCGCGAATCACCGCTCAACTCGATCTGGGAAGGCTCGGGCAACGTCATCGCGCTGGACGTGATCCGGGCGATCGGCCGCGAGCCGGATTCGGTGCAGGCTTTGCAGGACGAACTGGCCCTGACCGCCGGCGCCGATCCGCGGCTGGACGCGGCGGTCGACGAGCTGGGCAAGCGGCTGACCGGGCTCGGCACCGACCCGGATGCCGATGCTCGCTCGGCTCGGTCGTTGGCCGGCTTGCTGGCTCGAACGCTGCAGGGCTCGCTGCTGGTTCGCGCCGCCGGCGATTCGCCACGGTCAGTAGTCGCCGAAAGCTTCCTGGGCAGCCGACTCGCTGCCGGTCCGCCGGCCGTCTTCGGTGACCGTCCCGGCCTCGGCGCAACCGCCTCCGCCGAGCTGCTGGCCTACTCCAATCCCAATCGGGAGAGGCAGCTACTCTAGGTAACGATTCAGCTACGGTCAGCTAAAGTTACTGCGCCGAGCTTGCCCATCTGGCCTAGTTACTCCCTGTAGTGAACTTAACGCAGGGAGTACGCGATGGCGGCGCAAAGCCGAAAACTGGTCACCCGGGTGGCTATCGTTGTCAGCCTTGCCCTGGCCTTATCGCTCTATATCCCGTCCACCTCGTCGGAGGCGAACGTCGCCAGCGGCAACACCGCACCGACCACGGACCTCAGCGGCTACGCCTGGATCAACTACTTCCGGAGCCTTGGCGGGCTGGGCACGGTGACCCGTGATGCCAGCATCGAATCGCAAGAAAGCCTGCACGTCCGCTACCTGGCCAACCACTCGCTGAGCTGCGAGACCAACGTGCACGACGAGCTCACCGCCCGTACCGGCAGTTGTGGGGCCAACCCGTACGCGACGGCGGCCGGCAAGGCAGCCGCGAACAACAGCAACATCACCCGGATCAACGCCTCGATCCCGGACCGGGCCGCCGTCGAGAACTGGTTCACCTCGGCCTTTCACGCGCTGACGCTGCTCGAACCGCGGCTGAAGACCACCGGCTACGCCGCGTACTACACCGCCAAGCCGACCGGGGCGAAGCCGGACGCCTACAACTTCACCGCCGCGGTCGATGTCTACCGTGGCCGCACCGGTAGCTACGGCGGCCAGGAGCTGTCTTTCCCGGCCAGTGGCGCGGTGTCCCCGCTGCTGTCCTACCAGATCGGCACCGAATCCCCGGAGCCGTTCCAGTCGACGCTGGCCTCGTCGGCCTGCCATTCCTGGGGAACCAAATCGGTCGTCTCGGCGCCGATCATCATCCAGTGGGCGCTGAACTCGAAGGCACCGCAGACCGCGGCCAGCATCGTCGATCTGAGCACCGGAGCGGCACTGCCGACCTGCGCGCTCACCGCGGCGCAGTATCCGGCCGGATCGCTGGCTCAGGAATTCCTACTCGGGACGAACCGGGTCACCAAGGCCGCGCTGTACTACACCTCGGCGCCATTCGTGGCCGGCCACCGGTATCAGCTCCAGGTTGCTGGGGCGGCCGTCACCAGCTTCACCACCTCGAACCTGCCCAGCGTCCCGGCGCTCACCGGAACCCCCGCGACCCGGTCGGTGAAACTCAACTGGACGCTGCCGACGGCTGGCACCGGAACCGTGGCCTACTACCGGCTGTCCCGATTCACC
>JALYVK010000171.1 GCA_030853265.1 Actinomycetota bacterium
AGGGCCTTGTGCAGGACGGGGTGGAGCGGAACCTCGCGGTAGTGGCCGCCTTTGCCGTAGCGGACGATGAGGTGGCCTTTGCGCGCGGAGGTGCGGATGTCCTCGAGGTCAAGCGCGACGATCTCGGCGATGCGCAGACCGGCGTAGAAGCCGGCCAGCGCGATCGCCTGGTCTCGGGGTGGGGCTTGCTCGGCTGCTCGTAGCCAGCGGAACTGGGCTTTCTTGGACAGGGCGCGGGGTGCGGCGTTGGGGAGGTCTTCGCGTTTGGCTGCGGCGGGGCCGAGGCCGCGGCGGCGGTAGAAGTCGTCGATGGCGGTGAGATGGGCGTTGACGGTGGCCGGCTTGCGGCGGGCGACGGTGAGCAGGTGGGTGCGGTAGTCGCGCACGGCCCAGTCTCGAGCCGCGGCCTGGTTCAGCGGGTCGCCGTCGACGTCGGCATCGGCGAGCCAGGCCAGGTACTGCCGGACCCGGGAGGCGTAGACCCTCACGGTGTCGGCGTCTAGGGGCCCACCGGGCCGAGCCAGCTCGGCGACGTAGGCGTCGAACACCTTGGCGGACTTCGACGCCAGGGTCGTGGGCTGCGCGCCGCGCCGGCGGACGGCCGCGGTTGAAGTATCAGAAGCCGATTGGGGCTTCTGCGAGCGCCGTCTGGTCGAAGTATCGGAAGCCACAGCGGGAGTGTAGTTCAGATACTTGGAGGAATCAGAAGTATCGACGGGCCGTGCTCTACGGGAGCCGCAGCGACTGAAGCACCTGAGATGACGGAAAACTGTGGCATCTCCGATACTTGTGTATGATCGCTGTTGTGCCGACGGATGAGGAGATCACTTTCGCCGACCACACCGGCCGGTTGTACGCCCGCCGCTACGGGATGGCCCCGATGGTGGGCCGCCTACTGGGATACCTGGCGGTCTGCGACCCGCACGAGCAGAGCATCACCGAGCTGGCCGACGCCCTGCTGGCAAGCCGAAGCGCCATCGCCGGCGCGGTGAAGGTCTTGGAGACCCTCGGGCTCATCCAGCGGTCCCGGGCCGCGGGCGAGCGCATGGACCGGGTTCGCATCAACATGTCCTCGTCCCAAGCGATGGGCTTCGACGTCTCCGAATACCAAGAGCAGGCCGAGCTAGCTCGAGAAGGTCTGCGTCTGCTCGCGGACACTCCGCCCGAGCGGCGAGCGATCGTGTTGGAGTGGGCCGCGTTCGCCGATTTCCTGGTGGAGCGGCTTCCCGTGCTGGAGCAGGAGTGGAAGGAACGGCGGGAGGCGCTGCGAGCCGCCGGCCAACTCCCCGAGGCGCCGGGTCCCCATCGAGAGGGCGGAGCGCGATGACAGGCCAGACCAACACGCCGGGGATCGTGGCCGCCGGCGTGTGCAAATCGTTCGGAGAGGCGGTGGTGCTCGACAGCGTCGACTTGTCGGTCGCGGAGGGCACGATCTTTGGCCTGCTCGGCCCCAACGGGGCGGGCAAGACCACGATGGTGCGGATCCTGTCCACCTTGATCCAGGCGGACGCCGGGCAGATGCGCGTCGCCGGCCACGACGTCGTCGCCGACCCGGACGGTGTGCGTGCGGCAATCGGTGTGACTGGCCAGTTCTCGGCGGTCGACGACCTGTTCACCGGTGAGGAGAACCTGCGGTTGATGGCTGATCTGAACCATCTCGGTCGCGCCGAGGGCCGGCGCCGAGTGGCCGAGCTGCTCGATGCGTTCGATCTCGTCGACGCTGCGCGCAAGCCGGTGTCGACCTACTCGGGCGGGATGCGGCGGCGGCTTGACCTGGCGATGACGCTGGCCGGCTCCCCCCGTGTGATCTTCCTCGACGAGCCCACGACCGGCCTGGATCCGCGCGGCCGCCGCACGATGTGGGACGCGATCCGCCGACTGGCGGCCGAGGGTGTGACGATCTTCCTCACGACCCAGTATCTGGACGAGGCCGACCAGCTCGCCGATCGGATCGCGGTCCTTGACCGTGGCCGGATCGTCGCCGAGGGCACGCCTGGGGAACTCAAGCGGCGCATCCCGGGCGGCCATATCCGGCTCGAGTTCGCCGCCGCGGACGCTCAGCGCGCGGCGGAGCGCGCTCTTGGGACCGCGTTGCGCGAGGAGGACGCTCTCATCCTGCGCGTCGCCAATGACGGCAACGTCGGTGCGCTGCGCCACGTGCTCGAGCAGCTCGATGACGCCGGGGTCGAGATTGCGCAGCTGTCAATCCACTCGCCCGACCTCGACGACGTGTTCTTCGCCGTCACCGGCCACCCCAGCGCGGAGGAGGCCGCCGTGCCATGAGTGCCCTCGCGTACACCATGACCGATTCGGCGACGATGCTGCGCCGCAACCTGCGGCGCCTGCGCCGCTACCCGTCGCTGACGCTGCTGCTGGTCGGAATGCCGATCGTGTTTCTGCTGCTGTTCGTCTACGTGTT
>JALYVK010000054.1 GCA_030853265.1 Actinomycetota bacterium
CCGCGGAAAGTGGAAACTCGGGCCGCGAAATGCAGAAGAAGAACCGGGTTAGACGTTGCGGCGGTACTGGCCACCGACCTCGAAGAAGGTGTCGGTGATCTGCTCCAGCGAGCACACCCGAGCGGCATCCATCAACACCGCGAAGAGATTTTCGCCATTGTGCGCGGCGGTGCGCAGCGCGTCGAGCGCCTGGGCGGCCGAGGTGCGGTGCTCGGTGTGGAAGGTGTCGAGCCGGTCCAGCTGCGAGCGCTTCTCGGCATCGGTGCCGCGCGCCAGCTCCAGCTCGACCGGAGCGTTACCGCCCTCCGGTGCCCGGAATGTGTTCACCCCGACGATCGGCAGGCTGCCATCGTGCTTGCGGTGCTCATAGAGCATCGACTCGTCCTGGATCCGGCCGCGCTGATAGCCGGTCTCCATCGCGCCGAGCACCCCGCCGCGTTCGGTGATCCGGTCGAACTCGGTGAGTACGGCCTGTTCCACCAGGTCGGTCAGCTCGTCCACCACGAACGAACCCTGCAGCGGGTTCTCGTTCGCCGACAGACCCCACTCCTTGTTGATGATGAGCTGGATGGCCAAAGCCCGCCGGACGGACTCGGTGCTCGGCGTGGTCACCGCCTCGTCATAGGCGTTGGTGTGCAGGCTGTTGGCGTTGTCATACATCGCATTGAGGGCTTGCAGGGTGGTCCGGATGTCGTTGAACGCCATCTCTTGCGCGTGCAGCGATCGCCCCGAGGTTTGCACGTGATACTTCAGCTTCTGGGACCGGGCGTTGGCCCCGTACCGGTCGCGCATCGCGATCGCCCAGATCCGCCGGGCCACCCGTCCGAGCACGGTGTACTCGGCGTCCATGCCGTTGGAGAAGAAGAACGACAGGTTGGGCGCGAAGTCATCGATCGACATGCCACGGGCCAGATAGGACTCGACGTAGGTGAAGCCGTTGGCGAGCGTGAAGGCGAGCTGGCTGATCGGGTTCGCCCCGGCCTCGGCGATGTGATAGCCCGAGATGGACACCGAGTAGAAGTTGCGGACGTCGTTGGCCACGAACCACTCGGCGATGTCGGCCATCATCCGCAGCGAGAACTCTGTGGAGAAGATGCAGGTGTTCTGGCCCTGATCCTCCTTGAGGATGTCGGCCTGCACGGTGCCCCGGACGTTGCTCAGCGCCTGCGCCCGAATGCCGAGCGTCTCCTCGGCGGTCGGCTCGCGGTCGTTGTCGGCGCGGAAGGCGTCCAGCTGCTGGTCGATGGCGGTGTTGAGGAAGAACGCCAGGATGGTGGGCGCCGGCCCGTTGATGGTCATCGACACCGAAGTGGTCGGTGAACACAGGTCGAAACCCGAGTACAGCACCTTCATGTCCTCGATGGTGGCGATCGAGACCCCGGACGTGCCGACCTTGCCGTAGATGTCCGGACGCTCACCCGGATCGCGGCCGTAGAGGGTCACCGAGTCGAACGCGGTGGACAGCCGGTTGGCCGGCAGCCCTTCGGACACCAGGTGGAAACGCCGGTTGGTACGGAAGGCATCGCCCTCACCGGCGAACATCCGGGCCGGGTCCTCGCCCTCTCGCTTGAACGGGAAAACCCCTGCGGTGTAGGGGAAATAGCCGGGCAGGTTCTCTCGGCGCAGGAAGCCCAGCAGCTCGCCGTCGTCGGTGTAGCGGGGCAGCGCCACCCGGCGGACCTGGTTGCCCGACAGCGTGGTGCGGGTCAGCGCGGTGTGCAGTTTCTTGTCGCGGACCTTGACCACCAGCTCGTCGCCGGAGTAGTCGGCGACCGTCTGCGGCCAGCCGGCCAGAGCCCGGGTCACGGTCGGGTCCAGGGCCGCTTCGATCTCGTCCTGTGCCGACCGCAGCTCGGCGAGCTCGCCGACCAGTTCCCGGCTGGTACGCAGTGCCTGCCGCTGCCGGACCAGGCCGACCTGGTGGTCGGTGGTGGCGTGATAGCTCCGCACGCTCTCGGAAATCTCGGCCAGGTAGCGAACCCGGTTGGCCGGCACCGGGATCGACAGCCCGGTCGAGAACATCACCGAAACCCTTGGCAGGATGCCCTCAGTCGCGGGCAGGCCATGCCCGATCAGGACCTCGCGCAGATGCTGGTAGAGGGCGGTCACGCCGTCATCGTTGTAGCTGGCCGCGCTGGTGCCGAAGACCGGCATGTCCTCCCAGGACTTGCCGAACGCCTCGCGGTTGCGCACGAGTTGCCGCCCGACATCGCGGCGGGCATCTTCCGAGCCACGCCGTTCGTACTTGTTGATCGCGACCACGTCGGCGAAATCGAGCATGTCGATCTTCTCGAGCTGGGACGCCGCGCCGAACTCGGAGGTCATCACGTACAGCGAGCAGTCGGTAAGGTTGACGATGGCCGAATCGCCTTGTCCGATACCGGGAGTCTCGACTATGACCAGGTCGAAACCGGCCGCCTTGCAGGCCGCGATCGCGTCCGGCAGCGCCCGGGGCACCTCGGAGTCGCTGCCGCGGGTGGCCAGCGAGCGGAAGTAGACCTGGTCAGCCCCCAGGCTGTTCATCCGGATCCGGTCGCCGAGCAGCGCGCCGCCGGCCTTGCGCCGACTCGGGTCGATGGCCAGCACCGCGACCCGGATCTTGTCCTGCTGGTCGATCCGGAACCGTCTGATGAGCTCGTCGGTCAACGAGGATTTGCCCGAACCGCCGGTGCCGGTGATGCCCAGCACGACTCCCGAGGTCGCCTGCGAGCGGATCTCGGTGAGTTGGTCGGCGGGCAGTTTGCCCTGTTCCAGCAACGAGATCGTCCGAGCCAACGCCGAGGTCTCGCCAGCCCGTAACCGGCTCACCAGATCGGCGGCCGCAGGCGGCAGCGGCTGGTCGCCCTCGGCGATGATGGTGTTGACCATCCGGGCCAATCCGAGTTGCTGGCCGTCCTCGGGGGAGAAGATCCGCGAGACGCCGACCGAGTGCAGGTATTCGATCTCGTCGGGCACGATCGTGCCGCCGCCGCCGCCGAACACCTTGACCTCGGACGCGCCGCGCTCGGCGAGCAGCTTGACCAGGTATTCGAAGAACTCGACGTGACCGCCCTGGTAGGAGCTGATCGCCACCGCCTGGACGTCCTCCTGGATCGCCGCGGTCACCACCTCGTCCACCGAGCGGTTGTGGCCGAGGTGGATCACCTCGGCACCCTGGGACTGCAGGATCCGCCGCATGATGTTGATCGCGGCGTCGTGGCCGTCGAACAGTGCGGCGGCGGTGAGCACCCGGACCGGATGGACCGGAACGTGCAGCGCTGCTGGGGCGGGCGCGAGATCGGACTGCGAATCGGACAAGATCGGCTCCAGACGAGATGGCCCTGACGCGGCTGGGAGTTGATTGCCAGCCGAAATGCTAGGACGTCCTAGTAAAGCATGGTACTTGGACGACCTAGTAATTCCGTGTCGGCGCAGTCACAGCCGGACAACGGTTTCCAGGGCTGCCCGGGCGGCCAGCAAGGACGGGCCGTACCAGGTCAATTGCCGCCCACTGACCAGTGCGGTACGCAGCCCGGGAAAGGCCTCCGGGCCGTCATCGGCGCTGAAGACGTAGGGCTCGTCGGGTAGCAGCAGCAACTGCGGGCCGGTCGCGACGATCTGCTCGACCGACACCTGGGGGTAGCGATCGGCGGCCGACTCGAAGACGTTGCGGACGCCGAGGCGGGCCAGCAGGTCGCCGGTGAAGGTGCGGCTGCCCACCACCATCCACGGATCCCGCCAGATCGCGATCGCCGCGCTCAGCCGGTCGGTGGCCGGCGGTGCCCAGACCGCCCGGGCGGCGCTCAGCCACTCCGGTTCGGGCACCGCCAGAGCCTGCGTGAACAGCCGTGACATCGAGTCGAAGGCCTCGTCCAGGGTTTGGATCCTGGTGACCCAGACCGGGACGCCGGCCGCCCGCAACCGCTGTACGTCCAGCTCCCGGTTCTCCTCCTGGTTGGACACCACCAGGTCCGGTCGGAGTTCGACAATCCGCCTCAGGTCCGGGTTCTTGGTGCCCCGGACCCGGGGCAGGTCCAGGTCGGCCGGGTGGGTGCACCAGTCGGTGGCCGCGATCAGGAGTGGCCGGCAACTGGCCGCGATCGCCTCGGTCAGCGACGGGACGAGTGAGATCACTCGGCGCACCGGCCGGGTCAGTGGCACCGACGCGCCCAGGTCGTCGGTCAGCTCCGGTCCGGACATGACAGCCATCGTCGCACCGGCTGGCACCGACCTGGCGAGCGGGAGCTTGTACCTTTTTGTCGCCGGTGTCTGGCACTGTTGAACCATGACGGCGAACAGCGCCGCTGCGGGCTCCGCGGTTCGGAGTCCAGTACAGAAACAGGAGATGTCACGTGGTGCCGGCCCGTAGTGCTCGCCGTCTGGAATCCCTGGCGGTACTGGATCGCGCCGATTCCCGGGATCGGCCGATCCGGGTGATGGACCTGTCCGACGTCTCGTGGCTGGACCCGGTGCACCTGGTCGGGATCGCGGCCACCGCCCATCTGGCCGCCCGGCAGGGCAGCCGGCTGCGGCTGACCGGCCTGGAAGACGACCAGGCCGTCTATGCCGCGCGAATGCACCTGGGGCAGGTGATCGAGCAGTTCGGCGGCGAGCACGAGCTGCCGGTGGTGCGCGAGCACGATCGGCATGACAGCCTGCTCGAGATCCAGCCGCTGCGGACCCGCGAGGACGTCCGGCAGCTGACCGCGCTGGTCTATGACAAGGTCGCGGCCGAGAGCGGCGAGGTGGCGCACGCCCTGCACCTGGCGCTGGCCGAGGTCGGCAGCAACGTCTGTGACCACTCCCGGACCATCGGCTTCATGGCCGCCCAGACGATCGCCGAGCACGGCGTGTTGCGCTTCGCGGTGGCCGACTCCGGGGTCGGGCTGCTGGGCACGCTGGCCGGCCTGGGCGCCACCGATGACCAGGCCGCGTTGCGGATGGCACTGTCGGGCACCAGTCGTACCCAGGCCCCCGGACACGGCAACGGCCTCACCGCCGCGGTCGAGATCGTCAGCTCCCTCGACGGCGAGGTGTTGCTGGCCAGCGGGGACGCGGCGACCTCGTCCAATGCCCACGGCCGACAACAGCGGATGCTCGGAGCGCGCTTTCAGGGCACCATCTTCGAGGGGTCGGTGCCGGCCGGCTCGACTGCTCGTTCGGCCAGGCACCCTGTACGGACCACGGGAGAAGTGAAACAATGAATTGGCAAACCGTTGACGCGAGCAAATTAGGATGCTAATGGTCGGCGTTATGAAGGGGGAATCATGAACGCCCGGAGGTTGCAACTGCCGAGGCTGGTCGCTGGCCGCGACTTCGCCGATGACATGGCCGGCAGCTTCGGCGCGGTGGCCGACCAGGATGTGATCGTCGATGGCAGCCGATTGCTGTCCGGCACGCCGTCCTTCGCTGCCGAACTGGTCCAGCAACTGCTCGTTGAAGGCAAGGCCCGCTCACTGCTGCTGGTCGGTGCACCAGCTGACTACGCCGGCTATTCCAGCCAGGCCGCGCGGGAACTGGGCGTGCTCGACCGCTTCGAGCTGGCCGAGCAGTTTCCACACCAGGCCGCCGCCAGCTGACCCAGCGCCGAGCACCAATCCACCGGGTGCCAGCTGGTTGAACCGGCCGCCAAACAGCCGATATCAGTCCGGGGTCGCCCCGGTCTTGCTCTTCAGCGCCAGCCCGATGGCCACGTTCATCGCCTGCCAGCTTGCCTGCTCCTTCGAGGCGGGCACGTCCTGAACGCTGACAAAACTGATCTGCGCCTGCCGGCTCCAGGTCTGTACCGCCTTGAGCACCCGGCGATCCTCGACCCTGCTCACGCTCACCTCGAACGCGGAATGGGCATCGTCGAAGTGCTGCTCCGCTTCGGTGAGCGCCGGCGCCGGCTGACCCGGATGCTCCCGGGTGGCAAAGCCGTACTCGCGGACCCGCTGCCGCAGGTTCAAGGCGGTGGCCTGCAGGTCCAGCAGCGCGGCCCGGCGGCGCTCGTACCGGCGAGCCCGACCGTCCCGCACGCTCATCGCGAACTGGGTGAGCGCGGCGACCGCGAATGCCACGACAGCCGAGATCAGCGCTGAGTTGACGGCCTCGGCACCGGCCGACTGGGCCCGTATCAGCATGTTCAGGTTCCTCGATCTCGCACTGTCCGGTGTTGCTCAGCATTAGAACACCCGGCGCCGACGGTTCGCCTTCATGCACGTGCTAGCTGAGGGCTCTGCGCGGTCCTGGTCCGTAATCGCCAGGGTTGCGCTAACCTCGCAGGGTCGGCTCAGAGGCGTAGCGGCAGGTGTGAACCTGGAGTCATGATGTCGTCTTGCTGCCCGGTGCCGGATGAATAAAGATCCGAATCACCGTTCGAACAGCGTTGCCACGTCCTTCCTCGGCGCGCTGTCCAAGCTGACCGATCCGCAACTCTTCGGGCCTGATCTGCTGCCCACTCGGTTAGCCATTGCCGCCGCCGAGGTGTTGGCCGTAGAGGCGGCGGGTATCAGTGTCATCGCCGACATCCGGGTGCCGCTGGGGGCCAGTAGCGCCGACGCCTGCACTGCGGAGAGGCTGCAGTTCACTGCCGGCGAAGGTCCCTGCCTGTCCGCCGTCGCCGCAATCGATACTCAGGTGGCCAGTGAGAACGAGATCGCCCGCAGGTGGCCAGCCTTCTACGACGGTTTCGTGACCAAGACCCCGTTCCGGTCCGTGGCCTCGGTACCGCTCTTCTCGCAGGGCTCCCAGCTGGGGGCGGTGGACTTCTACGGGACCAAGCCCGATTCCGTCGGCGACCTGCTGTTGGACGACGCCGAGCTGGTTGCGGAGTACATCACCCTGTTCCTGCTGCAAACGCCATTCACGAGTGACTCCGAACGAGACGTCGCCCAACCGGCCTGGCTGGACGCACCCGCAGCTCAGCACCGGATGGATGTGTGGAAAGCGATCGGCTTGATCTCGGTCGCTCAGCTGTTGACCGCGCCGGACGCGCTGTCGGTCATCCGAGGCTTCGCCTACTCCCACGACGAGTCCGTGGACGAGGTGTCGGACAAGCTGATGTCGGGGGCGCTGACTGCCGAGTCCTTTGCTTCCTAGCCGGGTGTGGACCTGGCTGTCGCTGGCAGGCCGGACGAGCTGCTCGTGGCATTGACGGGCAGGTAACCTCGCGTCCGGACGGAATTTTCGAGCGCCGGAGGTACGGGTGAGTCAGCAGCTCGGACCGGCCGACGTGCAGGCCGCGGCCGGCCGGATCGCCGGCAAGGTTCGCACCGTGCCGGTCAGCCGGATCGGCGAGGTGGACCGCGGACTGGTCGGCGGCGCCGAGCTCTCGCTGGTGCACGAGTACCTCCAGCACACCGGCAGCTTCAAAGCGCGCGGCGCGATGAACCTGGCCGAGGTGCATCGCGGTGCGGCCACCATGCCCGAGGCCGGCGTGGTGATCGCCTCGGGCGGCAATGCCGGGCTGGCCTGTGCCTGGGCTGCCCAGGTCAGCGGTACGCCGGCCACGGTGTTCCTGCCGGTCACCGCGCCGGCGGTGAAGGTGAGCAGACTGCGCGAGTACGGGGCGGCGGTGCGCCTGGTCGGCAACGAGTACGCCGAAGCGCTGGCGGCCTCGATCGAGTTCGCCGAGCAGCACGGGGCGTTGCTCTCGCACGCCTACGACAATCCGCTGATCGCGGCCGGTGCCGGCACCTGCGCGGCCGAGGCGCTGCAGGCCGTGAACGGTGCCATCGACACCCTGCTGGTAGCGGTCGGCGGTGGTGGCCTGTTCGCCGGGACCGTTGCGGCAACGGCTGAAACTGGCATCCGGGTGGTAGCGGTGGAGCCGACCAGCTGCCGGGCGCTGAACGCCGCGCTCGAAGCGGGCGGCCCGGTCGACGTGCTGCCGGACTCGGTGGCCGCGGACTCCCTCGGGGCCCGACGAGTCTCGCCGATGGCCTACGAACTTGCCCGTGACCCGCGCGTCGAATCGGTGCTGGTCACCGACGAGGCGATCATCGCGGCACGGCGAAGCCTGTGGAAACATTGGCGAATCGTCGTCGAACACGGTGGCGCTACCGCGCTGGCGGCGGTGCTGTCGGGCAGCTATCGCGCCGAACCGGGCGAGCGGGTCGCGGTCATCCTGTGTGGCGCGAACACCGACCCGACAGACCTAGCCGACCCGACAGACCTTGCCGTCCCGTGAGCGCGTGGGTCGGAATCTCGGGCTGGACCTATCCGCCCTGGCGCGGTGACTTCTACCCGGCCGGTCTGGCCCATCGCAAGGAGTTGGCCTACGCCGCCTCGAAGCTGTCCTCCATCGAGATCAACGGCTCGTTCTACGCCCTGCAACTGCCGACCAGCTTTCACCGCTGGGCCGCCGAAACCCCGGACGACTTTCGCTTTGCGGTCAAAGGGGGTCGGTTCATCACCCACCTGAAGCGGTTGCGCGAGGTGGACGTCCCGGTGGCCAACTTTCTGGCCAGTGGAGTGCTGGTGCTGGCCGACAAGCTCGGGCCGCTGCTCTGGCAGTTGCCGCCGACGCTGGCCTTCGACGCCGACCGGATCGCCGAGTTCGTCGGGCGGTTGCCGCACTCGACGGGGGAGGCGGCCTACCTCGCCCGCCGTCACGATGACCGGGTAGCCGGCCGGGCCTGGACCGGCACCCTCACCGACCGGCCGCTACGACATGCGATCGAGGTCCGGCATACCAGCTTCGTCAACGCGCAGTTCCTCGATCTGCTCAGGCAGAACTCGATCGCGATGGTGGTTGCCGATACCGCCGGGCGCTGGCCGCAGCTCTTCGATGTCACGGCGGATTTCGTCTACGTCCGGCTGCACGGCGCAGGCGAGCTGTACACCAGCGGCTATACCGCCGCCGAGCTCGAGGTCTGGGCCGATCGAGTTCGCGGTTGGACGGCCAACGGATTGGACGTCTACGTCTACTTCGACAACGACGTCAAGGTCCGCGCACCGTATGACGCGATGGCGCTGCGAGCCCTGTTGGAAGGCCGGTAGCGAGCTCAGCAGGGCGCTACGCCGGCGGGCCCGGCAGCGCGCCCGTCTGCATCACCTCGCCGGCTACGTCGCGCAGCTTGCGGTGCAGGTTCTGGCTGGCCGCGCGCAGCAGGTCGAAGGCAGCCTCCTGGGTGATCTTGCGATGCGCCATCACAATGCCCAGCGCGATCCCGATCTCCCGGCTGCTCTGCAGGGCAGTCTCCAGATTGGCCGAATGTTCCTCGGCTGCCAGCAGCGCGACAAAGCTCGAGGTCTGAGCGGCAAAGATGGTGGCGATGCTGACGGCCTCGTCGCTGAAACCGGCCGGTCCCTCGCCGTACATGGTGAGCGCCGCGCTCTGGTCCGAGAACAGGGTGAAGGCCAGCACGCTGCGGATCGGGGTGGCTCGTACCGTCAATTCGGCGAACTTCGGCCAACGGCCGTGCTCGCTTAGGTCGTTCACGATGTAGTTGGTGTGCAGTCTGGCGGCGTCCAGTCCCGGACCTTCGGCCAGTTCGGACTGCAACCGACCCAGTTGCGCGGCTATCTCGTCGGAGCTGGCCAGCTCGTGGGGTTGCTTGCCGCGCATCGTGATGATGCTTGCGCAGCGGCAGCCCTGGACGAACTTGACCGCCAGCTCCACTATCCGATGTAGTGCGGCCTCGTTGTCAGCCGCGCCGGATAGCTCGTTGCCGAGTTCGGCGAATCCCAGCGATAGCTCAAGCACGTCATGTGATTCCATGGTGGCCCTCAGCTCATGACCTGTTTAACCTTCTCGCGCGGCTCCGCTGCTGAACCGACGCAGGAATGTTCTACCAGACTTCGAGGTGGTCGTGAACTTTGCGGAGCCTTGTGCTCGCCAAACCGGCCCGGGAACCAGCAAAGCCGATCTCGGAGTCCTACCCGCGGCGGGCAGAACTCCGAGATCGGCTACCGTCCGGACCGGCTATCGGCCGATACGAAAATTGCCGTGGACTACCAGCCGACGTGGAACAGGCTCGCCACCGCCAATGCCGGGACGAACTTGGCCGCATCCACGGTGCCGATACCGGTGGACAGGTCATAGCCCTTGATCGCCGGGTAGCCGGTCACGCCGCCGAAGGAGTTGTCGCCGATGGTGACATCGACGATGCCCGGCGCGTGCAGCGCATTGAGGGTGTAGAGCGCGGCGTTGATATTGCCGAGCTTGTGGTGGGCCAGCTGAGCGGTCAACGCGACCACGCCGGAGAACAGCGGCGACGCCTCGCTGGTGCCGCCGACCAGATGCCAGCCGACCCGGGTCGGGTCGAAGGAGTAATACAGGATGGCCGCTCCGTCGACAGCTGCCGACATCGAGATATCCGGGGTGCCCCGGCTGTTGCCCACCACAGACCGGACGCCGGTCTGGAACAGCGGCCGGCTGAATACCTGGCTCAGGCCACCACCGGTGGCGCCATAGCCGTCGTTCCACGCCTGATCGGGCGCGGTCCGGTTGCCGGTCGCGTCCAGGTGCAGCTGGGTGCCACCGATGCTGGTGACCAGCGGGTCCGAGGACGGCCAGGAGTTGACCGGCATCGAGTACAGGGTGGCGCCGTCGGACATCGCGTTGGTCACACCGTCGTCACCGGAGGAGGCCAGCACGGTCACTCCGTGGGCATTGGCGTTGACGAAGGCCGACCGCAGGTCCAGCAGGCTCTGCTTGGACGGGAAGGTGTTCTCGGTAGCTCCGAAGCTCTGGGTGATGACGTCGGCCAGGCCGTGGTTGACCACGTAGTTCTCGGCGGCCACGATCTCGGGGAATCCGGTGACACCCTCGACCTCGGCGGTCGGGGTCTCCACCAGCAGGATGTTGGCGCCGGGTGCGATGGCGTGCGCGTACTCCACGTCCAGGGTGGTCTCGGTCGCCCAGCCGAGCCGGGTGGAATCGGTGCTGTCGAAGGGCGGGACGGCGCCGACCGGCTGGATGATCTGCAGCGACGGGTCGGGCAGCCCGTAGTTCTGGTCGAAGACGTGCAGGTCGTTGGCGATGGTCGGCGAGCCGAAGGAGTCGATGATCGCGATGGTGCGGCCCTTGCCGTTGAGGCCGAGCTTGTACAGCGGCGCCAGATCGTAGGCCTTCTGATACTGGATGGGGGAGTAGCAGGCGATGCCTATGTTCGCCTGGCAGTAGGCGGTGTCCGGCGGGAAGGCCAGGGTCTTGGCCAGGACGTGGCCGGTGATGGCCGGCACCGGCCTGGTCGCTACGGTCCGGTTCGTGGCCGGGTGGGCCGTAGCGCCGAGGGTGCTACCGGCGGCAGTAGCCCCGGTCGCCCCGAGCGCGGCGGCAGCGATGGCCGCTATCGCGATTCGGGTGGTTCTGATGGGCAAAGCACGCATCGTGGCGAGCTCCTTAGTCGACGTAGGCCGGCGGTCGCCGGGTCCGCAAGTATGGTGGAACCATCCGGGTTAATCGCACAAGAGTCCGACCAGTGGCAGTTTCGGTGCGATGCCGGCTTGGCTGGGGGCAGCAGTGATAGTTCGGACAAATCGGCATGCTGGGACGCCGCGGTGACGGCTGGCCCGCAGCAGGTACTGGTCACCGGCGCGTCCGGCTTCATCGGCTCCCGGTTGGTTCCGGTGCTGGTGGCGGCCGGCCATCAGGTGCGCGCGATGACCCGGCATCCCAGCAGCTACTCCGGTGAGGGGACCGCGGTAGCCGGCGACGTGCACGATCCGGCCAGCCTGGTCGAGCCGCTGGCCGGCGTCCGGATCGCCTACTACCTGGTGCATTCGCTCGGCTCGGACGATTTCGAGGAGCTGGATGCCACCGCGGCTCGGGCCTTCGGCGAGCAGGCCGCGGCGGCCGGGGTCGAGCGGATCGTCTACCTCGGTGGCCTGGGTGCCGATGGTGCCGCACTGTCGGCGCATCTGCGCTCGCGTCGGGCGGTGGAGTCGCTGCTCGGCCAGGCCGGGGTGCCGGTGACCGCGCTGCGGGCAGCCGTGGTGATCGGGCACGGCGGCATCTCGTGGGAGATCACCCGGCAACTGGTCGATCACCTGCCGGTGATGCTCGGCCCACGTTGGGTGAACACCCGTACCCAGCCGATCGCGTTGGCCGACGTGGTCCGCTATCTGGCCGGGGTGCTCGAGGACCCGGCGACCGGCAGCGTGGTCTATGAGATCGGCGGCCCGGACGTGCTGCGCTACATCGACATGTTGCGGCGGGCGGCCCGGATCCAGAACCGGCGGACGCTGCCGGTGATCACCGTGCCGCTGCTGACCCCGCGGCTGTCCTCGGCCTGGCTGGCGCTGGTCACCGACGTGGACCTGGCCACCGCCCGGAACTTGGTCGACTCGATGACCACCGAGGTGATCGTTCGGGACCACTCCATCACCGAGGTGGTGCCGGGGGCTCCGATCGGGTACGACGACGCGGTCCGGGCGGCCCTCGCCGAGGCTGAGCGGTCGCGATAGTGCTGAGTTCGCGATAATGCTGGGTTCGACTGGGGTCCGGGTCCGGCGGTTGGTGCACGCTGCCCTGCTCGAGCAGGTGCCGCGCGACCACCACGAGTCCGACCGGGCGTTCCGGCGCCGGCGAATGGTGGTACTGGGCGTGCTGGTGCTCGGCTCGGTGCTGCTCGGCATCTCACTGTCAGCCCGTCCGGGCGATCGTTCGTTCTACGCGTTGACCGGCGCGCTGGCCGCGGTGTGGGTGCTCGGCGCGTTTGCCTCGGGGCCGCTGCACCTGGGTCGGATCGACTTTCGCGGGACGCTGCGCCGGCCGATCCTGACCCCGATCGCGATCGGCTTGCTGGCCGCCGCGGTATTCGTGCTGGGTGCGCTGGTGGTCCGCCAGATCGGACCGCTGCGTGACTACACCGAGAACGTGCTCGCCCACGCCCGCTACGGCTCACTGGTCCTGGTGACGGTGCTGACCGTGCTCAACGGGATCACCGAAGAGATCTTCTTTCGCGGAGCGCTGTATGCCGCGATCGGCAACCGGCGCCCGGTGCTGGTCAGCACGGTGATCTACGCGATCGCCACGCTGGCCACCGGCAACCCGATGCTGGTGTTCGCCGCGGCCACCCTGGGGGTGGTGCTCGCGCTGCAGCGACGGGCATCCGGCGGGGTGCTGGCGCCGATCCTGACCCACGTCACCTGGTCGGCGGCGATGCTGTTCGCGCTGCCGCCCCTGTTCGCCGGCTAGCCCGGCTGGCGCCCATAGCTCGAGAAGGCCTGCTCGGCTTCGGCGAGCTGGGCCTGATCGAGCAGTTGCGGGTTGCCCACCAGCCGGCATCGCCAGGCCAGCTCGGCAACGTATTCCACCGACTCGGCCACCGCGATCGCCTGGGTGAGCTCGCCGCCGACCGCCACCACCCCGTGGTTTGCCAGCAGCACCGCGTCCCGGCCGGCCAGCGTCCGTACGCAGGATTCGGCCAGTTCGAGGCTGCCGTAGCGGGCGTACGGTGCGATCGGCACGATGCTGCCGGCTCGCGCGAGCTGGTAGTGCACCGGCGGGATCTGCTCGCCGAGGGCGGCGAAGACGGTGGCGAACATCGAGTGGGTGTGCACCACCGCGCAGACCTCGGGGCGGGCCCGGTAGATGCCCAGATGCAGCGCCACCTCCGAGGTCGGTTGCAACTCACCGTCCAACCGGTGGCCCTCGGCGTCCAGCACTGGGACGTCCACGGCGGTCAGGCCGGGGTAGGGCACCCCGCTCGGTGACACCGCGATGGCCCCGCTGCCCGGGTCGCGCACCGAGACGTTGCCGGAGGTTCCGCGCACCAGCCCGCTGGCCAGGAGCTGCTGGCAGGCCTGGGCTACGGCGGCACGCTGAGCGGAGAGCAACATGGCTGTCGAGGCTACCGGCCGGCTGGTTAGGCTGGCCGGTATGCGGACAATCGACTGGGTTGACGGCGGTATCCGGATCATCGACCAGACCGAACTGCCCGCTGAACTGCGCACCATCGACATCCGCGAGATCGACGAGCTGGTGGTGCATATCCGGTCGCTGGCGGTACGCGGCGCGATGGCGCTCGGGGTGGCCGGCGCGCTCGGAATGGCGCTGGCGGCGATCAGATCGGCCGAGCGCGGTGGCGACCTGGACGCCGACTTGGACAGCGCCGGCCGCCGGTTGTGCAATGCCCGCCCGACCGCGATCAACCTGTCCTGGGGGGTGGGTGAGCTGCGGGCCGCCCGGGCCGCGGGGGCCGGGGTCGTCGAACTGCTCGACCGGGCGCTGGCCATCCGGGACCTCGATATCGAGGTCAACCGCGCGCTGAGCCAGCGCGGGGCGGACCTGCTGCACGGTGCTCGCCGGGTGCTCACCCACTGCAATGCCGGGGCGCTGGCCGGGGTGGAGTTCGGCTCCGCGCTCGGCGTGATCCAGCGGCTGCACGCCGCCCAGCCGCTGGAGATGGTCTATGTCTGCGAGACCCGGCCGCTGCTGCAGGGCAGCCGGCTGACCGCCTGGGAGCTGGGGCGGCAAGGCATTCCGCACCGGGTGATCGTCGATTCTGCGGCGGCCGGGCTGCTGATCGGCGGCGGGGTGGACGCGGTGGTGGTGGGTGCCGACCGGATCGCCGCCAACGGCGACGTGGCCAACAAGGTGGGTACGGTCTCGCACGCGCTGGCCGCCCGGCACGTCGGCATCCCGTTCGTGGTGGCCGCTCCGGAATCGACCATCGACCTGTCCACTCGAACCGGCGCGGAGATCCCGATCGAGATTCGCGACTCCGACGAGGTCCTCAGCGTGGCCGGTCGTCGAATCGCCGCACCCGGCAGCGAGGGCTGGAATCCGGCCTTCGACGTGACGCCGGCCGAGCTGATCACCGCCATCGTCACCGAGTCGCGGGCCATCGAGGGCCGGCCGGATCGGCGCGAACCGCTCGTGGTGGACTAGCCGGCCTGGTCCGGCAGGTGTCCCGAACCCGGACCCGCACCGCCGGCCGGCTTGCCGGTCAGGGTTAGATGGCCCGGTGTCCGAGCAACGACATCCGCTGGATGAGCATTTTCTGACCACCGTGCAGCCGCTGGAGCGGGGCGAGCCGCGCGACCCGGCCGGGCCGGTGCAGGCCGGCAGCTCGCTGAGCATCGAGCGGGCCGACGCGCTCTTCGACGCCCAGTGCGAGTCCCGGCAGGTGGACCTGGCCGCGATCTACATGCAGTCCCAGGGCCGGGGCTACTACACGATCTCCTCGTCCGGGCATGAGGGCAACGCGGCTGTCGCGGCGGCCCTGCGGCCGGACGATCCGGCGCTGCTGCACTACCGCTCCGGCGGCTTCTACTGCGCTCGGGCTCATCAACTGCCCGGGCACGACCCGGTCAGCGACATCCTGCTCGGGGTCGCGGCGGCCACCAGCGAGCCGATCGCCGGCGGCCGGCACAAGGTGTTCGGCAATGCCGAGCTGGCCGTCATCCCGCAGACCTCCACCATTGCCTCGCACCTGCCCCGGGCCATCGGACTGGCCTACGCGCTGGATCGGGCCAAGCGCACCGGGGTCGAGTCGCCGTGGCCGCGCGATGCCGTGGTGGTGACCAGCTTCGGGGACGCCTCGGTGAACCACTCGACCCTGGTCGGGGCATTCAACAGCTCGTCGAACACCGTGTACCAGGGTCTGCCGATGCCACTGCTGATGGTATGCGAGGACAACGGCCTCGGCATCAGCACCAGGACGCCGGCCGGCTGGATTGCCCAGCGTTTCGCGGCCCGTCCCGGCCTTCGCTACATCGCCGCCGACGGTTGCGCGCTGGCCGATGTCTACGATGCGGCGAGCCAGGCGGTGGACTTCGTCCGGACCAGCCGGAAGCCTGCGTTCCTGCATCTGAGGACGGTGCGCTTTCTCGGCCATGCCGGCTCCGACGCCGAGGTGGCCTACCGCAGCCCGGCCGAGATCAGCGGCGACTATGCCCGCGATCCGCTGCTCGCGACCGCCCGGCTGCTGGCCGCGGCCGGCGTGACCGACGGGGCTGAACTGGTCGCCCGCTACGAGCGGATCCGCGATCGGGTGCGCGGGGTTGCGATCGCCGCGATGGCCGAACCACAGCTGGCAACGGCCGAGCAGGTGATGGCCCCGCTGGCGCCACGGCGGCCGGCCCAGGTTGCCGACTCGGTCACGCTGACCACCGATCCCGACCGTCGCGAGGAGGTGTTCGCTGGCAAGCTGCCCGAGCAGGAGGGCCCGCTGACGCTGGCGCAGTCGATCAACCGGGCATTGCACGACGAACTCGCCCGCCGGCCGGAGGCGCTGGTGTTCGGCGAGGACGTCTCGGTCAAGGGCGGCGTGTACGGGCTGACCCGGGGGCTGCGCAAGTCCTTTGGTGCGGCCCGGGTGTTCGACACGATCCTGGACGAGCAGGCCATCCTCGGGGTCGGCCTGGGTGCCGCGCTGGCCGGCTTCCTGCCGATTCCGGAAATCCAATACCTGGCCTACCTGCACAATGCCGAGGATCAGTTGCGGGGCGAGGCGGCCACCCTGCAGTTCTTCTCCCAGGGGCAGTACCGCAACCCGATGGTGGTGCGGATCGCCGGGCTCGGTTACCAGAAGGGGTTCGGCGGCCACTTCCACAACGACAACTCGGTCGCGGTGCTGCGCGATATCCCGGGTCTGGTGGTGGCGGTGCCGGCGCACCCGTCCGATGCCCCGGCGATGCTGCGCACCCTGGTTGCCGCGGCCCGTACCGACGGCACCGTGAGCGTCTTCTTGGAGCCGATTGCCCTGTACCACCAACGGGATCTGCTCGCCGGCGATGGCGGCTGGCTGGCCGAGTACGCGGCGCCGGAGCGGTGGGCAAGCGAGCACGTCGCGATCGGCAGCGCCCGCACGTACCCGGTCGGCCCGATCGACGGAGCGGAGCTGACCATCCTGACCTTCGGCAACGGGTTGCCGATGAGCCTGCGGGTGGCCCAAGCGCTGGCCGAAGATGCGGTCGGCACCAGGGTGGTCGACCTGCGATGGATTTCTCCCCTGCCGGTTAAGGACATCATGCGCGAGGCGGCGGCCACCGGCCAGGTATTGATCGTGGACGAGACCCGGCGCAGCGGCGGGGTGTCGGAGGCGGTCATTGCCGCGCTGGTGGATGGCGGTTTCCGCGGCCAGCTCAAGCGGGTGACCAGCGCGGACAGCTTCATCCCGCTCGGCGACGCGGCTCGTACCGTCCTACTGGACGAGGCCACCGTGTTGCGGGCTGCCCGGGAACTGGTCGGGCGCTAGGTCCGGATCAGCTGTAGCCCGCGACCTGTTGCGCGGTCCGAAGTCGGCCCGGTGGCCCGCGACCTGTTGCGCGGTCCGAAGTCGGCCCGGTGGCCTGGAGCCCAGCCGTGTGCCCGAAACAGCCGTCCGGCCTGGAATCAGCTGGTGATGACCTTGCTGCCCAGCAGCGTCTGGCCGGAGCCCGCGCCGGTGTTCAGGGCGTAGGTGGCGATGGTGTGCCGGCCGGCGGGCAGCGTGACCACTATGCAGTAGCCCTGGTTCGGCCCCGCCTTGCGCTGGCTGGCAACGTCAGGTCGTGCCACGTAGGAGCGGTACCGGGCGGCAAGCTTGCCGTCGTAGTAGACGCCGACATAGAGCGGAGCGGCCTTGCTGTCCGGGTCGAGCGCCCAGCCGATCAGCAGCGCCTTGTGACCGGGCAGCATGCTGGCCGATTCCAGGGTCCCGATCGGTTGATGCGAGACGGTGCTGGGTGCCGCCTTGGGCGCGGCCGGCGCCTTCGGGCCTGCCACGTCGGCGAAGTCCTCGGTCAACCAGAGCTTGCCGGTGTGCGCATCGATGTAGGTGTCGATGCCCACATAATGTACCGACTTGGAAAGGATATTGAGCCGGTGGCCGTTGTTCGGGGCCTTCTCGTTGTACATCGTCAGTTCCAGGGAGTTAGCTCCCCGGGACGTGCGGTCGGTGGTCCAGCCGATGTTCTCCGCCGCCGAGTGCCAGGCCACCCCGGCCTGGCTGATCCGGGTGCTGAAGACCGCTTCACCGGGTAGCTGGTGGGACAGCAGGTTGGCCTTGGCCATGGTCAGGTTGTGCCGCCGAGCGCTGCTGACCAGCGCGGTACTCCAACCGAGCGCGGGCAGATGGTTGGCGGCGCGTTCGGCATTGAGCATCTTCAGCACGCTCTGCGCCGCGCCGGCCTCGGACGCAGTGGCCGCATCAGCGGACGCGCCAGCCACCACTATTCCGGTCAGGGCAGTCAGCAACGCGATGCTGAGGCAGGCGAGCTTGCGGGGGGTGACGAGGGGTGCTGACCAGGCGAACATCCATGTATCCCATCTCGGTATTGCCGACTTCCTGTCGGCGACCGTGCTCCTCCTATCGGCAGCTGCCACGCAGAGTTAACAGGTTTCGTTACTTTCTGTAGTTGTCAAGGTGCAGTGCTGGTTGCGTTGTCACGGTGCGTGCTATCCGCGGGTCGTCAACCAGCGGCTGGCCGTCCGGGGGCGAAGGCTTCGAGCACCCGGTCGGCCTGTCTGATGGCTGCCTTGGCGTCGGCCGTCGGTGAGCCGATTCGCGGGTCGAAGTTGAGGTCGAAGAACACCTCGGTCACGCCCTGCTCAGCTAACGCCCGCAGGTCGGCCCGGATCTGCTCGACAGTGCCGTGCAGTGGTTGCCGTAGTTCCTGGTGGTCACCGCCGGCGGATCCCGCACCGGCAGCGTTGGCCGAATCACCAGCGAGGCCGGCGTCATCATCGGCGGCAGGGGAGTCGAGCAGGTCGAGCAGACCTCGCACGATGAACCTCATCGATTCAGGATCTCGGCCGGCATCGGTTGCGGCGGCCTTGATCAGCTCGATGTCGGCACCGATTGCGCGCAGGTCGTGCCGACTGCTGCTGATCCACCCGTCGGCCAGCCGGCCCACCCGCCGAAGCGCGCGCTCGGCTGTGCCGCCGAGTAGTAACGGTGGGTACGGCTGCTGTAGGGGCTTCGGATCGACAATCGCCGCCGGCACCCGATAGAACTCGCCGTCGAAGTCCACCACCCGATCGGTCCAGATTGCTTGAAGGCACTGGATGAATTCCTCGGTCCGCGCGCCGCGGTGGGCATACGGAACCCCGGCGGCGGTGAACTCCTCGGCTGCCCAGCCCAAACCTAGTCCGACATCCAGGCGACCCTGGGACAGCTGATCCAGGGTGGTGAGTTGCTTGGCGAGCAGGATCGGTGCGTAGAACGGGGCGTTGACCACCGCGAAACCAAGCCGGGCGTGTTCGGTGACCGCCGCGACATGGGCGAGGGTGACAATCGGATCCTGAACCGATCGATACACCGGTCCCCAGTCGCCTTCGGCCGGGTGCAGCAGCCGTTGGAATGCCCACAACGAGGCATAGCCAAACTCGTCGGCGCGCCGCGCGACAGCCACCAGGTTTGCCGCCGTGGCCCAACTACCCGATACCGGAAGTCCGAAACCGAGGGCCGGTTCGGTCATCGACCGTCCAGCCACTGGCCGCCGAAATACATCAGCTCATCGCGAAGCAACTCGATCTGGATACCGTCCGGGTCCCGGAAGTACAGCGATTCCTCGATGCCTTGGTCCGGGCCGCCGTAGCTGATACCGGCCTCGTCCAGCCGGGTCCGCAGCTCGGCATGCCGCTGCGGATCCACTGAGATCGCGATGTGCTGAACCGTGCCGAGGGCCTCTACTCCGGGTTGCAGGCCGAGCCCGGGAAAGTCGAAGAAGCCGAGCAGGGTGGAGTTGCCGAGATCGAAGAAGAAATGTGAGGAACCCGGATAGTCCCGGTTCTCGACCAGTTCGATCAGCGGAAAGCCCAATAGTTCCTGGTAGAACTCGATGGTGGTTGCTGGATCCCGGCAGATCAACGCTGCATGGTGGATACCCCTGCCCGAGGAGGCTGGCCGTCGCTCGGGCGGCAGCAGGTAACGCTCCCGCAGCGTCGCTCGATGCTCGGCCAGCTGCTGGACCTCGGCCTCGCTCGGTTGTGGCATCAGCTTGCCCGAGAAAGCAGGAAGTCCACCGTCCGCTGCCAGGACAGCTTCGCCGACTCGGCATCGTAGGTGCCCAAGAGGTTCTCGTCGTTGTGGAAGGCGTGACCGGCCGGATAGTAGAAGAACTCGACCTCGGCAGCGGATTCGTCGCGGATCTGCTGTTCCTGCGCGCGGGCAGCTGAGGCCGGGTAGAACTCGTCCTGCTCCCCGTAGTGGCCCTGTACCGCCGCGGTCACGCCGGCGTACTGATCGGGTACGCCTTGACCAACCCCGTAGAAGGGAACCGCGGCACTGATCCGGTCGCCCTGCTGGGCCGCCAGCATCAGCACGAAGCCACCCCCCATACAGAAGCCGACCGCACCGACCTTGGTGGAGGTGACCGCTTCATGCGCGAGCAGGAAGTCCACCGCACCGGCCAGATCTCGAGCGGCCTGCTCGGCGGGCAGTTCCGACATCAGCTTGCCGGCCTCGTCGGAATCGTGGGTGGTCTTGCCGCCGAAGAGGTCCGGTGCCAGCGCGACGAAGCCCGCAGCGGCGAACCGATTGGTGATGTCGACGATGTGATCGGTGAGCCCCCACCATTCCTGAATCACGATGATGCCTGGACCGCTACCGCCGGGTGGCAGGGCGAGGTAGCCGTGCGCCTGGCTGCCATTGCTGGCGAAGGTGGTGTTCTGGGCGGGGTTCTCGTCGCTCACGCGGGTTCTCCTCGATCTCGGTGTGTGCACTCGACGGTAATTGCAAGTTCGACGGCGCGGCAACCACGGAGGTGGAACTGTGGATAACGCCGTGGCACTGTGGACACATGAGCATTCAAGCGATCTGGAACGGTACGGTCATCGCCGAGAGCGAGGACACGGTGGTAGTTGAGAACAACCATTACTTCCCGCTGGAATCCGTCCGCGATGGTGTCCTGCAGGCATCCGAGCTGACCAGCGTCTGCCCTTGGAAGGGCACCGCCTCGTACTACTCGGTCGAGGTCGACGGCAAGTCCAATCCGGACGCGGCGTGGTACTACCCCGAGCCCAAGCCGGCTGCGTCCGAGATCGCTGGCCGGGTTGCCTTCTGGCGAGGTGTGACGGTCCAGAGCAGTTGAGGGCATAGCGCAGTTGAGGGCATAGCGCAGCTGAGGGCGGCGCAGCTATGGGCATAGCGCGGCTGACAGTGCGGACCGGCTGGCGGGCTGGATAGCTGGTGTTGTCGGAGGGTGCTGGCAGGGTGGCAATAGCTCGATCCCAGCAGTCCATCCGTCCGTAGAAGGGCACCAGCCATGACCACTCGCGACACACCCTGGCCTGACGGCACCCCGTGCTGGACCGATCTCACGGTCGGCGATCTCGATGCCGCCAGGCTGTTTTACGAGAACCTGTTCGGTTGGACCATCGAGCATGGCCTGGCTGAGTTCGGCGGCTACGCCACCTGCCTGAAGGATGGCCGGCCGGTCTGTGCGATCGCGCCGAAGATGAGCTCTGAGCTGCCCTCGGTGTGGACTACTTACCTGGCCAGCTCGGATGCCGTGGCCACTGCAGCCAGGATTACCGCAGCCGGCGGCCGGCTGACCGTCGAACCGATGCAGGTCGCTGATTTCGGGACGATGGCGATGGCGGTGGATCCGTCCGGCGCGAGTTTCGGCCTGTGGCAAGCAGACCAGACCAGCGGCGCCCAGCTGGTCAACGAGCCCGGGGCGGTCATCTGGAACGAGCACCTGAGCCCGGATTGGCAGGCCAGCAGGGCCTTCTATGCCTCGGCCTTCGGCTGGACCTACCACGATGTTTCGGCCGACGGCTTCAACTATGCGAGCTTCCAGGTCGACGGTCGCGATGTCGGCGGCATCGGCGATCTGCCCGCTGACGCAGACCAGCCGGTTGGTCACTGGTCGGTCTACTTCGCGGTCGAGAACACCGACGAGGCCGTCGATCAGCTGGTCAAGCTCGGTGGCAACGTACTGAAGCCACCGCAAGATACGCCGTATGGGCGGCTGGCGACGGTCAGCGATCCCGAGGGTGCCGTGTTCGCGTTGATGTCCGAACTACCGGGGACCAATGACGACGCCACCGGCTGAACAGTTGCGGTTCAGCACGGCCGGTGCGGCGCCAGGGTTGGTTGCCGAACCGGTGGCGCGGTTCCTGGCCGGTTGGTCCAGCGCCGGCGAGGTGCAGGTCGCCCCGATCGATCCGGCGTTGTCGGACACAGCCGCGTTCTGCGAACGCTACGGAGTAGCGATGGCTGAATCTGCCAACTGTGTCGTGGTGACCGGCAAGCGAGAGGGGCAACTTCGCTACGCCGCCTGTGTGGTGCTTGCGACGGATCGCGCCGATATCAACGGCACGGTTCGGCGACTGCTCGACGTGCGCAAGGCCTCGTTTGCGGCGATGGAGGATGCGGTCGCGTTGACCGGCATGGAATACGGCGGCATCACGCCGCTGGGCCTGCCGGCCGGCTGGCCGATCCTCATCGCCGCCGAGGTGGCCAAGGCCGGCGCGGTGATCGTGGGCAGTGGCATCCGGCGGTCGAAGTTGCGCATCGACGGCCAACTGCTGGCGTTGCTTCCGAATGCCGAGGTGGTTGATGACCTGTCCCGCCGCTGACCAAGAAGATTGAGCTGTACTAAGGCCGCCCCGGAAGTCCGCTGCTTCGGTCCGTAGCTTCGACGGACCGTGCGAGGACGTCGGCTGGCAGCGAGGTCAGCCGCTGTGACTGGCTTTGTCGCCGACCGCTGCCAGCAACGCTGAATGCAGCCGGCCGTTGGACGCGGCCGCGTTGCCCTGATGCACGCCGTCGATGCCGTTCAGTCCAGAGAACCGGCCACCGGCTTCGGTCACGATTGGAGCGAGAGCTGCCATATCCCACAAGGACAATTCCGGTTCGGCCGCCAGGTCGACGGCTCCTTCGGCGACCAGCATGTAGGTCCAGAAGTCCCCGTAGCCCCGCGTGCGCCACACCTGCTGGGTGAGATCGACGAAGGGCGCCAGCCGGTTGAGTTCGGCCCAACCCGACAGCGAGGAATAGGCCAGGCTGGCGTCGGCCAGGGTATCGACCTGCGACACTCGCAGCCGTCGGACGTCCTGGCTGACAAGGGACCTGGCGAAAGCGCCGCCGCCGAGTGCCGCCGACCATCGGGTGCCGAGGGCGGGCGCGCTGACCACACCTACCGTCGGCTCGCCGTCGATGAGTAGGGCGATCAGGGTTGCCCAGACCGGCACCCCTCGTACGAAGTTCTTGGTGCCGTCGATGGGGTCGACCACCCATTGCCGCGGGCCGGTGCCGGACAAGCCGTACTCCTCGCCGAGGAACGCATCCGCGGGCCGCCGGACGGCCAGCCGAGCACGGATGGCGCGCTCGACCGCCTGGTCGGCATCGGTGACCGGGCTCAGATCTGGCTTGGTGCTCACCACCAGATCCCCGGCGCGGAACCGATCGGTGGTGATCTCGTCTGCCAGCTCGGCAAGTTCGATCGCGACGCCAAGGTCGGAATCAGGGTCGAAGGCGGCCTCGGCACTATTCGGGTTGTCGTTCACACCGAGCAGGCTATCGTCGCCGGGTGACCGCCGTTCCTACCAGCGTCGACCGAGCGCGGGCATTGGCAGCTCCGCAAGCGTTCGAAGAGCTAGCGGATCCAGCGCTGCGTAAGGTGCTGCGGACCTTTCTGGTGGATGGCCGGTTGCCGATCATGCCGCGATCCGGTACCAAGCGGACGATGCTGCTCGGCTACCTGGCCACCGCCTTCGAGCCCGGCCTGCGCTACACCGAACCCGAGGTCAACCAGATCGTCGCGGTCTGGCATCCCGACGTGGCGGCACTGCGCAGATACCTGATCGACGCCGGCCTGCTGGCTCGCCAGGACGGGCTGTACTGGCGCTCCGGAGGCTGGCTGTGAACCCACCCGTACCGAATCCATCCCTACCGAATCCAGCCGCCGGAAGCGCACTTACAGCAGCCCGAAACGCGCCGGACCCGTCCCCGCTGCGGACACCGGCGCTGCGGTCGGAGGTGTCGCCGTTCTACGTGATGCAGATCTTCGCCGCGGCCGAGCAGTTGCGCGCTGCCGGTCGGCCGGTCTACAACCTCGCGGTCGGCCAACCGTCCACCCCGGCTCCGGCAACGGTCCGCGCGGCGGCCCGGCAGGCTCTGGCCGAGGACAAGATCGGCTACACCGCCGCGACCGGCATCCAACCGTTGCGCGAGGCTATCGCCCAACACACCGAATCCTGGTACGGCATCGACGTCCCGGCCGGCAACGTGGTGGTCACCACCGGCTCGTCCGGTGGCTTTGTGGCAGCGTTTCTCGCGGCATTCGACGCGGGTTCGGTGGTGGCGATCGCCCGGCCCGGCTATCCGGCCTACCGCAACATCCTGGCCGGACTGGGCTGCGTCGTGCAGGAGTTCGACTGCGGTGCGGCCGACGGCTTCCTACCCACGATTGCCATGCTCGACGCGCTCGATCCGGTGCCGGACGGCCTGATCCTCGCCTCGCCGGCCAACCCCACCGGGGCGATGATCGACGGTCCGCGGTTGGCGGCGGTGGTGTCCTGGTGCCGGGCACATGGCGTCCGGCTGATCTCGGATGAGATCTATCACGGGATCAGCTACACCGGCGCGGCACCGAGCGCCTGGCAGTTCGACCGTAGCCCGATCGTGGTCAACTCCTTCTCCAAGTATTTCTCGATGACCGGCTGGCGGCTCGGCTGGCTGCTGGTGCCCGATGAGCTGGTGGACGCGGTGGATCGGCTGATCGGCAACTTCGCGCTCTGCCCGCCGACGCTGTCCCAGCATGCCGCGGTCGCCGCCTTCGATGCCTATGACGAGCTCGATGCCAACGTGGCCAGGTATGCCGGCAACCGGGCGCTGCTGCTCGATGCGCTGCCCGCGATCGGGCTGCCCAGGCTGGCGCCGGCCGACGGCGCGTTCTACATCTACGCCGATGTCTCGGACTACACCGACGACTCGCTGCCCTGGGTGCGCCGGGTGCTCGCCGACACCGGCGTCGCGCTGGCCCCGGGGCAGGATTTCGACACCGAGAACGGGCACCGGTTCGCGCGGCTGTCCTTCGCCGGCGACCTCGGCGAGATCGAGCGGGCGGTCAGCCTGCTGGGCGATTACCTGCGCACCGGCGGCTAACCCAGCGGCCTGGGCCGCCGCCGACGGACTCAAGAGAGTGGAAGATTTTCGCTGCCTGACAACGAAAATCTTCCACTTTCGGCGTGTGGCCAGTGGCGATGGCGGCGCAAGAGGATGGCACCCGGCGAGCTGGGGAGCAAACCCTTAACGGCTGGACAGCAGCCGGCGGAAGGCAGCCAACCTGCTCGGGCTGGAGTTGCCAGCAGCCACCCAGGCATCGAGCCGGCAGCCATCGGCCGCCGACAGGTGCTCGCAGCTGCCGGGGCACTGCACGGCCCCGTCCTCGAGATCGGGGAATGCCCACAGCAGGTCCTGCGGGGTGACGTGCGCCAGCCCGAAGGACCGGACGCCCGGGGTGTCGATCACCCAACCTTGCAAGGGCAATGGCAACGGCAGCGCGAAGACCGAGGTGGAGGTATGCCGGCCCATCCCGATCTTGCTGACCACTCCGGTACTGCGCAGGGCGCCCGGCACCAGCGCGTTCACCAGGGTGGACTTGCCGACTCCGGAATGGCCGACGAACACGGTGCGCTTGCCGTCCAGCAGCGCCCGGATCTCGGTCAGGTCGGCGCCGCGTGAGGTCACCACGGCCGGAATGTCGAGCTCGGCATAGTTGGCCAGCACCTCGTCCGGTGAACCGAGATCTGCCTTTGTCAGCAACAGGATCGGTTCCAACCCGGCAGTCAGCGCGGCCACCACGCAACGGTCGATCAGCCCGTACACCGGCGGCGGATCGGCCAGCGCGGTGACGATCAGCAGCTGGTCGGCGTTGGCCACGATCACCCGCTCGTACGGGTCGTTGTCATCGGCGGTCCGGCGCAGCACGGTGCGTCGCGGCTCGACCCGGACGATCCGGGCCAGCGAATCCGGTTGCCCGGTCAGATCACCCACCACCCCGACCTGGTCGCCGACGGTGATCGCCTTGCGGCCGAGCTCGCGGGCCCGCATCGCGGTCAGCTGGATCGCACTCTCATCGAGCAGGACGGTGAACCGGCCGCGATCGACGGTGACCACCATGCCGGCGGCGGCATCATCGTGCGCCGGCCGCTGCTTGGTACGGGCCCGGCTGCCGTACCGGGTCGGGCGGTTGCGGACGTCGTCCTCGTCCAACCGGCTGGCATCGCGTCGGACCATGCTCAGCCCGACTGCTCGAGTAGGGCTGCCCACATGCCGGGAAAGTCCGCCAGCGTCTTGGTGGTGCTGGCGATGTCGTCGACCGAGAGGCCGGACACCGCGAGACCCAGCAGCGCGCCGGCCTGGGCCATCCGGTGATCGGCGTAGGCGTGCCACAGCGCGGGACGCAGCTCAGCCGGCCGGATCACCAGGCCATCGGCCGTCTCGTTCACCTCGGCGCCGATCGCGGTCAACTCGACGCGCAGTGCCGCCAGCCGGTCGGTCTCGTGCCCGCGGATGTGGCCGACCCCGCTGATCCGCGACTCGCCGTCGGCCAGCGCGCACAGCGCGGCGAGCACCGGCGTCAGCTCGCTGGCCTCGTGCAGATCGGCGACCAGCGGGCCGATCGAGCCGGTGCCGGTCACCGTCAGGCCGGCCGGTCCGGCAGACACCGAAGCGCCCATCGCGGTGAGCAACTCGCGCAGCAGGTCACCGGGCTGCCCAGTCGAGGCGGGCCAGTGCGGGACGGTGACCGAGCCGCCGGTGACCAGCGCGGCGGCCAGGAACGGGGCCGCGTTGGACAGGTCCGGCTCGATCACCTGATCGGCCAGATCGAGCTTGCCGGGCGCCACCAGCCAGTGGCCGGTGCCCAGCGTCTGGACCGATCCGCCGGCCTCGGCCAGCGCGGCGACGGTCATCTCGATATGCGGCAGCGACGGCAGGGTGGCACCCACATGTTTGATCTCCGCACCCCGATCGAATCGGCTGGCGGCCAGCAGCAGCGCGGAGACGAACTGGGACGACGCCGAGCTGTCCAGCTCGATCCGGCCGCCCTGCAGGCCACCATTACCGTGCACGGTAAACGGCAACGCGCCGCGGCCGTCGTCGGCGATCTCGGCACCGGCCTGGCGCAGTGAATCGATCAGGGTATGCATCGGGCGGGTACGGGCGTGCGGGTCGCCGTCGAAGGGGGAGTCGCCGTCGGCCAGCGCGGCCAGCGGTGGGACGAACCGCATCACCGTGCCCGCGAGTCCGCAGTCGACCCGGCCACCGCGCAGCACCCCGGGGCTGACCAACCAGTCCGCACCGGCCCCAGTCTCCGCATCAGCCTCGGCCACCGAGACACCAAGGGCGCGCAGGGCCGCGGCCATCAACTCGGTGTCGCGCGCGCGTAGCGGGGCGGTGATCCGGGTCGGCGTGGTCGACAGGGCGGCCAGCACCAGCGCCCGGTTGGTCAGCGACTTCGAGCCGGGCAGCGCGACGGTGGCAGCCAGC
>JALYVK010000055.1 GCA_030853265.1 Actinomycetota bacterium
CCAAAACATCGCCAACGAAGTCGTCCTCCCCGTCGGCACCAACGGCAAAATCGCCCTCTACAACGGCGCACCCGGCACCGTCGACCTCCTCGCCGACATCACCGGCTACTACCTCAACGGCAACCCCACCACCGCAGGCGCCTTCGGACCCGTCACCCCCACCCGACTCCTGGACACCCGAGGCCACCCCATCACCGCCGGCGCCACCACCACCGTCACCGTCACCGGAACCGCCGGCGTCCCCACCAACGGCGTCTCCGCCGTCATCCTCAACATCACCGCCCTCGACGCCACCCAAGCCGGCTACCTCATCGGCTGGGCCAACGGCGCACCCAAAGCCCACACCTCCATCATCAACTTCGCAGCACAGGAAAACATCGCCAACGAAGTCGTCCTCCCCGTCGGCACCAACGGCAAAATCGCCCTCTACAACGGCGCACCCGGCACCGTCGACCTCCTCGCCGACATCACCGGCTACTACCTCAACGGCAACGCGGGCTCCGGTATCGGCAACGATGTGTCCTGGCCGCAGTGCGGCAGCACCCTGCCGACCGGCCAGGCCTTCGGCATCGTGGGCATCAACGACGGTCTGGCCAACAACACCAACCCGTGCTTCGCCACCCAGCTCAGCTGGGCGCAGAACTCGGCCGGCGGCACCGCTCAGGCCAAGGCCGCGCTGTACGTCAACACCGGCAACCCGGGCCTGGACAGCACCTCCTGGCCGACGTCGAACGACTACCCCGCAGGCACCCCGGTGAGCAACCCGTACGGCAGCTGCACCGGAGCGGATTCGACCGCCTGCGCCTACCTGTACGGCTACGCCCGGGCCTATGACGACGTCGCCGATCGTGGCGTGCCGACGCCCACCGCCTTCCTGTGGTGGCTCGACGTCGAGACCACCAACAGCTGGGAAGCGAACAAGGCCAGCAATGTCGCGGACCTGGAAGGGATGACCCGCTACCTGCGCGGCGCCGGAATCAGCGTCGGGGTCTATGCCTCCAACTACCAGTGGGGCCTGATCGCCGGCACCGTGTCCTCGACCAGCAACCTCAGCGCGCTACCGAACTGGATCCCGGGCGCGAGCAGCTTGGCCCAGGCGCAGGCCAACTGTGCCGGCAAGGCGCTGATGACGGGCTCGATCACCCTGACCCAGTACGAGACCGGCGGGGTGGACTACGACAACTCCTGCCACTAGCCGCGACGTGGCGACGTGGCCACCCGGTCGGCTCAGATGGCCGGGCGGTAGAAGCTCAGATGGCCGGGCGGAAGAAGAACGTCTTACGGCTACGGATCCGACCATCGGCCAGCTCGTAGCCGTCGGCGAACTGCTCCTCCAGCGGTTCCTGGGTGCGGGAGAATCCCCGGAAGGTTCCCCAACAGGCGCATACGTCCGCGCCCTGCACGACATGGGTCAGGTCGTGCCGGCCGCGCCCGATGATCCGCTCGTGCCGGTAGAAGTGCAGCAGGTTCGAGATCCCCACGATGGGTTCGTAGCCCGGCCGCTCATAAACGCAATCCTCGGCGAACAGCTCGGGTAACCGCTCCCATTCGCATTCGTCGATCGCCTGGAACATCCGCACGACGAGGGCCTCTCGATGAGGCGCGGCTTCGATTGTCATCGCTCTCCTGCCAGCTAACTAGTCAACTCGGGCAAAAGGGATCTTACGCCGTTATCTCATGCAGGCAGAAAGAGAGTGGAAGAATTTTGTGGCAGGAGCACAAAATTCTTCCACTCCCTTTTGGCGAAGCTGGGCAGCTCACGCCAGCAGCGCGCGCACCGCCTCGGCGAACTTGTCGGCCACCACCGTCGAGTGCCGCAGGTACAGCGCGGGCTCGACCAGTTCGAGTTCCAGCACCAGCAGGCCGTACTCGGTGGTGTTCAGCAGGTCGATCCGGGCATACAGCGGCGTCGGTGAGATCCAGTCGTAGACCGCGGTAGCCAGCTCCCGCTCGGCGGCCGTCGGTTCGAGCGCGGCACCGACGTGCGCGACCTCGAGCGAGGTGTGCATCCCGGACGGCCGCCGCACACTGTGCGTCTGCTCGCCACCGAGCCAGATTACCGAGGTTTCACCGGTGGATTCGAAGTCGTACAGGTACGGCTGGATCAGCGCGTCGCCCTGGTCGGCCAGCCCGTCCAGGTGCGCCTGGCCCTCGTCCAGGTCATCGTCGCTGACCTTCAGGGTGCCGTGCGCGGACGCCGAGACGGCCGGCTTGACCACTGCCTCGGACCAGGACCGGGCCTTGAGCACGTCCCGCAGGTCGACGAAGCTGCCCTGGCTGACCCACTCGGTCGGGATCCCCGGGAAGCCGGCCTCCTCGACCCTGCGCAGGTAGGACTTGTGCGAGTTCCACCGGATGATGTCCGGGGCGATCTGCACCGAGGTCAGCGGCGCCACCCGGTCCAGCCAGGCGATGAACTCCGGCCGGCGCAGGTGGTAGTCGAACACCGATCGGATCACCGTCACCGGCGCCGCGGCCCAGTCGACGGCGGGGTCGTCCCAGATCGCTATCTCAGTCTCGACCCCGAGCCGGCGCAGCGCATGCAGCAGTTCCTGGTCATCGGGTGCCAGCTCGGGCAGGTGCGCGGCGGTGACCAGTCGGACGGCGGGGCTCATGCCTGGGCTCCGGCAGCCGGCATCGACTTCAGGTAGCCGAGCATGTGATCGAACTGCCGCTTGCCGGTGCTGGATGCCAGATGCGCCCCGTGCACCACGTCGGCCACCTGTGCCGAACTCAGCAGCGGCCGCTGCAGCCGCAGGCCGTCGGACAGTTCCCGGCTGTGCCGCGGATCGATCTTGACGTGCGCGGTGAAGTAGATCCGGATCTCGTCGTCGAGGATGCCGACCCGGCTCAGGCCGTCCAGGATCCGGACGAAGTGCGGCTCCACCCAGCTCTCGAAGACCAGGAAGCAGCCGTAGGCCATCGCATTTTCTCTCGACATTTCCCCTTGTTGCATGCGAAAGTCGGAGCTTCAGTGCCTACCACCGACAATGTCGGTAAGCGAGCAACTATCCCCTCAGCCCACGAACGGCGGAACGAACACGCAGCCGGTCGGCCGCGGATGCGCCGGATCGAGGGCGTTGAGCACGTAGGTCGCGGCATTCGGGTCGGCCACGATGGCGAAGTGCTCGGAGAAGTCGAGCGGGCAACTGTCCTGCAGGACGATGTTCGTCATGCCGGGTTCGATGCCGCTGCTGTAGGGCTGGACCAGTTCGTCGTAGCGGGTGACGATGTTGGTGTAGGCGACCCCGGGCACCGCTACCCCGCCGGCTCGCAATTTCTGGTAGAAAGCCGAACCGGTCAGCAGTTCCGGTCCGGAGGCGAAGAGCGGGTTGAAGATGCCGTCGACCACCGGCTGGAATCCGAGCACCTTGGACAGCTGGTAGACCGTCGCCAGGCCGGCCACGTTGGTGCCGTGCCAGATCGGTGCGAGCGAGACGTACTTGGCGACCTTGGCCGCTCCACCGAGGAACTTCAGGTAGTAGTCAGGCATCTGGGTGCCCTCGGAATGGCCGAGGATGTCGACCTTCTTCGCTCCGGTGGCTGCCAGCACCCGGTCGACGAAGCTCCCGAGTTCGGCGGCACTGACGGTCATCGACTCCAGGCCGCCGACCTGGTTCAGCGGCGCCACGGCCCCAGGAGCGACGCCGTAGGTGAGCGCGAAGACGCAGTAACCCTCACTAGCAAGAAGCGGGCTGAAGGTCTGCCAGTTGTCATTCTTGTTGCCAACCAGGCCATGGGTGAGCACCACCGGCTCGGGATGGGCAGCCGACGGGTGGCAGGACCAGTTGTTGGCACCGGGCGGGTCGGCGTCGAAATTCAGCGCCGCCGGCAGCGCGGCCGCGAAGGTGTAGGGCACCGGATACTTAGCGGCCGCCGAGGCCGGCTGTCGGATCGAGGCCGGGGTCGGGGTCGGGGCGTGGGTGGCAGCCTGCGCGGGCGTGACACCAGCCAGCACCGCCGCTCCACTCACCACTGCGAGTACCGCCGTCACAGCCCAACCGCCACGCCGCATCGGATCACGCTCCCTTGCCAGGATCAGTTAACTGAGCATGGTTCAACACGAGCGAAATGTCCACTCATTGCAGACTCAAAGTTGTTAGGCAAGGCTAACTAGGCTACGGTTTTCGCAGGTAAGGCAAACCTAATTTCAGGAGAGGCCATGCTCCCCACGTTCGTAGTGATGCTTCGCGAAGGCGTCGAAGCAACACTGATCGTCGGCATCGTCGCCGCGTTCTTGGCCAAGCAGGACGCCCGGCAGGCACTGCGCCGGATGTGGCTCGGAGTCGCGGCTGCCGCGCTGCTCTGTATAGCCGGTGGCGTCGCGTTGTACGTGCTGTCCCAGGACCTGCCGCAGCGCCAGCAAGAGATGCTCGAGACCGTGGTCGGTGCGATCGCGGTGGCGATGGTCACCTACATGATCGTGTTCATGAAGCGGCACGCCCGCGACCTGTCCAGCACCCTGCGCCAGAGCGCCGACAGCGCGCTGGCCTCGGGGTCGCAGTGGGCGCTGGTCGCGATGGGCTTTCTTGCCGTCCTACGCGAGGGATTCGAATCCGCGGTGTTCCTCACCGCACTGCTGAACGCCAGCGACAACAAGGGCGCCGGCCTGGCCGGTGCGATCCTCGGCCTGGTCGCGGCGATCGCGATCGGCTACGGCATCTACCGCGGCGGCGTGAAGCTGAACCTGGCCAAGTTCTTCAAGGCCACCGGCGCGGTACTCATCCTGGTGTCAGCCGGCTTGGTGATGACCGCCTTCCACACCGCGCACGAGGCCGGCTGGGTGCTGTTCGGCCAGACCCAGGCACTCGACCTGACCTCGATCGTCCGACCCGGTTCGGTGCAGGCCTCGCTGTTCACCGGAGTGCTCGGAATCCAACCGCAGCCGGTAGTGATCGAGATAATCGGCTGGCTGTGCTACCTGGTCCCGATGACCATCTACCTCTTCGCCCCGTCCGGCGGCCGTACCCCGGCCACCTCGAAGTCGACCAGCACCGTTCGAGTCAACGCCTGAGATCAGGGCACCCGTCCAGAGTCCGCAATTCTGAAAGCCCAGAAAGGCCTTCTTTGCTATGCCGACACCACGCCGATCCGGCCAGTTACTGCTCGCCGGGGCCGCGCTCAGCGGGCTTGCGCTGACCGGCTGCTCGTCGAGCAGCACGACCAAGACCGGCTCGGCCGGCACCACCCAGATCAAGGTCAGCCTCAGCAATGACGGTTGCACTCCTGATCCGGCCTCGGTACCGGCAGGCCCGGCCACCTTCACGATCAAGAACGAGGAGGGGTCGGCAGTCTCGGAGGCCGAGCTGGTGTCGGGCACCAAGATCCTCGGCGAGAAAGAGGGTCTGACGCCCGGACTGTCGGGCACCTTCTCGCTGAACCTGCAGCCGGGCAGCTTCCAGGTGTACTGCCCCAACGCCAAGACCGAGCGCAGCGGGTTCACCGTCACGGGTGCTGCCGCCGGTGCTTCGAGCACGCCGACCGCCGGCACGGTTGCCCTGCTGAGCAACGCGACCAGCGGGTACAAGACCTACGTCGAGGCTCAGGCGGCGAAGCTGCTGACCCTGACCGCCGGCTTCACCACCGCGGTCAAGGCCGGCGACGTGGCCAGGGCGAAGGCGCTCTATGCCCAGGCCAGGGCACCATACGAGGCGATCGAGCCGGTCGCGGAGTCCTTCGGCGACCTCGACCCGGATATCGATGCCCGCCAGGGTGACGTGCCGGACGCACAGTGGGGCGGCTACCACCGCATCGAACAGCAGCTCTGGATCCACCACAACACCACCGGGATGTTCCCGGTGGCCACCAAGCTGCTGGCCGATGTCAACACCCTGATCGCCAAGATCAAGACCACCACCTATCAGCCGGCCGATCTCGCCAACGGCGCCACCGACCTGCTCACCGAGGTGGGCAAGACCAAGCTGGAAGGCGAGGAGGAGCGCTACTCGCGTACCGACCTCACCGACATCCAGGCCAACCTCGAAGGCTCCCAGGCCGCCTTCGACCTGCTCGCCCCAGCTCTGAAGGTGTCCGATGACTCGCTGGTCACGACCATCCAGGCCAGGTTCACCGACATGCGAACATTGATGCAGAAGTACGCGACCGGCGGCGGCAGCTTCACGCTCTACACCCAGCTCACTCAGCCGCAGATCCGCGAGCTGACGGTGGCCGTGGACGCGCTGGCCGAACCACTGTCCCAGGTCGGCGAAAAGATCGTCGCCATCAAGTAGCCCCGGCACCGTCTCGGAGGAAACCAAAACGTATGGCTAAGGGATTCACCAGGCGCGGCTTTCTCACCGGCGCCCTGGGAACGGTCGCGGCGGCAAGCGCTGGCTCCGCACTGGCCGGTTGCGACAGGTCGCACACCGCTGCCGCGGGTACGAGTTCGGTGGTGGGCTTTCGGGGCGCCCACCAGGCCGGGATCGCCACCGCGGCCCAGGACCGGCTGGCCTTCGCCGCCTTCGACGTGACCACCTCCGACAAGTCCGAGCTGATCGCGCTGCTGCGGCGCTGGACGGCGGCCGCCGAACTGATGACCCGCGGCCAGCCGATCGGTGCGGTCGGTGGCAACGGCGCTGAGACGGTGCCGGTCGACACCGGCGAGGCGACCGGACTGGCCGCGGCGAACCTGACCATCACCATCGGCTTCGGCCCGAGCCTTTTCGACAAGCGCTTCGGCCTGGCGGCCCGCAAGCCGGCCGCGTTGCAGCCGCTGCCGTCCTTCGCCGGCGACGAGCTGCGACCGGAACTGTCAGACGGCGATATCTGCATCCAGGCCTGCGCCGACGATCCGCAGGTCGCCTTCCATGCGGTCCGCAACCTCAACCGGATGGGTTTCGGGGTCACCGCGATGCGCTGGTTCCAGCTCGGCTTCGGCCGGACGTCCTCGACCTCATCGGCCCAGCAGACGCCGCGCAACCTGCTCGGTTTCAAGGACGGCACCAAGAACGTGCTGGCCGAGGACGCCAATGACATGGCCGGCTACGTCTGGGTCGGCAGCGGTGGCGACCAGCCCTGGCTGGAGGGCGGCAGCTACCTGGTCAGCCGCCGGATCCAGATGTCGATCGAGGCCTGGGACCGCGATCGGATCGGTGATCAGCAGGCCGTCATCGGCCGGTTCAAGCCCTCTGGCGCGCCGCTTACCGGTAGCCAGGAGCATGACCTGCCCAACCTGGCCGCCAAGGGTACGGACGGGACGCCGGTCATCCCCGCGCACGCGCACATCCGGCTGGCCTCGCCCGATTCCAACGGCGGTTCGAAGATCCTGCGTCGGGGCTATTCCTTCACCGATGGGGTGGATTCGGTCACCGGCCAGCTCGATGCCGGCCTGTTCTTCATCTGTTTCCAGAACGACCCGGCGAGCGGCTTCGTCCGGGTTCAACGCAAGCTTGCCACCGACGCCTTGAACGAGTACATCAAGCACACCTCGAGCGGCCTGTTCGCCTGCCCACCCGGGGTGGCCGAGGGCGAGTACTGGGGTCAGCGGCTGTTCAGCTGAGCAGCGACCCGATCACTGAGCTAAGCCCGAGTACTACACAACCTGGAGTACGACGAAGGCCGGCCCCTTTCGGGACCGGCCTTCGAGGATGTCGTGCTATCAGTCAGCCAGCCCGGCCGAGGCGGCCGGAGTCGGCTGCGACTCGTCCAGACGTTCGGACTCGTCGAGAATGTGGGCATCGAGTTCCCGGAGCTTGGGCGCGTACTCCCGGCCATGGTGAGCACAGAACAGCAGATCATTGCCGGCCGGCAAGGTGACGCGCACGTAAGCCTGGGCGCCGCAACGGTCGCAGCGGTCGACTGCCATCAGTGGCTCCACGGTCAAGGTGCTTGTCACAGATCCCTCGTTTTCTGCGAAGAGTTCTCGCGATCGGTCTCACAGACTCGGGTCTCACTGGCTCAGAGACTTATCGTGTCCGTTCGATACATACAACCAGTTGAGGCGCGCCGTAGTTCCGGATCGGGCTCGATTGAGAGCTATTTCGCCCGCAGCGAACGCCGAAACGTCGCTGTAACACAACTGAGGTGCTAATAGTCACTGCCCGTACCTACATCATCGCCATCAGGTGTTCGCGGCGGGCCTCGAGCAGTTCCGCCGACGCCGAGGCCGAGGCCGGACCCGGAACGGCGGCCCGCAGCTTGGCGTGCAGGGCCCCGTGCGGCGTCCCGGTTCGCGCGGCGAGCACCGCGACCAGCCGATTGATCTCGCGGCGCAGTTCGGCCGCCGCCCGCCAGCTGACCCCGCCGTTGGCGATCCCCTGCCGCGCGGCCACGTCGGCCACCGTGGCCGGATCCAGCCCGAGCACCTCGACCGGCTGCTGCTGGGGCTGGCGCGATCGGCTGGCCCGCTTGCGCAGCTCGCCGTCCCGCTGGGCCAGCAGAGCCGCGGTCTGCTCGGGCGTCAACAGGCCGGGCAGGCCCAGGAAGTCCTCGTCGTCGGAGTCCGCGACCGGGCTGGAATCCGGGGTGACCGCGCGGCCGCCGTGCAGCACGTGCGCGAACTGGGCCTCGGCCTCCAGCGCCTCCCATTCGAGCAGCAGGCCGGACTCGGCCCGCTCCGGCTGCTCCTCGGGGAGCTCATCGACCAGTTCCAGCGAGTCGGAGGAGGATGCCGGTGGCGGCAGCACGTGGTTGCGGTCGTTCTCGAGTTCGGCGGCCAGGCTCAGCAGCGGCCGGACGGCCGGCAGGAATACCGTCGCCGACTCGCGCCGGCTACGGGCGCGCACCACCCGGCCGACCGCCTGGGCGAAGAACAGTGGTGTTCGATAGCTGGTCAGCCAGGCCAGGCAGGCGGCCCGCGGCACGTCCACCCCTTCGGACACCATCCGTACGCAGACCGCGATCCGGGCTCCGCCGAGGGTGAACTCGGCGATCTTGGAGCTGGCCTTCGGGTCATCGGACAGGATCAGGTACGGCTTCTCACCGGTCACCCGGTGCACGATCTCGGCGTAGGCGCGGGCATCGTCCTGGTCCGAGGCCAGCACCAGCCCGGCCGCGTCGGGCATCCCCGACTCGCGAAGGTGGGTGAGCCGCTCGTCCATCGCCGCGATCACGTGCGGCACCCAGTCGCCCTTGGGATCCAGCGCGGTCCGCCAGGCGGCCTGCTCGGTGGATTTGGTGCCCGCTTCGGTCAACGATGCCGCGATCACCTCACCGGCCGAATTGCGCCAGCGCGAGACGCCGGTATAGGCGGCGAACACCACCGGGCGCACCACATGATCGCGCAGCGCGTCGGCGTAGCCGTAGCCATAGTCGGCGGTCGAGATCAGGCCGCCCTCGCCGTCCGGCTCGTACCGGACGAACGGGATTCGCTCGCCGGCCTGGGTCCGGAACGGCGTCCCGGTCAGGCACAGCCGCCGGTTGGCGTTGTCGAAGGCCAGCGCTACCGCATCGCCCCAGGACAGGCCGTCCCCGGCGTGGTGGATCTCGTCCAGGATCACCAGGCTGCGCCGGGAGGTGGCCCGGGCCGCATGCAGGGTGGGCTTGCCCGCGACCTGGGCGTAGGTGGTGACGTAGCCGTGCAGGTCGGCCGGCACCGGGCCGACCGCGTTGCTGAGCGTCGGGTCCAGCGCGATGCCGAACTTCTCGGCCGCCTCGGCCCACTGGGTACGCAGGTGGTCGGTCGGGGCCACCACGATCACCCGATCCACCACCCGGCGGCTGAGCAGGTCCACCGCCAGGCTGAGCGCGAAGGTGGTCTTGCCGGCACCCGGGGTGGCGGTGACCAGGAAGTCCTTGTGCGGTTCGGTGTGGTACTTGGCCAGCGCCTCGCGCTGCCACAGGCGCAGCCGGGTGCCCGACGAGCGGCGTACTGACACTCGACGCCGCCCCCTTCGTCCTGTGCTGTCGATCATCGCCGACCGCGTGCTAGCCAGGTTAACCGCCTGGCGTGGCCTGGCTCGCGATCGACCCGCGACCGGAGTGAAATTGGCCGCAGCCGGGTTCAGCGACCTGCCTGATCCTCTAGGTTTCGGGCGGTGGGGGCTGACCAGTGACGCAGTAATGCCAGTAGCCGTAGGGCAAAGACCACGAATGCGGTACCGATCAGCCAGGGCGCGCCGAGCAGCCCGACCGCGCTGCCCAGGCAGACCAGGCCGGCTCCGGCCAACGCCGCCACCGCGTAGATCTCCCGTTGCAGGACCACTGGAATCTGGCGCAGCAGGATGTCGCGGATCACCCCGCCGCCGATCGCCGCGATCACCCCGACCACGCAGGCCGCCGCCACCCCGAGGCCGGCCTGCAGCGATCGCTGGGTACCGGTCACGGTGAACAGGCCGAGGCCGGCCGCGTCCAGCACCAGCACCGCCTTGCGCAACCTGGCCACCTGCGGGTGCCAGCGAAAGACCAGCACGGCTGCCACCACCGGGGTGATCAGGTAGGTCTCATGCCGGAACGAGTAGGGCGGATTGGCACCGAGCAGCGTGTCGCGCAACACCCCGCCGCCGAGCGCGGTCACCGCCGCGACCACGACTACCCCGAACACGTCCAACCGGGCGCGGACGGCGGCCAGCGCGCCGGACAGCGCGAAGACGAAGACGCCGATGAGATCCAAGCCGAGTTGGGTGTTCGACGGGCTCACCCCGGCAGGTTAGCCGAGCCGTCCGGGTGCCAATGTCGTCACAGTCGGGCCGCTTCGCGTGTCCGCCGGCACCGCGCACAGGTTAACTGGGCAGACTGGCTCCTCGTGATGAGCCAGCGCACCGTCCGCAAGCTGGCAACCAGGACGATCTCGCGGGCGTGGAACGACCGGATCCTCGGATTGTCGGCCGAAGCGGCGTTCTGGCAACTGTTGTCGATGCCCTCGCTGTTTCTCGGGCTGTTGGCCGCGCTGGGTTTCTTCTCCGAGTTCGCGGGCAAGGACACCCTGGACCAGGTCCAGCAGAACCTGCTGAATTCCTTTTCGCGAGCCTTTTCCCCCCAGGTGGTCGACCAGCTGATCGCCCCTGTCGTGCAACAGGTGCTGCGCGAGGGTCGGGCCGACGTCGTCTCGATCAGCTTCCTGCTGGCGTTGTGGGCGGGATCCTCGGCGACCGCGACCTTCGTCAACACCATCACCATCGCCTACGGCATGCGTGACCTGCGCGGCGCTGTTCGCAGCCGGCTGCTCGCGCTCGGCATCTACCTCGGCTCGATCGTGGTCGGAGTGGTCGTGCTGCCCGCCCTGGTGATCGGACCGACCGCGTTGCCCAAGCTCTTTCCCGAACGGGCCCGGGCCACCGCCGACCACGTGATCAGCGCGGCGTACTGGCCGGCGGTCATCCTGCTGCTGCTGCTGGGCCTGACCAGCCTGTACCACCTCGCACCGCCGCGCCGGCTGCCCTGGCGGAGAGGGGTGCCCGGAGCGGTGCTGGCGATGGTGATCTTCCTGGGCGGCTCGGCCGGGCTGCGTGAGTACATCTCGTTCATCGTGGCGCACAACCACGCGTACGGCACCCTCGCGGCACCGATCGCGGCGCTGCTGTTCTTCTACATCCTGGCGTTCGGGGTGCTACTCGGGGCCGAGTTCAACGCCGAGATCGAGCAGGGGTCACCGACCACCAGCCGGACCAAGCAATCCGGCCGTGGCTGGCAGCAGCTGACCGCCGACGGCCAGGATCAGCCCGAGCCACCGTGGGGCAACGACTCATAGATCTCGCTGCAGCGGGCGCACACCGGCGAGCCGGGTTTGGCCGACCTGGTCACCGGAAAGATCTCGCCGCACAACGCCTCGACCATGGTCCCGAGCACGGCGCTCTCGGCGACCTTGTTCTTGCGGACGTAGTGAAAGAACTGTTCGCCCTGGTCGGCATCGGCGGTCTTCGGGGCGTCGAGGGTCTGGGTAGTCACCCTGTCGATTGTGCCACCGTGGCGAGCGGGCGCGACTAGATATCGATGACTGTCGGCGGCACCGGTTCGGCGACCGGCTCCTCCACCGGCGGCGCGGTGAGTTCCTGGTGATCGGTGCGGCTGCCGTCGACAAACCGCCGAAATCGCATTTCCTGCTTGGGCGGGCGATCGTTGGCGATCAGTACGGCGGCCCAGGGCAGTACCAGCGCGGCGGCCACGAACAGCGCGGCCAGCCAACCGGAGAACTGGACGGTGGTGGCCGCTCCGACGATGCAGGCCGCCCGGATACCCATCATCAGCAGGTAGCGCTTGCGCCGCCGGTCGAATTCGTCGTCCAGGTTGACCGGGGCCTCGGTGATGAGAGCCGGACGATCGGCAGGATTACGGGACGGACGGCGCACCGCTCCATGGTGCCACCGCCCGGCGCAGGTTGCGCTCGTGCCCACCCGCCATGGCGCCGGCCGGCCGGGCTAGGCACCATAGAGCGGTGCCGACCCCGACGATCGTCCTGCTGCACGGGCAGCCGGACTCCTCGGCGAGCTTCTGGGCACTGCGGCGCGCGCTGCGGCAGTTGCTGCCAGCCGGCACCAGGGTGCTGGCACCGGACCGTCCCGGCTACGGAGCCAACCCCGCGCCGGCCACCGATTACGCCGGCAACGTCCGCTGGCTGCGTGGCTGGCTGGACCAGATCGAGGCCGGCCCGACGGTGCTGCTCGGGCACAGCTGGGCCGGCGGAGTCGCCGCGCTGGCCGCCGCCGAGCCGGCCGCCGCCGAGTTGGCCGGTGCCGAGTTGGCCGGTGCCGAGCTGGCCGGCCTGGTGTTGCTCTCCTCGGTCGGACCGTCCTGCCTGTTGCGGATCGACCGGGTGCTGGCTGCCCCGGTGCTCGGCGAGGCGATCGCGTTCGCGACGCTGCGGCTGGGCCGTCCGATCATTTCCCGGAAGGCGGCATCGCTCATCATCGGCGGCCAGCCGGTGGCCGACCGGCCCTTCGCGCTGGCCAGCGGCCTGGCGATGCGCACCCGGCCGCTCTGGCAGAGCTTCCTCACCGAGCAGCGCGCCCTGCTCCGCGAGCTGCCCTTCCTCGAGCAGGCGCTGGGCCGGATCACCGTGCCGACCCAGGTGATCAGTGGTACCGAGGATCAGCTGATCCCCGAGCAGACGCCACAGGCCCTGCTCGCCGCCATCCCGCAGGCCGGCGGCCACCGGATAGCCGGCGCCCACGACCTGCAACTACGCCAGCCGGACGAGGTGGCCCGGCTGGTGGCGGGCTTCGCGGCCCCGTTGCTGTTAGCGGCAACCGCCGAGACACCGGCCGCTGGGTGAGCGCGATCCCTGTCCGGCCGCTGCTACCGGTGCCGGTGATCGAGCGGCTGGCCGAGAGCGTAGCCCGCGACTACGGCTCGGTCGCCGTCGCCGAGGTTCTCGGGCTGGCCGGTCAGGCCGCGCTCTCGCGGGCCGACCTGGCCGCGGTGGACCGGCTGAGCAGGGGCGGTTCGGAAACCGAGACCTTCATCCGGCTGTTCCTGCTCGGACTGCCGGTACCGGTGATGGCCGCGGCTGCCGCGCTGGCACCGCTGTCGATCGCCGACGCGCTGGCGGCCGGCCTGCTCGAGACCGCGCCGGCCCCGGCTGAGGAGCTGGTACGGGCGGCGCTGGACGTCCGGCCCTACTCGGAGTCCGGCGGCCCGGATTGGTGGGTGCTGTCGGACCTGGGGGCGGATCGCCGGCCCGGCACCCTGCACCCCGAGCACGTGCTCGGCGTCGGGTCGGCCGCGACCACGCTGGCTCAGGCAACCGTTCGCCGCCCGGTCGGACGGGCGCTGGATGTGGGCACCGGCTGCGGGATCCAGGCGCTGCACCTGTCCCGGCACAGCGACTCGATCACCGCGACCGACCTCAGCGAGCGGGCACTGTCCTTCGCTGCCAGCACCGCCGCGCTCAACGGCCAGTCCTGGGAGCTGCGTGCCGGCTCGCTGCTCGAACCAGTGGCCGGCGAGCGGTTCGACCTGATCGTGTGCAATCCACCGTTCATCGTGGGGCCTGGATTCACCCCCGGCGCGGACGGCTTCAGCTACCGCGACAGCGGCCTGGCCGGTGACTCGGTGTGTGCCGAGCTGGTGGGCGGGCTACCGGGCCGGCTGGCCGAGGGCGGTACCGCCCAGCTGCTGGCGAACTGGATCATCGGGCAGGACGAGCCGTGGCAGGACCGGGTTGCCGGCTGGCTGCCCACGACCGGCTGCGATGCCTGGGTCTGGCAACGGGAGGTGGCCGAGCCCGGCGAGTACGTCTCGCTGTGGCTGCGCGATGCCGGCGAACAACCGGGTACCGCACGCTGGCAGCGTCGCTATGACCGTTGGCTGGACTGGTTCGCGGCCAGCGGGGTGCTGGCCGTCGGGATGGGGCTGGTCAACATCCGGCGCACTGGCTCGGACAGTTCCCGAGTGGTCTGCGAGGACGTCCCGCAGGCCTACCAGCAACCGATCGGCGCGGCGGTGGACAGCTGGTTCGACCGGTCCGACTGGCTGCGCGACGCCGACCTGTTGGCCGCCCGGCTGGTCCCGGTGGCGGATCTGGTTCTTCAGACGCGCTCGCTGATCGGTGCCGAGGGTTGGCAGCCGGCCCTGTCGGTACTGCGCCAGTCACACGAGCTGCGCTGGGAACTCGAGATCGACGAGGCCGTCTCAGCGCTGATCGCCGCCTGTTCCACCGCGACCCCGCTCGGGGTGCTGTTCGACCTGGTGGCGGCCGCGGTCCAGCTGCCAGCCGACGAGGTGACCGAGGCGCTGGTTCCGGTCGTGCGCGATCTTGTCGAGCGCGGTTTTCTCGTACCCGAGGCGGTTGGCTGATGCGCGCGGTCGTGCAGCGGGTGAGCGAAGCCGCGGTTTCGGTGGCCGGTGAGCAGCTCGCCGAGATCGGGGCCGGCCTGCTGGTGCTGGTCGGGGTGACCCATCACGACGACCTCGATACCGCCGCGAAGCTGGCCCGCAAGGTGGCCGGGCTGCGGATCCTGCGCGACGGCGACCGGGACGAGGCGGCGGCCGACGCGATCGGTGCACCGGCGCTGGTTGTGAGCCAGTTCACGTTGTATGCGGATACCTCCTCCGGGCGACGGCCCAGCTGGCAACAAGCCGCTGCCGGATCGCACGCGGAACCCTTGGTGACGGCCTTCATCGATGCCCTGCGCATGCACGGATTGGCCGTATGTACCGGGCGGTTCGGGGCCATGATGGCCGTGCGGAGCGTCAACGATGGGCCGTTCACGATCCTGCTCGAAGCCTGAGCAGCTTCGACCGGCAGGCCGCGAGCCGGCCCGCGTAGCGGAATTCAAAGCCGGCACACAGGCAATCCGGGAACAACGGTGTCCTCGAATCGTTGTACGGGGTGGGAGAAACACACCCCATCAGTGGACGGGACCCCAACGTGACGCAGCCAGCAACCAAGACCACCGCCAATCGCCGGAAGTCCGCAGCACCTTCCCTTCCAGGCCACCGGACCGCTCGATCCAAAGCAACCACGAGCCCCGAATTAGACAAGACCCAGCCCGAGAGCACATCGACCGAGGCTGACATCGATACCGCCGCCGTGCTGGCCGAGGCCAGCCCGGTCGAGGCGACCGCCGATCTCGACGAGGTCGTGCAGGCCGCCGATCTGGTGCGGTCCTACCTGAACGAGATCGGCAAGGTCTCGCTGTTGAGTGCGGTCGAGGAGGTCGAACTCTCCAAGCGCATCGAGGCCGGCCTGTACGCATCGCACCTGCTGAGCACCAGCAAGCGACTGTCCCTCCCCCGCCGACGCGAGCTGCAGGCGCTGGTGGCCGACGGCGAGAGCGCCAAGGACCTGCTGCTGCGGGCCAACCTGCGGCTGGTGGTGTCGCTGGCCAAGCGCTACACCGGGCGTGGCATGCCGTTCCTGGATCTGATTCAGGAAGGCAACCTAGGCCTGATCCGGGCAGTCGAGAAGTTCGACTACACCAAGGGCTTCAAGTTCTCCACGTACGCGACCTGGTGGATCCGGCAGGCGATCAGCCGCGCCATGGCAGATCAGTCGCGCACGATCCGGTTGCCCGTCCACCTGGTCGAGCAGATCAACAAGATGCAGCGGATGCGCCGCGAACTCGGCCAGAGCCTGAGCCGGGACGCCACCGATGAAGAGCTGGCCTCCGAGCTCGACATCACCGTCGAGCGGCTACACGAGCTGGTCGACCACGCGCGGGATCTGGTCAGCCTGGATCAGACGGTCGGGACGGATGAGGATTCCTCGCTGGGTGATTTCATCGCCGACGGTGAGGCGACCAAGCCGACCGAGGCGGTCGAGTTCGATCTGATGCGGCGCCAGCTGGCCAGCATCCTGGACTCGCTCGAGCCACGGGAGGCGGCCGTGGTTCGGCTGCGCTACGGCCTGGCCGACGGCAACCCGCACACCTTGGATGACATCGCTCGCAAGTTCAGCCTGTCCCGGGAGCGGATTCGTCAGATCGAGCGCGAGACGATGGCCAAGCTGCGCCACCCGTCCCGGGCCCAGTCACTGCGGGACTACCTCGAAGCCTGATCCACCTCGGGCAAGCCGCCAGCGGGTTTGATCCTTCTGACTCAATCGACAATGGGCGCCGGTCCGATGGGACCGGCGCCCATTGCCTTTGCCGGCCGGTTGGGGTTCGCCGCCGCCGAGGTTCTACCGTGACCGGGTGGACCCGCTCAGCGCCCTTCGCCGGATCGCCTTCCTGCTCGAACGTGCCCTGGAACCCAGCTATCGGGTCAAGGCCTTTCGCCGGGCGGCCGAGGTGGTGGTGGCCGAGGGAACCCCAGCGCTCACCGAACGGGTCGCGCACGGCAGCTTGGAAGAGCTACCCGGTATCGGCAAGGCGACCGCCGCGGTGATCAGCCAGGCCTTGTCCGGGGCGGTACCGGACTACCTGGCCAAGCTCGAGCTCGGCTATCACCCGCTGGTGGAACTTACCCCGGCCGGCGAGGCCATCCGGCAGGCGCTGCGCGGTGACCTGCACACCCACTCGGACTGGAGCGACGGCGGCAGCCCCATCGAAGAGATGGCGATGACCGCGATCGAGCTGGGCACCGAGTACCAGGCCCTCACCGATCACTCGCCGCGGCTGACGGTCGCTCGCGGGCTGACCGCGCAACGGCTGGAGTCCCAGCTCGGAGTGCTCGACTCGCTGGCCGGCCGACTCGGCGAATTCCGGCTGCTGAGCGGTATCGAGGTGGACATCCTCGACGACGGCGGGCTGGATCAGAAGCCCGAGCTGCTCGACCGGCTCGACGTGGTGGTCGCCTCGGTGCACTCCAAGCTTGCGATGGACGCCCCGGCGATGACCCGCCGGATGATCGCCGCGGTCCGCGATCGGCACACGAACATCCTCGGTCACTGCACCGGCCGGCTGGTCGGTGAGAAGAAGCGGGCGCAGAGCAGCTTCGACGCCGCCGCGGTGTTCGCCGCCTGCGCGGAGAGCGGGGTCGCGGTGGAGATCAACAGCCGACCGGAACGGCTGGACCCGCCCGCGGACCTGCTGCGGCTCGCCGTCGAGGCGGGTTGCCTGTTCAGCATCGACACCGACGCGCACGCCCCTGGCCAGCTGGACTGGAAGCCCTACGGCTGTGCCCGGGCCGCCGAATGTGACGTCCCGATCGAGCGAATCGTGAACAGCTGGCCGGTGGAGCAACTACTGGCCTGGACCCGGTCCAGCACGGCGTAACGGCTGGCCGGTGGTTGTCGGCACGGCCGGCCGGGCAGGCGCGCCGTAAACAACCTCCCGGGTCACGACAGCTAGCCGGTGGCCACCGGGCGCGCGGGGTCGGTGATCCACTCGCTCCAGGAGCCCGGATAGAGCACGGCGTCGATGCCGGCGACGTGCATGGCAAGCGCCGTGTGCGCGGCGGTCACTCCCGAACCGCAGTACACGCCCACCGGTTGCCCACCGGCCACCGCCGCGAGCCCTTCGAAGCGTTCACGCAAGGCCGCTGCCGGCGCGAAGTGGCCCGAGGGCAGCACATTGCCCATGGTCGGCAGGTTCACCGCACCGGGAATCCGCCCGGCGACCGGATCGATCGGTTCGGCCTCGCCCCGGAACCGCTCCGGCGTCCGGACATCGACCAGCCGACCGTCGGCGGCCCAGGCCGCCGCCGAGTCCGCATCCAGAGTCGGCATCGCTGGCGGCGCGAGGACGACGGTGCCCGGTTCGACCCGCTCGACCTCGGTCTGCACCGGCTGATCGGCGGCCAACCAGGCCGCGAGGCCGCCGTCGAGGACTCGCACCCGCTGCAGGCCGGCCCAGCGCAGCACCCACCAGGCCCGGGCGGCACCGATCGAGCTGTCGGCGTCGTAGACGACAACCTCGGAGTCGGCGCTGATACCCCAACCACGCAGGGCGGCTTGCAAGCGCGCTGGATCCGGCAGCGGGTGCCGGCCGCCCGGCCCTGGTGGAGCTGCCAGGTCCCGGTCCAGGTCACACCACTGGGCCCCCGGCAGATGGCCGTCCAGGTATGCCGGATACTGACTCGGCCCGCTCACCAACCAGCGGACATCCAGGACGACCGATATCGGCTGCTTTGCCAGAGCAGCTGCCAGCTGGTCGACACTGATAAGCACTCGGTGGGAATCATCGATCATGTGAACGGTTCTAACATGGGCATTGCAGCTCCTTGGTAGCGGCGCCTGGCGGGGCGACGGCGCTACGGGCATTACCGGAAGAGGTCGGTAAGTGAATCATCACCATAGTGACTTGATCGATACCACAGAGATGTACCTGCGCACGATCTGGGAGCTCGAAGAAGAGGGTGTTACGCCGCTGCGAGCCCGGATCGCCGAGCGGCTGAAGCAGTCGGGACCGACCGTCAGCCAGACCGTGGCCAGGATGGAACGTGACGGCCTGGTTCAGGTCGAGAGCGATCGCCACCTTCAACTGACCGAGACCGGCCGCCAGTTGGCGGTGTCGGTGATGCGCAAGCACCGGCTGGCCGAGCGGTTACTCAGCGATGTGATCGGCCTGGAGTGGGAGCTGCTGCACATCGAGGCCTGTCGCTGGGAACACGTGATGAGCGATGCCGTGGAACGCCGGATCATCACGATGCTCGACAAGCCCCTGGTGTGCCCGCACGGCAATCCGATTCCCGGCCTGGAACAGCTCGGCCTGCCCTTCGACGGCACTCCGGACGCCGGCCGACTGCCGACGCTGGCGGCTACCGTGACCGACGATGAGGTGACGGTTCGGATCGAACGGATCAGCGAGCTGCTGCAACCGGATGCCGACCTCATGCGCCAGCTCAGCACGTCCGGCCTGACCCCTGGCTTGTCTGCAGCGGTGAGCCGCGGCCCGGGTGGCCTGCACGTAAGCGGCACCCCGGCGTCCACGCTGGTGGGCAACGACGTGGCTCAGCACATCTTCGTCTCCGTCCCGGCCTGAGCCTGCCGGGTGCGGTCATGCCGGCCGCCGTGCGGTCGCCGTTCGTGGTGGCCTGGACAGGTACGGAGTGGTGCGCGGATCGAGCCCGCGTAGCACCGCACCGATCAGCAGCGTCGCGGCCGAGTAGCCCGGATCGGAGTCCAGCGCCAACTCGGCGGCCATCGTCGCGACCGTCCCGTTGCCCAGCCGCCACTGGTTCCAGCCGTAGAGGAACAGCGGCGGGGCATCGTAGGGCGAGGGCACTCGGGTATGCAGATCGTGCAGGAAGGCGTCGGCGTTCAGCGACCGGTTGTCGATAGCCAGCCAGAGCGCGTCGCGGACGTCCACATCGGTCAGAGCCACCGCGAACCTGGCAAGTTCCGCGGTAGTGAGGCTGCGTCGCCGACCGGCCAGTTCCCGCGCGGTCCGCAGTAGCGCGGTGGTCTCGCCACGCTGCAGCCGACCGAGGCCGTTGCCCAGGACCGCCTCGGTCACCCGGTCCTCGGCGGCCGCGAGCTCAGGTTCCAGAGCCTCGCGCTGCTCGGCGGGACAACCGGTCAGGGTCTGGGCCAGTGACTGCCGGTCCGGTAGCGCTACCAGGCCGGCGTAGGTGGCCGCCGCCGCGATCGTCGAATCGTCCAGCTGTCGGGGAGTGCCTTCGACAGGGCAGCACTCCGCCTGCTCGCAGCACAGGGACCACCAGTGGGTCTCGTTGGCCACCAGCACGTCCAGCACCTCCAGGTCCATCGCGCACAGATCCCGTTGCAGGTCGTTGGCGAGGTTGGCCAGTCGTGGCAGGTCGCGCGGATCGCCGTCGAGGTTCTGGGTCAGCGCGATCGCGACCACCGCGTCGGTCTCCGAGCTCTCGAAGGCCTCTGCCAGCGGGATCAACAAGTCCTGCTCCAGCGGATCCAGCGGAAGGTCCACCCGCATCGTGACGGTGACCAGCTGCCCCCGGCCGGCCGGCGTGCCGGCGAAGCCGACCAGTACCAGGCTCTCGCTGGGATGGAAGCCGATCAGATACGGGACCGTCTCGATCAGGTCACCCGGGCTGCTGATCTGGATCTGGGGAAGTTCGCAGGAAGTCATGCCAACAGCCTGCTGGGCACATCCGGCAATCGGGCGGGCCGCCAAGATCTGTGGACAACCGAGCACTCGTCCACAGCCCGGGACGGACTGTCGTCGCGATGAGCTATAGGGGGTTGCTGCGCCAGGCCGCGGCAGCGACCGTCAGGCCGTCGGCCACCTCGTCGTTGCGCTCGGCGAGCTGCCGGTCGCGAGCACCGTCGGAACCCACCGAGGCACCCTCTCGACGCCCGGTGGCGATGACCCGGAAGAAGGCCGCCGCGCGTTCGAGCGCCACCGCGAAATCACCGTGATACGCCCCGCGCAACACCGCGTCGGCCAGCTCCTCGATGGCGGCCGGATCGGCGTCATCGGCTACCCCGGCGACCACCTCGTCGGCCGGCGCATAGGGCCGGCCTGCCCGCCACAACCGAGTCACGTCGTCGCCGTTGCTCTGGCACCAGCGGCGCAGCAGGTACAGCGCCCACAACGCGCCCGGCAGGCTCGAGGGCTGCTCCATCCGCCACAGCTCGGCGAGGGTGTCCAGGCCCACCCGGTCGGCCAGGTCGACCATCGATGCCGACTCATCCGATCGGCCGTGGGTGATCACCGCGGCCGCCGTCGCGGCGGCCAGCTCGGCACGCGCGAAGGGATCGAGCTCGGCGTCGGCGTCGACCAACCCGGACAGGTCGGGCCGCCGGACCGGACGGTGCGGGCGATCAGCTGCAGACACCCGTCCAGGGTAAGCGAGCGCTGCCGGCCGTCGGTCCAACCACACCCCGGCCCGAGCGGTTTGGTCACCCGGCCCGGGGTCGGCCGGTAAACTGAACAGCGGCGTCGGTCCGATCCATGGCCCCCGGTCCCACAAAAGCCGCCACGAGCGGCCTTCTGCCGTGAGGCGACCTGGCGGGCCGACGCCACCACGTGCTGGACAGGGCGTTGTCGCCCGGCTCGGCCTACCTTGCCGGCCGACACGATGGGCGAGTGATGAGTTCAGGGGACGGCTGGACCACCTGTGCTTCCGGTCACCGGCACTGGGGACTGTTCGGCGCGGCCGGCCTGCTGCTGGTCGACAAGGACAAGGACCGGGTGATCCTGCAGCACCGCGCACCCTGGACCCACGAGGGCGACAGCTGGGGTGTACCAGGTGGTGCCCGCGACAGCGACGAGGATCCACTGGCCGCCGCGGTCCGCGAGGCCGGTGAGGAAGCAGCCCTGAGCGCGGCGGACGTCGATCCGATCGGGCTCTACGTCGATGACCACGATGGCTGGTCCTACACCACGGTGGTCGCCCGGGCCACCCGGGCGTTGCACCCGATCGCGGCCAACGCCGAGAGCGTTTCGGTGCGCTGGCACGCCATCTCCGAGGTGGCCGAGTTGCCGCTGCACAGTGGTTTCGCGGCGGCCTGGCAGCGACTGCGCGACGTGCCGCCGCCGCTGTACCTGGTGGTGGCCGACGAACTGGTCGAGCACCCGCTCGTCGCGACACTGGTGCGGGACGGGATCGCGGTGCCGCGACTCCCCCAGGGCATCCGGGCCGGCGGATTGGGCCGGCTGCTGCCGCATCTCGTCCAGGCCGAGGGCAACATTCGCGCAACCGCGGCGACCTATGCCGGCCGCGGCCAGGTCGTGACGGCCAGCACCTCCACCGAGCTGGCCGCGCTGAGTATCGACGCACTGAACACCGACGTCTGAGCGGGCAGCGCCGGCCGCTAGCGTGGCGCACGTGCGCATCCTGCTCCCGCCCAGCGAGGCCAAACACGCCGGCGGTCGCGGCCGGTCACTCGCCGGCCGATCCGCGAGCCAGCCGATCGACGAGGCCCGCCGGCTGACCTTGGACGCGCTCGCCACGCTGCTGGAAACACCCGGCAAGGCACCGGCCGCGTTGCTGCTGCCACCTTCGGTCGCCGATGCAGCGATCGAGGAGAACCTGCGGGTCCGCAGCAGCCCGACCCTGCCGGCCATCCGCCGCTACGCCGGCATCGTCTATGACGGCTTGGACGTCGAGCACCTGTCGGCCGCCGCCCAGCAGCTGGCCGGCAAGCAACTGCTCATCTTTTCGGGCCTGTTCGGAGTGCTGCGGGGGGCGGATCCGGTTCCCGCCTATCGGGTGCCGGCCAAGGCGGTGTTGCCCGGACTGGGCATCGCGGGCAGCTTCTGGCGCCCCCGACTGGCCACCCTGCTGCCGCCGCTGCTCGGACGGAGCGGGCTGATCGTGGACCTGCGTTCCACCGACTACGCCTCGATGTGGCAGCCGGCCCGGGGCAGCCGCGAGGCGAGCCGGCTGCTCACCGTCCGGGTGCTCTCGCGCAAGCCGGACGGCGGCCTCGGGGTGATCTCCTACCCGTCCAAGCTGGCGAAGGGAAAGCTGGCCGCGGCACTGCTCGAACGCGCCGCCAGCGGCGAGCCGATCCGCGGCGCGGAGGACGTCCGGGCTGTCTGGGCGAGTCTGGGCGGTAGCGATACCCGGCCAGGGCCGGCCAGTCTGGGCAATGCCCTCGACCTCATGGAGTGAGCCGGCTCACTCCATGACATAGCACTACAGCGCCGGCTTTCCACGTCCGGGATGGGCTACCCCGGTGACGGCCGAGATTTCCGGTTCAGCCAGTATCGAGTTATGCGATTGGATCATCTCTCCTACGCAGCAGGACCGGAAGGGCTCGCTTCCTGCGTGCAACGGCTCGGCTCGCAGCTGAGTGCGGGCTTCACCGACGGCGGCCTGCACCCGCGGTTCGGGACCAGGAACTTCCTGCTGCCACTGGCCGGCGGCGTGTACCTCGAAGTCGTCGAGGCGCTGGATCACCCGGCGGTCGAGGCGGCCCCGTTCGGACGTGCGGTCAAGGCCCGCAGCGAGGCCGGCGGCGGTTGGCTCAGCTGGGTGGTCGGGGTGACCGACCTGGCGGCCGTCGAGCAGCGCCTCGGCCGGCCGGCGGCGACCGGGCACCGGGTCCGTCCTGACGGCTATGACCTGCGCTGGAAGCAGATCGGCATCAACGACACGGCCAACGACCCGCAGCTGCCCTGGTTCATCCACTGGGAGTCGGACAAGTCCGAGCACCCGGCCAGCGCCGGCGGCAAGGTCCGGCTGGAACGACTGGACATCGCCGGTGATCGCTCGACGGTGGCTGGCCACCTGGGCGAGGCCGCGACTCGGGCACTGGACGACCTGAAGGTCAAGTGGCTGCCGAGCGAGGACAACGACGGCGAGACCGGGGTCGTCGCGGCGCACTTCACCACCCCCCGAGGGGTCTGCATCATCGACTGATCGTCGAAGGAGAGGTGCTCAGTCGCGATGATGACCCCGATGAGCGCGTCCGGCCCCGCCCGGACCGGCAAGGCACGCGGCCGGGTCGTTCCGATCGCCGACTACGGCTTCCTCAGCGACGGCGAGGTCACCGCGCTGGTCGCGCCCGGTGGCTCGGTGGACTGGATGTGCCTTCCGCGAATGGATTCGCCCAGCATCTTCGGCACCATCCTGGATCGACACGCAGGTTCCTTCCTGCTCGCCCCGGACGACGTGTCGGTCCCGTCAGCCCGGCGCTACCTGCCCGGCACCATGATCCTCGAGACCAGCTGGGGCACCGCCACCGGTTGGATCATCGTGCGCGACCTGCTGCTGATCGGGCCGTGGCGCCACGACGCCGACCTGTCCCGCAGCCAGCGGCGCACTCCCACCGACTACGACGCCGAGCACACCCTGCTGCGGACCGTCCGGTGTGTCTCCGGCGAGGTGCAGCTGGTCATGCAGTGCGAGCCGGTGCTGGACTACGGCCGCGATCCGGTCCGCTGGTCCTACACCGAGGGTGGCTACCACCAGGCGCAGGCACGTTCTGAGCGTTCGGAACTCACGCTGACCCTGACCACCGATCTGCGGCTGGGCCTGGAAGGCGGCCAGGCGGCGGCTCGGACGATGCTCAAGGAAGGCGACGTCCGCTACGTCGCGCTGTCCTGGGGCCAGCCGGAGCCGCCGGCCGATTACGACGAGGCCTATGCCCGGCTGGTCTGGACGGCACATCACTGGCAGCACTGGCTGGCACGCGGCACCTTTCCCGACCATCCCTGGCGGCACTACCTGCAGCGCAGCGCGCTGACCCTCAAGGGCCTGACCTACGCGCCGACCGGTGCGATCTGCGCGGCGGCGACCACCTCGCTACCCGAGACCATCGGCGGCCAACGCAACTACGACTACCGCTACAGCTGGATCCGCGATTCCACTTTCGCCTTGTGGGGTATGTATTCTCTCGGATTCGACTGGGAGGCGGTGGACTTCTTCTCCTTCATCGCCGACCTGGCCGAACGCGATGAGGACCTGCAGATCATGTACGGCATCGGCGGCGAGCGTGACCTGGACGAGCACGAGCTGGATCACCTGAGCGGCTACCAGGACTCGCGGCCGGTACGGATCGGCAACGCCGCCTACGCCCAGCACCAGCACGACGTCTGGGGCGCGTTGCTGGATTCGGTGTACCTGCATTCCAAGGCAGCCGATCACCTGGACGGCCGGATCTGGCCGATCCTCGGCTATCAGGTCAACGCCGCGTTGAAGCACTGGCGCGATCCGGACGCCGGGATGTGGGAGGTGCGCGGCGAGCCGAAGCACTTCACCTCGTCCAAGATCATGTGCTGGGTCGCGGTCGACCGCGGCGCCAAGCTGGCCTCGATGATCGGCCAGGATGCCGAGGCCTCGAAGTGGGAGCAGGCCGCCGAGGAGATCCGGCAGGACGTGCTGGCCCACGGACTGGATTCCCGCGGCGTGCTGACCCAGTACTACGGCGGCACGGAGCTGGACGCCTCGTTGCTGCTGGCGGTGCTGGTCCGGTTCCTGCCGGCCGACGATCCGCGGATCCGGGCCACCGTGCTGGCGATCGCCGACGAGCTGACCGCGGACGGCCTGGTACTGCGCTACCGGGTGGAGCAGACCGACGACGGGTTCTCCGGTGAGGAGGGCAGCTTCACCATCTGCTCGTTCTGGCTGGTCTCGGCGCTGTGCGAGATCGGCGAGTACCACCGGGCCCGCAAGCTCTGCGCCAAGCTGCTGTCCTTCGCCGGGCCGCTGGAGCTGTATGCCGAAGAGATCGATTCGCATACCGGCCAGCACCTGGGCAACTTCCCGCAGGCGTTCACCCACCTGGCGCTGATCAATGCCGTGCTGCACGTGATCGAGGCCGAGGGCGCCGACGACAGCGACGGGTAGCGCGGTCCGAAGTCCGCGCTACCCGTCGCTGCCGCTCCGTCCCCGCTAGTCGTTCTCGGCCGGGCCACCGTTCGCGGCATCGATGGCTGCCAGACGCGGCCGGCGGCCAAAGCCGATGAGCAGCAGGCCGGCGCCGGTCAGCAGAGCCGCCCAGAGCGCGATCCTGGCCGCCTCGGCGCCGGTGCTGGCCAGCGCGCCCGGGTCCGTGGACGTCCCGGTGCCCGTTGTTCCGGTCCCGGTGATTGCGGCCGCGGCCACCGTGACCGGCATCCGGATCTGGTAGACCGCGCCGGTCGGGCTGACGCCGGTCGCCACCAGGTTGTGCGAGCCGGCCGAAAGCACTGCCGGGATGGTGACCTGCTTGGTGAAGTCGCCGTGGGAGTCCGTGACGGCCGTTCCGAGCACGACCGGCGAGCTGTAGAGAATGATCGTGACGCTGGAGTAGGGCAGGAACCCGGCGCCGATAAGGGTGATCGACTCTGATCGCTCAACCTTGGTCAGCACCCCCTGGGTGGTGGTCAGGGTGGTCGGCGCGCTGGTGGGCGCGCTGGCCGGGACCTCGGGTGAGGTCGCGGTGATCGCGTTCGAGGCCGGTGAGGCGGCCGAGTCCCCCGGCACGCTCTGCGCCACCACCGTGTAGGTGTAGGACACGCCTGCCGTCGCCCCGATTACGCACGAGGTCGCGCTGATCGAGGTGGTCGTGCAGGACGCCGGTCCTGGGTGGGCGTAGACGGTGTAACCGGTCACCGTACCGGTGCTGGACGGAGCCCAGGACACGGTGGCCGACGAGGTTCCGGCGACCGCCGTCGGAGCGGCCAGGGTGGCCGGCAGCGTGGTGACCGTCACCGCGGCCGATGCCGAGCCCGGACCCGTGCCGTTGACCGCCCGCAGGATGATCGAATAGCCGGTGCCGGGGGTCAGGCCGGTGATGGTGCCACTCAGGCCGGACCCGGAACCGCTGGTGGGCAGCGTGATCCAGTTGAGGCCGTTGTCCGTCGAGTACTGGTAGGCGACGATCGGGGAACCACCGTCGGCCGGAGCGCCAAACGACACGGTGGCCGAGGTGTCGGTGACGGTGGCGGTGACGCCGCCGACCGCGGTCGGTGCGCCGATCGGGGTGACCGAGGTGCTGGCCACCGACTCCGCAGAGTCACCGACCGGGTTGGTGGCATGC
>JALYVK010000010.1 GCA_030853265.1 Actinomycetota bacterium
ACTACCCGGACACGTCGCGCTCAGACCACCCGGCGACGAGGTCACCGTGTAGCTCGTGATCGGCGACCCACCATCACTGGCCGGCGCCGTGAACGACACACTCGCCTGACCGGTACCCGGCGTTGCCGACACGCCACTGGGGACCGTCGGTGCGCCGATCGGGGTGACCGAGGTGCTGGCCACCGACTCCGCAGAGTCACCGACCGGGTTGGTGGCATGCACCGTGAACGTGTACGCCGTGCCGTTCGTCAAACCGGTCACCACACACGGACTACCCGGACACGTCGCGCTCAGACCACCCGGCGACGAGGTCACCGTGTAGCTCGTGATCGGCGACCCACCATCACTGGCCGGCGCCGTGAACGACACACTCGCCTGACCGGTACCGGCAACCGCCGACGCACCAGTCGGAGCACCTGGCGCCGCGACCCCGTCAAAGGTCAACGTGACGGAACCGACGGCGCCATCGCTGGCAACCAGGCCGGGCAGCTGAACGCCACCGGTGCCCGGCAGGACGGCGATCGAGGCCGAGCCGAGGTAGGCCGAGGCGAGGGACGAGCCGCCGCCGCCACCGGCCACATTGGTGCTGAGGATGCCGGCAGTGCTGCCACCGCCGCCGCCGCCACCGGCGTAGCCGCCAGCGCCGCCACCACCGGTCGCGCCACCGGGTAGCAAGCCACCCAGGCCACCGACGGCCACGGTCAACGCGGCCGGGTTGTCATTGCCGCCCGGCGTACCGGGGCTGTAGTTGCCGGTGCCACCGGCACCGCCGGTAGCACCCACCCCGGCACCGCCCGGGCCTGACACGGCCTGGGCGTTGTCGCTGTTGCCGGGCGAGCCGGCATCGCCGCCGTCGCCGTTGTACGCACCGCCGCCGCCACCGCCCGCGATGGCGAGCTTTGCCAGCAAGGCGTGCCCGGCATCCTCGGCCAGCACAGCCGAGCCGCCGCCACCGCTGCTGGTGCCGTGGTTGTCACCGGTACCGGCGGCGCCTGCTATCACGTAGAGGTAGGCGGTGCCCGCGGGCAGCGTCAGGGTTCCGGTCACTTCCGCGGCGTTACCCCCGATGTGCTGGCGCGCCGGGTAGCCGGCGCCACCGCCCGCACCGATCGCGTCCAGCGCCACCGAAGTGGTGCCGGCGGGCACGGTCAGGGTGTAGCTGCCGGCCGACGAGCACGTCACCGTGCTGAGCAACGCCGGCGTCGAACCGTCCGCGCACGGCGAGCTGGCGGCCAGCGCCGAGGGCGCCGACAGCAGGCACAGCCCGCCGGCTGCCACAGCCACGCTAGCTATGGTCGCTGCCGCCTTGCGCGATCGCGAGCCGGTATTGAGGGTGAGCCTCATCGATGTTGATCCTCACAGACAAGCCATTCGTTCGAACACGAACAGCGTTAGGGTCCGGATCGGCAGGTAACACCAACTCCTGAGGCGATGGGGATAATGATCGAGTGCAGAACCTCCAGCTCGGCTGGCAACCGGCCACCGTCCTCTCCGCCGGCCTACTCGCCGGCTCGCTGGTGCTGCCCGGCCGGTCCGCGAGCCGACTGGGCAGGCTGAGGCCGTACCTGCGCGAATCGGCGATCGTGGCCGCGCTCTACAGCCTCTGGCAGCTCGCCGCCTCGGCATCGGTGCTCGACGGCGGTGGCGCCTTCGACCGGGCCCGCTGGATCGTGCGGGTCGAGGCCGACTGGGGGTTACCGCGCGAGGCGAGCGTCCAGCGGTTGATCGGCGGCCATCCGCTGCTCGTGCAAAGCGCGAACTGGTACTACGCGGTGATGCATTTCAGCGCGCTCGGTGCCGTACTGCTGTGGCTGTTCATCCGGCATCGCGACCGCTACCCCGAGGTCCGCAACGTGCTGGTGCTGCTCACCGCGTCCGCGCTGTTGATCGAGCTGGTGCCGGTCGCGCCGCCCCGGCTGCTCCCTCAGCTCGGCTTCGTCGACACCGCCGCCAGGTACGGGCAATCGGTATACAACATATCGGGAATCTCGGTCGATCAGCTCTCGGCGATGCCGTCGGTGCATGTCGGCTGGGCGCTGCTGGTGGCCTGGGCGGTGCTGTCGGTGAGCACTGCCCGCTACCGCTGGTGGGTGCTGGCCCACCCGGCGCTGACGGTGTTCGTGGTGATCGCCACCGCCAACCACTTCTGGCTGGACGGCATAGTCGCTGCCGTCCTGCTGGGTTCTTCGATCGGCTTGGTCGGGCTGGTCTCAGCGCTGGTCGGGTCGGATCACGGTGACACCGGCCGGGCTGGCAGACGTCATCGCCTCGAGGGCGCCGGCGACCCCGTCCAGCCCGATCGTGCTGGTGACGAGCTGGTCGGCCCGCACCGCACCTGAACCGACCAGTTCCAGCATCCGGGGAAAGTCGTGCGCGGCCAGCCCGTGACTGCCCAGCCAGGACAGCTCGCGAAAGGCCAGGAACGACACGTCCAGCCGGATCGGCTCGGGCAGCAGCCCGATCTGGACGTGCCGGCCGCGCGGACGCAGCGAGCGCAACGCCGACTGGACGACCGATTCGGCGCCGATCGCGTCGAAGGTGACATCGGCGCCACCATGGGTGAGATCGATTATCCGATCGACGATCTCGGCATCGGCGGGCAGGGCTTCAATGGCGCCGTGCTGCATGGCCAGCGCCAGCGCCGCAGGGTTGGTGTCCACCGCGATTACCCTGGCGCCGGCCGCGGCGGCGATCATCACCGCCGACAGCCCTACCCCGCCGCACCCGAAGACCACCAGCCACTCCCCCGGCTTGACGGCGCCGACCGCCGTCACCGCCCGGTAGGAGGTGGCGAACCGGCAGCCGAGCGCGGCCGCGGTATCGAACTCGATCTGCTCCGGCAGCGGCACCAGGTTCACCTCGGCGTACGGGATTGCGACGTACTCGGCAAAGGATCCCCAGTAGTTGAAGCCGGGTTGCAGCTGCCTGGTGCAGACCTGCTGGTTGCCGCCACGGCATTGCGCGCAGCTGCCGCAGGCGCAGATGAACGGGACCGCGACCCGCTGACCGACCTGCCAGCCGCGCACCGAGCTGCCGAGTTCGGCGATCGTGCCGGACAGCTCATGACCCGGCACGTGCGGCAGCTCGATATCCGGATCGTGACCCTGCCAACCGTGCCAGTCGCTGCGGCACAGACCGGTCGCCCGCACCCGCAGCACGACGCCGTCGGCAGCCGGCGCCGGCTCGGGCAGCTCGGTCACGATGGGAGCCTGCTGGAACTTCTCGATCAAGATTGCACGCATAGCGCTCTTTGTACCGCATCGACTTCTCTCGGCGTTTTTACCGACTAGCCCCGCACTCTCAGTAGCGGGTCTCTCACTTGCGGCAACATTTCCGCCGATCGAGTTTTCCCTTGTGCTAAAAGTGTGTACTCGCCTTGCATCGCATCTGTGATCGATGTGAGAATTGGGCCAGCCGCGAGCTTGGTCGTGGCGTCTGGGCACTTCGGGGGGAGCGCACCACATGCTTGTGCCACGCCATCGTTCGAGTGGAGCCCGCTGGTGATCTCTCGCAGTTCCAGCACGCTTCGCAGTTCGGACACGCTTCGCAATTCTGGTAAGCACAGCGTCGAGGTGAACGCCCCGTACCAGGTCCAATACCGCCGCATTCACCGCTCACGCTGGCAGTTCGCGCTCACCATCGTGGTCGCCTTCGTCAGCGTCGGGATCGAGCTGGGACTGTTGGGCTGGCTGCTGCAACCGGCACATTGGCCTGTGTTGGAAGGCAAATCACGGTTCGTTGTCGCTGCGACCCTGTTCTTCGTGGCGGCTATCACCGTGATGGAACTGATGCGGCTGATCTCAGCCACCTCGCTGTCGCTGGCCGGCGTGGTCGGCCGGGACCCGATCACGGTCGAGCCGGCCGCCGGGATGCGGGTCGCACTGCTCACCACCATCGTCCCGTCCCGCGAGCCACTGGACATCATCGAACGCACTCTGCGGGCCGCCCTGCGCGTCCGGCATTGCGACCCGATCGAGGTCTGGCTACTCGACGAGGGCAACGACGAGGCGGCCCGTGCGCTGTGCCAGCGGCTGGGCGTGCACCACTTCAGCCGTTTCGGCAAGCCCGAGTACAACACCAAGGGCGGCCGGTTCGCGGCCAAGACCAAACACGGCAACCTGAACTCCTGGCTCGACCAACACGGTGCCGACTACGACGTGCTGCTCTGCGTGGATCCCGACCACGTACCCGAGGCGCACTTTGCCGAGCGGGTACTGGGCTATTTTCGCGACCCGGACGTCGCCTTCGTGGTCGGCCCGCAGTTCTACGGCAACCCGCACACCCTGGTCACCCGGGGCGCGGAGTCACAGCAGTTCCCGTTCCACAGCCTGATCCAGCGGGCGGCCAACCGCTACCACGCGCCGATGCTGGTCGGTACCAACAACGCGATCCGGATCAGCAGCCTGACCATGATCGGCGGCCTGAGCGACTCGATCACCGAGGACCTGGCAACCGGCCTGCGCATCCACACCACCCGCAACCCGGCCACCGGCCGCAGGTGGCGCTCGGTCTACGTGACCGACCTGCTGGCGGTCGGGCAGGGCCCGGAGTCCTGGGGCGACTTCTTCACCCAGCAGTTCCGCTGGTCCCGCGGTGGCTTCCAGGTGATCGGACGACACTTCCTGCGCACCTTCTTCCGGCTCACCCCGGGCCGGCTGTTCCACTACCTGCTGATCACCAGCTGCTACCCGGCGATGGCACTGGGCTGGCTGCTGGGCGCGGCGAACGCCACCCTCTGCCTGGGGTTCGCGCCGGCCGGCCTGAACGTCCCGGTCCAGCTGTGGACGGTCTTGTACCTCAACGCCACCGCCTTCCAGATGTGGGTCTACATCCGATCCCGGGATATGAACATCAGCCCGTTCGAGGATGTGGAATCGCCGGGCCTGCTCGGCGCGGTGATGTCGATCGTCACGCTGCCGATCTATGGGATGTCGCTGCTCAACGCGCTGGCCTTCCGGCGCGGCCGGTTCGTGGTCACGCCGAAGGGATCGGCCTCACTGTCCGATTCGCTGGGCACCTTCCGCTACCAGCTCGGTTGGGCCGCGCTCTACACGGTCGGGATCCTCGCCTCGGTGAAGCTGCATCACACCTCGATCTACCTGCTGATCTGGCCGCTACTGGCCCTGCTGGTCTGCCTGCTACCGCTGATCATGTGGCGCTGGGACCTGCGCCAGCGACGCCAATCGGCCAGTGCCCCGCGGCCGATCGACGGGGCCGGCCTGGCCGATGAGCTGGACGACGTCCGCCGCTTCGCCGGTCGCCACCTTCGCGCCACAGTCCTTGCCGCCGCTGGCGAAACGACCGCTGATGGAGTTGCCTCATGAGACCGCTCAGGACCCGCCGTAGCCGATCGGTGGCGATCGGGCTGGCCGCCGTGCTCGGCCTCAACCTCTCGTTCCTCTCGCCGGTCATCGGCCAGCGCTGGCAGGACTACCAGGCCAGCACGGCCGCCTACAAGGCGAAGTACGGGCATTGGGACGAGATCAAGCTGCCCGGCTCGATGCGGATCTCGGCCGTGCACGCCGCGCTGCTGCAGGACGGCAAGATCCTGATCACCGCCGGTTCGGGCAACAATGCCGGGACGTTCGCGGCCGGCACCTTCAGCACCATGCTGTTCGACCCGCAAACCCGTACCAGCACGCTGGTGCACACCCCGACCGACATGTTCTGCGGCGGCCAGGCCTTCCTGCCGGACGGCCGGTTGCTGATCGCCGGTGGCACCCAGAACTACGAGGTGCTGGCGGCAGTCGCCAAGACGGCCGGCGGGGTGCTGACGATCAGCTCGACCGACCAGGCCGGCGCGGGCCGGATCATCGGCGATCACACGGTTTTTCTCGGCAGCAACGGGCGAAAGTACTATTCCGACACCACCACCTCGATCGCGCCAGCGACCGTCAAGCGGGTCGGCAAGCACGCCAGCCTGGTCGTGCCGGCCAGGGCGACGGTGTGGGCCTGGGCGGTCGATGACGGCCCGGCCTCCACCTACACCGGGGAGCAGCCGCTCACCTTCCGCATCCAGGGCGTGGACGCGGCAACCTCGGCAAAGCTGACCGTGACCGCGCAGCGAATGATCCGGGCCAAGCACAACTTCGAGGGTTCGGCCTACAGCTACGTCTTCGACCCCACCACCGAGACCTACCTGCGGGTGTCCGACCTGACCGTCAAGCGCTGGTATCCGGCCCTGACCGGGCTGTCCGACGGCAGCGTGCTGGCGGTGTCCGGCCTGGACGGCGTGGGGCAACTGGTGACCGCCCAGCACACCGCCGAGCAGTTCGACGTGGCCTCCTCGCAGTGGCAGGCCCGGCCGGATCTCACCGAGCGATTCCCCACCTATCCCTCGCTGTTCCAGACCAGCAAGCCGAATCAGCTGTTCTACACCGGCTCCAACTCCGGCTACGGCACCGACGCGCTGAACCGCCACGCGCCCGGTTTCTGGAACCTGCACACCGACGCCTTCACCCCGGTAAGCGGCCTGCGCTACCCGAACATGACCGACTCGTCCGGCTCGGCCTGGCTGGGGCCGGTCCAGGACCAGCGGCTGGTGATCGTCGGTGGCGGTATCGCCGGTGAGACGATCCAGTCCACCAAACGGATCGACACCATCGACCTGACCACGCCCCGGCCGGCGTGGACGCCCGGACCGGACCTGGCCCACACCACTCGCTACCCGCTGCTGGTGAACCTGCCCGACGACACCCTCTTGGTCACCGGCGGTTCGGGTGCCTACCGGGCCGAGAACGGCAGCAGCAACCACGACGCGGCGATCCTGCACCCGGGCACCCTGCAGCTGAGCAAGGCGGCCAGCCCGCACGTGAGTCGCAGCTATCACAGCGAGGCACTGCTGCTACCGGACGGCCGGGTGCTGACGATGGGGTCCAACCCGCTGTACTCCGACCCGGCCAACACCACCAAGGCCCCGTTCGAACAGCGGCTCGAGCTCTACACGCCGCCCTACCTCTACCAGGGCGCCCGTCCGGTGATCGGGTCCGCGCCGAGCTACGCCGCCATCGGTGGTCGGCTCACCGTGCAGGCGCGCCAAGCCGGCGACATCGCCAAGGTCCGGCTGATCCGGCCGAGCGCGGTCACCCACCTGACCAACCTGGGGCAGCGCAGCGTTGCCGTCGACTTCACAGCCAACGCCAACGGGTTGGCGCTGAGCCTGCCGACGTCCTCGGCCATCCTGCCGGCCGGCTACTACATGCTGTTCCTGATCGACCGGCAGGGCGTTCCCTCAGTCGCGCGCTGGATCCTGATCCACTAGCAGCCGAGTTCGGGCTAGCCGATCGGGCTAGTCCGAACTCCGCCGGGCCAGCCCGATCGCGTAGTCCGGCAGCCAGCTGCCAGCAGTCAGGTCGCCCAGCCCACATGAGCCGTCAGACTCGCCGGGGTATTTCACCCAGACGAAGGCGTCGGTCAACGGGTCACCGGTCCGTACGGTCGGTGGCTGGCCGAGCGACCGGCCGGGTGGATTGCACCAGGACGGCCCACGGTAGCTGGTGTCGCTGGGCAGCGGCCCGTTGCCGTTTCGCCCGGTATCCACAATGAAATGCTTGCCGCCGACCAGCGCCGACAGCGCGTCGCCGTAGCGCAGGTCATCGGCGGTGCGCTGGAAGTTCGAGGTGTTGAGGGCGAAGCCGTCGGCCGCACCGAGCCCACTGGCCTGCAGCGGTCCGACGCTGAGCTGGGGATCCGACGGCCAGGCCGGGTGGCCGGCGTCGAGGTAGACACTGACCGCTGGCAGCGCCTTCAAGGTGCGTACCGCGCCCGTGAGCAGGGCCGAACGGGAATCGAACTGGCCGGCCGCGCAGCCGCCCGGTGCCGACATCGGGACCGCGTCCGGTTCGAGCACCACGACCGCCCGGTGCGAACCCAGCTTGCCGGCCAGGCTCGCGATCCAGCCGCGGTAGTCGGCGGCATTGCGCGCGCCGCCGGCCGACGAGCCGCCACAATCGCGGTCGGGAATGAAGTAGGCGACCAGCACCACGGTGGCCGAGGCTGCCGCCGCGGCGCGCAGTACCGAGTCGAGCTGCCCGAGCGCCTGCCAGGACCCGAGCCAGAGTGCGGTCGGCCGGCTGGCGATCTTTCGCAGCTGCGCGGCATCGGCGAACTTGCCCTGCGCGGTCCGGCTGCGAAGCTCGAGAGCGGCGTGGCTGGCCGGATCGATCCAGAAGTGTGTTGCGGCCAGCGGGTTCTGCGAGCTCTGGACGACCGGTGGGTTCGACGTTTGCGAGGATGGCGAGCTGGCCGTCGGGCCCGGGCTGGACGACCCGGTGGTAGCGCTCGGGCTGGACACGCTGCTGGTGATCGACCAGACGCTGGCCGGGCCGCTGAGCGCCCGCTGCTGGCTACCGCTGGTGCACGAGGTGACCAGCGCGGCAGCTGCCAACACTACCCATCCACGACGCATCGTTCGCTCCCCCGGGCCAGTGTGTCTGCACCGAGGATAGCGACCGGCCGGCGCTCCTAGGATCGTTGCGCCAGACCCAGGGCGTAGTCGGTCCAGAACGTCCCGGCCGCCGGGTAGCCCAGGCCGCAACTGCCGTCGGAGGCACCCGGGTATTTGACCCAGAGGTAGGCATCGACCAGCGGCTGGCCGGTGCGGGTGCTCGGCGCCCGGCCGAGTGCCCGACCCGGCGGGTTGCACCAGGACGGTCCCCGATAGCCGGAGCCGGCCGGCAACGGTCCGGCACCGTTGCGCGAGGTGTCGACCAGGTAGTGCGCCCCGCCGGCCAGCGCCGAAAGCCGGTTGCCGTACCCGAGGCTGTCGCCGAGCGTGCGGAAGTTCGACACGTTGAGCGCGAAGCCGGCGGCCGAGTTCAGCCCGCTGGCCCTGAGGTGGGCGAGCAGGCTGGCTTGGTTCGCTACCCAGCCGGCGTTACCGGCGTCCAGGTAGACCCGGGCCTTCGGCTGCCTGGCCAGAGTGGTCACCGCGTAACTGAGCAGCGCGTCGTGGCCGCTTGCGGTCGCCGCGGCACAGCTCTTCGAGGCCGCCATCGCAACCCCGTCCGGTTCGACGATGACCATCGCCTGCTGTGCTCCGAGCGCGGCGGCCACCGCCCGGACCCAGGCCTGGTACTGCGCCGCGCTAGCCGCGCCGCCGGCAGAGTAGCCACCGCAATCGCGGTCGGGCAGGTAGTAGGTCACGAAGACCGGCAGCTGGTGCACCGCCGTGGCAGCGCCGATCACCCGGGTGACGGTGGCAACGCTGGTGTCGGCATCGCCGGTCAGCCAGGTCGCGGTGGGCTGGCTCGCGATCTTGCTCAGCTGCGCGGCATCGGCGGCACGGCCCTGACCGAGCAGGCTGGTCCGGGCCTTGGCCGCCGGGTTGGCCGGATCCACCCACAGCGTGCTGGCAGTGGCCGGGGCGGCGGCCGATGGCCGGAACCGGGGCGTGGTCTGCACCTGTGGCACGCCCACCGTGCCGGGCACGCCTATCGTCGCGGTGGCGCCGGCCGTCCCGTCGGTCTGAACTCCCAGGATCACTCCGGTCACCGCGACCGCGGCCGAGCACACCGACAGGCCGAGAGTCAGCAACCCGCGGCCGGACCCGCTCATTGATACCCCGTTCCGCCACGGTGTTACGCAGTGGCTCATCCTGCCTATCGGCTATGGCTCATCCTGCCTATCGGCAGCCGGACGGCCGACCTGTGGCGTTGGCTGCGGGCGCGGTGCGCAACGCTGTTCTCGGCGGCCGTGGTGGAATCGGCAGGTGAGCCGCGCAGCTGAGGAGTCCAACCGGCGGATGCTGCGCGCGCGGGACGCGATGGACGGTGCGTACGCCGAGCCGCTGGACATCGCGACGCTGGCCCGGATCGCGCAGGTCTCCCAGGCGCACTTCATCCGGACGTTCCGGGCGACGTTCGGGGAGCCGCCGAAGCGGTACCTGCAGCGGCGACGGGTGGAGCGGGCGATGTTCCTGTTGCGTTCCTCGGACCGGTCGGTGACCGACATCTGCATGGACGTCGGATTCTCGAGCCTGGGGACCTTCAGCCGGGTGTTCCGCGACATCGTGGGAGAAACCCCGAGCGCCTACCGCCTGCGCGGGCCGCTGCCGCCGGTGCCGACCTGCTTTGCGATGGCGTGGCTTCGACCGAGCAGTTTCGGAGAAGCAACCCGGCTCTGAGCGCCCTAGCATTTCGTGCATGTTGAACTCACTCGGAATCACTCAGATCTACGTACTGGACCAGGACGAGGCGCTCGCGTTCTACGTCGGCAAGCTCGGCCTGGAGGTGCATACCGACGCCGACCTCGGCTTCATGCGGTGGCTGACGGTCAACGTGCCCGGCTCGCCGGAGCGCGAGATCCTGCTCGAACGGCCCGGGCCGCCGGCAATGAGCGAGCAGACCGCGGAGACGGTGCGCGAGATGGTCAGCCAAGGGGCGGCCGGTGGGCACCTGTTCTTCCGCTGCGCCGACGCGTTCAAGACGTACGCCGAGCTCAAGGAGAAGGGCGTGGAGCTGGCAGAGGAGCCGGTGACGCGCGACTACGGCACCGACTTCGGGCTGCGGGACCCGTTCGGCAATCACATCCGGATCGCCGAGGTCCCCCAGGGCTGACCGTCGCTCCCCTAGGTCCTGTCCGACGCCAGGGCCAGCAATCGAGACAGCCCCGGCCCTCAGAAAGAGGACCGGGGCTGTCTCGGTGAGCACTAGAACCAAGAGGACCTAACCATCTGACGGGTGTCCCTCCTTGGTTGGCGTCCCCCTGGTGTCCCCGGCGACAGAGCGCAAGCTGGCTTCGTGGTTTGGCTCGAGCCGGGACGTTTCCCGCTTGTACATCGCGGCGATCGGTTGGCGAGAGTTCTGGACCTCGTCGTGGCTGTCCGGGTCCGCCGCATCGCGCGCCCTTGATGCCGCAGTGCCCGAGAGGGGCGGCGCATTATTCGAACGGGTTTTCTAATCATGGCGTGCGCCTTGAACTTGAACTTCAGTCCCCGGACAGGTCACAGGCGCTTGCGAATAGGACGGTGTACGACATAGTGACCCGCGGGCGGCGATAGACCGACCGCTATGTTGTGCAGATGCGCGAACGGGCCTGCGGGGATCGACCGTGATTGCGTCCAGCGGGTGTCTCGGCACCGTCGACGTCATGCAAAATCCGGTCAAACTCCGGCTGCTCGGCCACAACGTGCTAGCCGATGTCCGGGTCGACGAACACGAGGTGGAGGCGGCCGGCGGGCTGCACGCCCGCGTTGTGTGATGTCGCGTTGCTGCGGGTTCTGGTCATGTTGCCGGCGTGGGAGCCGTTCCCCTGGTCGATGCTCGACCGTCGCAAACAGCGGATCCTGCGGGCCGCCCCGGACGGTGTCGTGGATCGGTCTAGATCCACGACAACCCGGCTCGCCGTGCCGGCGGCGATAGTCGACGCCGTCGAAGTCGAGGCCCGCAGCGGCACCGCTGGCCTGCTGGCCGCATCGGAGTTCGCTCCTACTGCCGCCGCACGGCCGCGATCCCTGCTGCCGACGCCGACGCCGACGCTGCTCAACGCGAACCTCTACGGGATCGGCCTCGCCGTGCGCAGCGCCAGGCAGGTGCACGCGATCGTGGAACCGGAACCCTTCGTCCAGCGCAGATGGACCTGAGCGTCGTGGCTGTTCCATGAGCAGGCCTTGGCGCAACTACGGTCGGACCGGACGGCCACCGCCAGCTGATCGGCGACTAGCCCAACGGTGAAGCTGCTGGTCCTGGGATCGGCTGCGGCCCGGCAACCGCCGACCGGTCGGTCAGACGGACAGACCGGGGGCCGGGTTCAGCTCGATCCACTTCTTCAGCGCACCCTCGGGCTTGAAGGTCATCACCTGCGTCTCCAACCCGGTCGCGGCTCTGAGAGGTCGCGCAGAAGTTGGCTCGGCACGATGGGGTGCCGGGCGAAATAGCCATATTAAGACCGTAAGGAGAATAATGTCTGTCGGAACGACCGAAGCCCCCACTCGGAGCAACACCGATACAGCCCCACCCCGCATCTACGCCGCTCTGGTTGGCCTGACCGCCCTGGCCGTGCTCCTGCAGGGTTTGTGGGCGGGCATCTTCCTCGAGCATGACGGCGAGCGGGATGCCGCCAACTCGTGGATCGATGTGCATGCTCGGGGCGGCGAAATTGCTCTGGTACTCGCTGTGCTCGCCGCCGCACTCGCGATCTGGAAGCTGCGCGCCCGCAAGGACCTGATCATCGGATCGGTGATCTTGGTCGTGCTGCTGGTGCTGGAGTCCTATCTTGGCGGCCTCATCCGCGAGTCCGGCAAGGACACGCTCACCGCCGTGCATGTCCCGCTCGGAATGGCGATCATGGCCGTCGCAATCTGGTTGCCCGTGCGAGCTCGTATCCGCTGACGCCGGTTGGTCCGGTCGACGGGTGATGGGGTCGTCGGCCGGCACCGCCCGGCTCGGCGCGAGGTGCGAACGCGTCTGACGATCGCGCGCGGATTCACCGATCTCATCCGGTCGCGCACCGAAGATCCGTTAACGGCCGCCGACGCAATCGTCGTGCTCAGCGAATTGGACAAGGCCTCATCATTGGCCACCATGTTGCTGACGCTGGTCCGGGTCGAGTCCCCAGCGCGCGCATCCCACTCAACCTGTCCGATCTGGTCGCGGCGGTGCACGCGCGTTGGTCGGTCACCGCCGATCGGATCTGGTCCTCCGACGTGCAGGTCGGGATGATCCTGGGCGACCCGGAACGGCTGGAGGCCGCGCTGGATTGCCTCATCGAGAACTCGGTGAAGTTCACCGGCCCGCGGGATGGGATTTCGATCAGCGCCCACGCCTATGGCGACGAGGTCTGGCTCAAGGTGGCAGATACCGGCGCTGGGATGCCGAAGACCGACCGGGCACTGGTCACCGAGGTGCTCCGGACGGGGAGCAACGCCGGTGAGGGAGCCGCCAGCGGGCTCGGCCTGTCCATTGTGCGCGCCATCGTCGAGTCGCGCGGTGGCCGCAAGCATCAACCGGAAGCGAGACCATAGGACAACCGGGTCGCTGGCGACCACGCCAGGATCGAACGTGCGTCCTTGGTGCACGCGGACCTCGAATGACACGACTACCTCGAATGCGAATTTCGGACCAAAAGGAAAGCTGCCCCCGGACGCTAGGTCCGGGGGCAGCTTTCTTGGTTATTCAGCAGTCGGCGTGTCGTCCGCGTTGCTCAGCTCGGCGTACCCGTGAGGGGACACTCAGATGTTGGTTAAAATTAACTGCAGCCGGACGTGCTCCCGCAGCCGTCGCAGACGAAGCACGAGCCGGCTCGCTGCATCTTCGTCCCGCAGTTCATGCACAGCGGGGCGTCAGAGGAGGCGCCGAGCAACGACTCGATCAGCTCCGCCGAGCTGTGCACCCGCGGGTCGGCCGGCTGGGTAGCCACTACCGGCTGTTCCACTACCGGAGCCGACTGGGCCAGGCTCTCGAGATCGTCGTCGGTATCGGTGACCAGGTAGCTACCGGTCTCGAGCTGGCGCGACCGCTCCTCGGCGGTGTGGATACCCATCGCCGCCCGGGTCTCGAACGGCAGGTAGTCCAGCGCCAGCCGACGGAAGATGTAGTCCACGATCGACTGCGCCATCCGGATGTCGGGGTCATCGGTCATGCCGGCCGGCTCGAAGCGCATGTTGGTGAACTTCGAGACGTAGGTTTCCAGTGGCACCCCATGCTGCAAGGCCACCGACACCGCGATCGAGAAGGCGTCCATCACGCCGGCCAGCGTCGAACCCTGCTTGCCCAGCTTGAGGAACAGCTCGCCCAGGCCGTCGTCGGGGTAGGAACCGGCGGTCAGGTAACCCTCGGCGCCACCGACCGTGAAGGACACCGTGCGCGAGGGCCGCGACTTGGGGAGCCGCTTGCGGATCGGCCGGTACTCGACAACCTTCTCGACCTCAGCCTCGGCGCCCTTGTTCTCACCCTTGCCTGCCGACAGCGGCTGGCCGACCTTGCAGTTGTCGCGATACACCGCCAGCGCCTTGAGCCCGAGCTTCCAGCCCTGGAAGTAGACGTCGGCGATCTCGGCGACGGTGGCCGATTCCGGCAGGTTGACGGTCTTGGAGATCGCCCCGGACAGGAACGGCTGGGTGGCCGCCATCATCCGTACGTGCCCCATCGGCTTGATCGTCCGCGCGCCCATCGCGCAGTCGAAGACCTCGTAGTGCTCCTGGCGCAGGCCGGGGGCGTCCTGCACGTGGCCGTGCTCGGCGATGAACTCGACGATCGCCTCGACCTGCTCCTGCTGGTAGCCCAACGCGGCCAGTGCCCGCGGCACGGTCTGGTTGACGATCTGCATCGAACCGCCGCCGACCAGCTTCTTGAACTTCACCAGCGCCAGGTCGGGCTCGATGCCGGTGGTGTCGCAATCCATCATCAGGCCGATGGTGCCGGTCGGTGCGAGTACCGAGGCCTGGGCGTTGCGCCAGCCGTTGACCGAGCCGATCCGCAGGCATTCCGCCCACTCCCGGGTGGCATGCCCGAGCACCGACTTGTCGGTCTCGTGGAAGGGCCGGACCGTGTCGTTGGCACTGGCGTGCTTGCGCATCACCCGGGCGTGCGCCTCGGCATTGCGGGCATAGCCGTCGTACGGACCGACCACTCCGGCCAGTTCCGCGGAGCGGCGGTAGGCGGTTCCGGTCATCAGCGAGGTGATCGCGCCGGCCATCGCTCGGCCGCCGTCGGAGTCATAGGCCAGGCCCGAGGCCATCAGCAGCGCGCCCAGGTTGGCGTAGCCGATCCCGAGCTGACGGAACGCCCGGGTGTTCACCCCGATCGCCTCGGTCGGGAAGTCGGCGAAGCAGATCGAGATGTCCATCGCGGTGATGATCAGCTCGACGGCCTTGACGAACCTGCCCGAGTCGAAGGCGTTGCCCTCACCGAGGAACTTCATCAGGTTCAGCGAGGCCAGGTTGCAGGAGGTGTTGTCCAGACTCATGTACTCCGAGCACGGGTTCGAGGCGTTGATCCGGCCGGACTCGGGGTTGGTGTGCCAGTCGTTGATGGTGTCGTCGTACTGGATACCGGGATCGGCGCAGCCCCAGGCCGCCTCGGCCACCTTGTTGAACAGCTCCTTGGCATCGATCGTCTCGATGACCTCGTGATTCTCCCGGGCCCGCAGACCGAACTCGGTGCCCTGCTCGACCGCCCGCATGAACTCATCCGAGACCCGGACGGAGTTGTTCGCGTTCTGGTACTGCACCGAGGTGATGTCCGCACCTCCGAGGTCCATGTCGAAGCCGGCGTCGCGCAGCACCCGGATCTTGCTCTCTTCGCGGGCCTTGGTCTCGACGAACTCGACGATGTCGGGGTGGTCGATGTCCAGCACCACCATCTTGGCTGCCCGTCGGGTAGCCCCACCGGACTTGATGGTGCCGGCCGAGGCATCGGCACCGCGCATGAAGCTGACGGGCCCCGAGGCGGTGCCGCCGGAGGACAGCAGTTCCTTCGACGAGCGGATCCGGGACAGGTTGAGCCCGGCGCCCGAGCCGCCCTTGAAGATCAGCCCCTCTTCCCGGTACCAGTTCAGGATCGAGTCCATCGTGTCGTCGACGGCCAGGATGAAGCAGGCGCTCACCTGCTGCGGCGAGGTCGTCCCGACGTTGAACCAGACGGGTGAGTTGAAGCTGAACACCTGGTGCAGCAGCATCCAGGTCAGCTCGTGGGAGAAGATCTCGGCGTCCTCGGCCGAGCGGAAGTAGCCGTAGTCCTCACCGGCGGTGCGGTAGGCCTGCACCACCCGGTTGATCAGCTGCTTGAGCGACCATTCACGCTGGCCGGTGCCCACTGCGCCGCGGAAGTACTTGGTGGTCACGATGTTGGCCGCGTTCACCGACCAGCTGGTGGGGAACTCGACGCCGCGCTGCTCGAAGTTGATCGAGCCGTCGCGCCAGTTGGTCATCACCACATCGCGGCGTTCCCAGTCCACCTCGTCGTAGGGGTGGCTACCCGCGCTGGTGTAGACCCGCTCGATAACCAGGCCGTTGGCCGGATACACCGATCGCGCCTTCGCGCCGGACTTCGGGCGGGGATCGCCCGAGTGCTTGGCATTCTCAGCTGACTTGCCGGCGCTCTTCGTGCCGGCGGAGTCCCCGGTCGAGCCGCCTTCGACAACCTCGGTCATAGCCCGCTGTTCCCCTTTCGCTGTGCATCGCTGTCATTGCGCTGATGTCTGGTCGGCGCACGCGCCGCTGGTGGTCCTGCTACTGCATCGGTCCTGCTACTGCTCGGTCCTGCTCACTGCTCTGGGGCCGGACTCTGGCGATGCTCGGCACGCAGTTCGCCGATCGCCTTCTCGAAGTCATCTATCGAACTGAATGCTTGGTAGACACTGGCGAATCGCAGGTACGCGACCTCGTCCAGCGCCCGTAGCGGGCCTAGGATCGCCAACCCGACCTCGGGCGCGGGCACCTCTGCCGAACCGGTCGCCCGAATGACGTCTTCCACGGTCTGGGCGAGCTGAGCGAGGGCATCCTCGTCTACCGGGCGGCCCTGACAGGCTCGCCGGACCCCGTTGATGACCTTCTGCCGACTGAACGGCTCGGTCACCCCGCTGCGCTTGATCACCGCGAGCGTCGCTTCTTCGACCGTGGTGAATCGCTTGCTGCATTCCGGGCAGCTACGGCGACGGCGGATGACCTGGCCCTCGTCCTGCTCACGGGAGTCGACAACCCGTGAATCCGGGTGTCGGCAGTACGGGCAACGCATACCGCTGCTCCCTGTCACTCGTGGCCGACGCGTGAGGCTGGCGTGTAAGTCGGCGTGTGGCTGATGTTTCGTCGCCGTCCAATTCCAGCCGGTTATCAACAGGGAAGAACCTCAAGCTGTCGACAACCTGGGGACGACCGGTGGATGAACCGGCTCAGGCTGTAGATGGCTTGTGGACGAGTCAACCCCAAGCTGTGGACGAAGTACATGCGTGTAACTACTACATGTAGGGGTGAACGCTAGAGCGTCCCGCAACGTTCCGCAAGTTGCGACACCAACGAATTTCTTTCACGAGTTACTAGGCCGAGCGTCAGGTCGATGACCTATACCTTTAGCCGACCTTGAGGGTTTGGCCAGGAGTCAATGCGACCGAGTCGAGGTGGTTGACCTTTCGAAGTTGGTCCACCACCAGACGCGGGTCCCGGTTCGGCTCGGCCCGCTGGGCTATCGACCACAGGGTGTCCCCCGGCTGCACGGTGACGGTCACACCGGAGGCGATCGAGGACGCCGGGGCCGCCGGCGAGCCAGCGGAGGCGTGCGCGACGAACAGCAGCAGGATGCCCAGCAGCAGCGTTGCCAGCACCACCGCAACCAGGCCGCGCCGAGTCAACCGCAGCGGCGAGGACGCGGGTAGCGGCGAGACGGTGAGCGGCCAGCTGATCCCGCTGTCCCGAAAGGACTGCGGGTTGTCGAGTCGGTCGGCCCTCGGCGCCCGCAGAGGCCTACCAGTCGGTACTGGGCGTCCAACTGGGCGACCAACGGGGCGTCCGACAGGGACCGACCAGCTGCCGGGCACCAGGGCCAGGTGGCGAGTCGCAGCGCCGGCCTGACCGCCAGGCATGGTCCGGCGTGCGCGTTCGGGGATATAGACCTCGGGCGGGAACTCGGTTGCGACTGACATGCCATCCTCCTCGTTTCGACCTACTCATCGACGTACTCACTCACCGACGTACTCAGCAACCCGACCGACGCAGCCGGTAGGCTTCCTCTCGAACATACATTCGATCGAACGCCTGTACGAATGTTTACTACAAGGGTCCGACAGAAGCCAGAGTCGCGACACACCGATTCGAACGGGTGTTTGAATCGTTACCCGTTTCGCGCTACGTTTTCATCGCCGCTTACCGCTGACAGACCCAGCGAATCGAGAAAGAGGAGACTCCGGTGCCCAAGAATTCCAAGCCCCCGACCAGGCGCGGGCCGGGACGGCCCAAGAACAGCACCATCGCAGAGTTTCCCGGCCACGACCCGGGCGACGGGCTGACCTCTCGCCAGCGCACCATCCTGAAGGTCATCCGCGATGCCGTGCAGAGCCGGGGCTTTCCGCCGAGCATGCGCGAGATCGGGGACGCGGTCGGTCTGCAGTCCACCTCGAGCGTCAGCCATCAGTTGGCGGTCCTCGAGCAGAAGGGTTACATCCGGCGTGACCCGAACAAGCCCAGGGCGCTCGATGTGCGGGTTCCGGAGGAGCAGGACGATTCGATCAGTCCGCCGGCCCACCTACATCCGGTGCACGATGACGCGATCGAGGCCGGCATGCCCGCCCCGGTGCTGGTACCGGTCCTCGGCCGGATCGCTGCCGGTGGCCCGATCCTGGCCGAGCAGCTGGTCGAGGACGTCTTCCCGCTGCCGCGCACGCTGGTCGGCGAAGGCACCCTGTACATGCTCAAGGTGCAGGGTGACTCGATGGTGGACGCGGCGATCGCCGACGGCGACTGGGTGGTGGTCCGGCAGCAGCCCGACGCCGACAACGGCGACATAGTCGCTGCGATGTTCGACGGCGAGGCAACCGTCAAGACCTTCCGTCGCCGCGACGGCCACGCCTGGCTGTTGCCGCAGAACCCGGCGTACTCGCCGATCCCGGCCGACGACGCCACCATCCTGGGGCGGGTCGTGGCAGTACTGCGCAAGGTCTAAGGACACCAGGGTCTGACGAACGATTGACGCTGGCCGGTACTGAAGAATCAGTACCGACCAGCGTCAGTTTCGTATGGGTATCAAAGGAGCCTGCTGGCCCGCGAGCTCAGCCCTGTGTCTGCTGCTGAGGCGCTTCCTGCGGCGCCTCGGCAGCAGCCGCAGGCGGCGGCACAACAACCGGCGGTACTACCACGATCGGCGGCACAGCGGGAGCCGTGGCAGACGGCGGCACCTCGGTGGCTGGCGGTACGGCAGGGACGGCGGGCGCTGTCCACGGCGCTTGCGGCTGGGACTGATCTGTCGAGGAGTCACGTACCGAGTCGTCCTCGCCCATGCCCTTCATCTCGGTCTTGAAGATCCGCAGGGAACGCCCGACCGACCGCGACATCTCCGGAAGCTTCTTGTAGCCGAAAAGAACCAAGACAACCAGCGCGACGATCAGCCAGTGCGACGGTGACTCCAAGCCCATGATCCATCTCCTAACGTGGCTTCGATCAACAACGCCAGCGTACCCGTGCTGAGCGGCGCCGGGGCGTCGGCCGAGCTGAGGTCACCGATCGGTAAGCCGCGTCCCGGCGGTCAGGCGGTGGCGAATTCCTCGAGCGCTGCGGCCAGATCCGACCGGACCCGAGCGCTGATCAAGGTGCCATCGCCGGTGTGGTCCTCCGAAAGCACCTCGCCGTCGGAATGGATCCGGGCCACCAGATCACCGCGGGTATAGGGAATCAGCGCAAGCACCGAGCGATCCGGCCTGGGCAGGCCGTCCTCGATCAGCAGTTCGAGCTCGGCCATCCCGGCCCCGGTTCGCGCCGAGACGAACAGCGCGTTGGGCACCAGGCTGCGCAGCCGCAGCTGGGTCTCGGCATCGGCCGCGTCGACCTTGTTGAAGATGATCTGCTCTGCCACGTCGAGGGCGTCGATGTCGGCAAACACCTCACGTACCGCCCGGATCTGCGCTTCCGGATCGTCATCGGCGGCATCCACCACATGCAGGATCAGATCTGCCGCCGCGACCTCCTCCAGCGTCGAGCGGAAGGCCTCCACCAGCTGGGTCGGCAGATGCCGGACGAAGCCCACGGTGTCGGACAGCGTGTACACCCGGCCGTCTGAGGTCTCGGCCCGCCGGACGGTCGGGTCCAGGGTCGCGAACAGCGCGTTCTCGACCAGCACCCCGGCTCCGGTGAGCCGGTTCAGCAGCGAGGACTTGCCCGCGTTGGTGTAGCCGGCCAGCACCACGGCCGGCACCCGGTTGTTGTCGCGACGAGCGCGCTTGACGTCCCGGGCGGTCTTCATCCCGGAGATTTCCTTGCGAAGCTTGGCCATCCGAGCGGTGATCCGACGCCGATCGATCTCCAGCTTGGTCTCACCGGGGCCACGGCCACCGATCCCGACGCCGTTGGCCGCCCGGCCACCGACCTGCCGGGACAGCGACTCGCCCCAGCCTCGCAACCGCGGCACCAGGTACTGCAACTGGGCCAGCTCGACCTGGGCCTTGCCCTCGCGGGACCGGGCATGCTGGGCGAAGATATCCAGGATCAGGGCGGTCCGGTCGACCACCTTGACCTTGACCACCTCTTCCAGCTGCCGAAGCTGCCCGGGTGCCAGTTCCCCGTCGCAGATCACCGTGTCCGCCCCGGTGGCCGCGACGATGTCGCGCAGTTCCTTGGCCTTGCCAGAGCCGATATAAGTGGCCGGGTCAGGCCGATCCCGGCGCTGGACGAGCCCGTCGAGCACCTCGGACCCGGCGGTCTCGGCCAGCCGGGCCAGCTCGTGCATCGAGTTCTCGGCCTCGGTCAACGTCCCGGTGGTCCACACCCCGACCAGCACGACCCGTTCCAGCCGCAGCTGGCGGTATTCGACCTCGGTGACGTCGGTGAGTTCGGTGGACAGGCCGGCGATCCGGCGCAGGGCAGCCCGCTCCGACAGGTCATAGTCGCCGAGGGTCAGTTCGGAGCCGGCATGGCGTGGCTCGGGATCATCGGAGTAGTCACCGAGCGTCAGCTTAGGCTCGTCGGCTGCCTCGCCGTCCTGGTCGGGCCAGCCGAGCGGCTCGTCCACGGCCGGAGCGTCGTTGTCGGCTTCGCGTCGTTCATATTCAGTCATTACTGTCCATGGTGACAGCCGAACAGCCCGCAGTGCCAAGTAATTTCGCTACCAGGCGCTCAGCGGTGGGTAGCCAGCCACTGTTCGTCGAGCTCGACCGAGGCTACGAAGACGGCCGGGCCGGACAGCACCAGGTGGTCTTGCTCGGTCCACCACACCTCGCAGTGGCCACCAGGGATCTCGACCCGCAGCCGCTGCGTACCGGCATCCTGGCCCGCGGCGGCCTGCCCAACGGCGCAGATCCCGGTGCCGCAGGATCGGGTTTCGCCGACTCCCCGCTCGTGCACCCGCATCCGTACCTGATCGGCACCGGTCCGGACGAAGAATTCGACGTTCTGCCCGTCCGGCAAGGGCGGTTGCACCACCGGCGGGGTGCTGAGATCCAGTTCGAGCAGCTCCCGCACCGACTCCAGCTCCACCACCACGTGCGGGTTGGGCAGGTCGAAGGCAACCGAGGGATAGGACGGGCCGTGCGCCACCGTCACGGTGGGACGTTCCGGCCGCGGCACCGCGACTCCCATATCCACCAGGACGTCGGCACCGTCGAAGCTGAGCGACTTGGTGCCGCCCCGGGTCGCGATCGTCGTCGGGCCGTCGATCAGGCCGCTCTGGCGCAGGTAGCGGCCGAACAGCCGCACGCCGTTGCCACACATCTCGGCGATCGAGCCGTCGGCGTTGTGGTAGTCCATGAAGAACTCCGCCGAACCGGCCTGCGCCAGCACGTCCGGCTCGGTGGCCAGCGCGGTCCGGACGACCCGCAGCACTCCGTCGGCGCCGATCCCGCCGTGCCGGTCGCACAGCGCCCGCACCAGGGCCGGCGACAGCGACAGCGAGGCATCGAGATCGGGCAGCACGATGAAGTCGTTCTCGGTGCCGTGGCCCTTGAGGACGGTCAGGCCTGGACTCATGGGGCCAGCCTAGTTGACAGCACCGCCCAGGCATCGGCGAGAAGGTCCGGCGATCCACCGTCCAACCAGTGCAGCCGCGGGTCGCGCCGAAACCAGGATCGCTGCCGCCGGACGAAGCGCAGCGTGCCACGTACGGTCAACTCGATGGCCTCGGCCAGCTCACCGCGCACCGCACCGGCGTCGTCCAGCACGTCCAGCAACTGCTGGTAGCCCAGCGCCTTGGCTGCGGTGGGGCTGGCCCGCAACCCGGCCGGCAACAGCGCGCGTACCTCGTCCAGGAAGCCCTGCTCGATCATTCGGTGTACCCGCAACCGGACCCGCTCGTCCAGATCGCTGCGGTCCAGGCCGAACTGGATGGTCGGGTAGATCGAGTCGAAGGCCGGCATCCGGGCCACGAACGGCCGGCCGGTGATCTCGATGACCTCGAGTGCCCGGACGATCCGGCGGCCGTTGCCGGGCAGGATGGCGCTTGCCGCGACCGGGTCCAGTTCGGCCAGCCGGGCGTGCAGGGCAGCCGGTCCGAGCTCGGCCAGCTCGCCCGCCAATCGGGCCCGGATAGGCGGCGATTCGCCGGGAAAATCCAGCCGGTCCAGCGCGCCGCGGATGTAGAGCCCGGAGCCGCCGACCAGGATCGCGACCAGCCCCCGGCCGCGGATCTCGTCGATGGCGGCCCTGGCCAGCTGCTGGTATTCCGCGACCGCGGCGGATTTGGCCAGCGGCCAGACGTCCAGCAGGTGGTGCGGGATGCCGCCACGCTCACCGGGCGGCAGCTTGGCGGTACCGATGTCCATCCCGGCGTAGAGCTGCATCGAATCGGCGTTGACGACCTCGCCCCCGAGTCGCTGAGCCAGGGCCACCGCCAGGTCGGATTTACCGGTCGCAGTCGGGCCAATCACCGCAACGACCGGTGTCCCGTTCGGATCGCGGTCGGTGACAGTCATGTTGCAAGAGGCTAACCGGCTGCACCTTCACCATCACCGGTCGTGTCTAATGCACGATATGAGTTCGGAGTGGGGACGTATCGACGAGGCCGGAACAGTATTCGTCAAGACCGCCGACGGCGAACGTGAAGTGGGTTCGTGGCAGGCCGGCGACGCCGACGCGGGGCTGGCGTACTACGTCCGCCGTTATGAGGATCTGCAGACCGAGGTCGAGCTGCTGGCCAAGCGGCTGGAATCCGGTGCTGGTGACGCCAGGTCGACCAAGTCGCAGGCAATGAGCCTGCACGCGTCGTTGCCGTCGGCCACGGTGGTGGGTGATCTTGCTGGTCTGGATACCCGGCTGGTGGCCCTGATCAGCGCTGCCGACGCCAAGATCGGCGAGCAGGCCGAGGCCAAGGATGCCGCTCGTGCGGAAGCGATCGCCAAGAAGGAGAGCCTGGCCGCGGAGGCGGAGAAGATCGCCGAGTCCTCCACCCAGTGGAAGGTCGCCGGCGATCGACTGCGCACCATCGTCGATGAGTGGAAGCTCATCAAGGGCATCGATCGCAAGACCGACGACGCGCTGTGGAAGCGATTCGCCGCGGCCCGGGACGCCTTCGGCAAGCGGCGGGGCAGCCATTTCGCAAACCTGGACACCGAGCGCGAAGCGGCCAAGTCGATCAAGGAGAAGCTGGTTGCCGAGGCCGAGCAACTGGCCGCCTCGGATGACTGGCGCGATACCGCGCAGTCGTTGAAAGACCTGATGAACCAGTGGAAAACCGCGCCGCGCGCCAACCGGGCCACCGAGGACGCGCTGTGGAAGCGATTCCGCGCGGCCCAGGATTCCTTCTTCGAGCGCCGCTCGGGCGTGTTCGCCGAGCGGGACGCCGAGCAGGTCCAGAACCTCAAGCACAAAGAGGCGATCATCGCCGAGGCCGCGGCCATCGATCTCGGCAACCCGCGCCAGGCACAGGTGCAACTGCGTGACCTGCAGGAGAAGCTCGAGACCTACGGGCACGTCCCCCGCGATGCGATGCAACGCATCGAAGCCCGGATGCGCGCCGCCGAGCAGCGGGTGCGCGACGCGCTGGACGCGGAGTGGAAGCGGGGCGCCACCGAGTCCAACCCGTTCCTGGCCCAGCTGAAGGAACGGCTGGCCGAGGCCGAGGCCAAGCTCGCCCGGGCGCAGGCCGCCGGCGATGCCGGCCGGATCGCCAAGGCCGAGGCCGAGGTGGCCCAGCGCAAGGCGCTGATCCCGGACAGCTAGCTTTCGGCAGTCAACCGGGGCCCAGACTCATCGGCCGGGGCCGAGTCTCACGATCGCGGCGGCCGGCCGATCGACAGCAGCGGGACCGGCTTGCTGGCGGCCGGTGCGGGAGAGCCTCGCCAGGGAACGTGCGCGGTGATCGGGGCATCAGCCACCAGGTGGTGCGGCGCCGCGTAGGTGATCTCGGCGGTGATCAGATCGCCGGCCGCCACAGTCCGCTGGCCGGCCGCAACGTGCACCAGCCGGCCGTCGCGGGCCCGGCCGGAGATCCGCAGGTTGGCCGCGTCCTTCTTGCCCTCGAACGAGCTGACCAGGATCTCGGCGTCGGTGCCGAGCAGTTTCTTGTTCTCATCCCAGCTGATCTGCTCCTGCAGCTCGATCAGCCGCTCGTAGCGCTGCTGCACGACCGCCTTCGGAACCTGGTCAGCCATGGTCGCGGCCGGAGTGCCGGGTCGCGGCGAGTACTGGAAGGTGAAGGCACTGGCGAACCTGGCCCGTCCGACGACCGCCAGGGTCTGGTCGAAGTCGGCCTCGGTCTCACCCGGAAACCCGACGATGATGTCGGTGGTGATCGCCGCGTGCGGCATCGCGGCCCTGACCGAATCGATGATCTCGAGGTACCGGCTCTGCCGATAGGAGCGCCGCATCGCCTTGAGCACCGCATCCGAACCCGACTGCATCGGCATGTGCAGCTGCGGGCAGACGTTCGGAGTCTCGGCCATCGCCGCGATCACGTCGTCGGTGAAGTCGCGCGGGTGCGGGCTGGTGAACCGGACCCGGTCCAATCCCTCGATGCTGCCGCAGGCGCGCAGCAGCTTGCCGAACGCGAGGCTGTCGCCGAAGGACCGGCCGTAGGAATTGACGTTCTGGCCGAGCAGGGTGATCTCGCTGACGCCGTCGGCGACCAGGGCGCCGATCTCTGCCAGCACGTCCCCCGGACGGCGATCGGTCTCCTTGCCGCGCAGGCTCGGCACGATGCAGAACGTGCAGGTGTTGTCGCAGCCCACCGACACCGATACCCAAGCGGAGAAAGCCGAATCTCGTCTGCTCGGCAGGTCGGAGGGAAAGTTGGCCAGCGCGTCCAGGATCTCGACCTGGGCCTCGTTGTTGTGCCTGGCCCGCTCCAGCAGCACCGGCAGGCTGGCCAAATTGTGGGTGCCGAACACCACGTCCACCCACGGCGCCTTCTGCAGCACGCTCGCCTGGTCCTTCTGCGCCAGGCAGCCACCGACCGCGATCTGCATGCCGGGCCGGGCGCTCTTGATCGGAGCGAGCTGGCTGAGGTTGCCGTAGAGCCGGTTGTCGGCGTTCTCCCGGACCGCGCAGGTGTTGAAGACGACCAGGTCCGCGGACCGGCCGCTGGCGTCGGCCGACCGGACGTAGCCGGCCTGTTCCAGCAAGCCGGCGAGGCGTTCCGAGTCGTGCACGTTCATCTGGCACCCGTAGGTGCGGATGGCGTAGCTGGGCAGGACGGTCGCGGGCGGCATGGTTGCGGCGACGGCAGCGGTGTCGGTCAAGATAGTCATATCCCGACCAGGGTACGAGGAACTAGCCTGGTCCGGTGCACAACCCCGCCGAGGAAGAGTTCCGGTTGCGCCCGCTCACCGAGCCCGACCTGCCGTTGCTGGCCGGCTGGATCCAGGCACCGCACGTCGGCCGCTGGTGGCACGAACCGGTCGGCCTGGCCGACGTCCGTACCGACTACCTGCCGTGCATCCAGGGCACCGATCCCACCCATGCCCTGATCCTCGAGGTGCAGGGCCAGCCGGCCGGGTTCGCGCAGTGGTACCGGTGGGTCGACAACCTCGAACACGCTGGCAAGCTTGGGGCCTTCGACGACGAGGCGGGCCTGGACTATCTGCTGGCCGAACCCGGCCGCTGCGGGCACGGCCTGGGTACCCGGTTGATCGCGGCGATCCTCGCTGAGATAGTCCAGACCTGGCCCGAGGTCGGTGGGGTGCTGGTCGACCCGGAGGAGGGCAACCGGGCCTCCCGCCGGGTCCTGGAGAAGAACGGTCTCTCGCTCGTCCGGGTGGTCGAGATCGCGGACCCGAGCGGCTATCCGATCGGACCCACCGCGATCTACCGGCGCCGGTTCAGTGCGCCACCTCGGTAGCCCTGGACTCGCGAACCACGGTTACCCGGATTTGCCCCGGATAGGTCAGCTCGTCCTCGATCTGCTTGGCCACCTCACGTGCGATGACGCCGGCGGCCAGATCGTCCACCTCGTTGGGTAGCACCATCACCCGTACCTCACGGCCGGACTGCATCGCGAACACCCGCTCGACGCCGGGCCGGGCGGTGGCGATCTCTTCGATCCGTTCAAGCCGCTTGACGTAGGCCTCCAGCGACTCCCGCCGGGCACCGGGACGCGATGCCGAGCAGCTGTCGGCTGCCTGGGTCAGCACCGCCTCGATCGTCTTGGGGGCAACCTCGTTGTGGTGGGCCTCCACCGCGTGCGCCACCGCCTCGCTCTCGCCGAACTTGCGCAACAGCTCAGCGCCGATGATCGCGTGGCTGCCCTCGACCTCGTGGGTGAGGGCCTTGCCGATGTCGTGCAGGAACGCCGAGCGCCTGATCAGGTTCGGTTCGAGTCCCAGTTCGGCGGCCATGATGCCGGCGATATGCGCGGTCTCGATGAGGTGTCCGAGCACGTTCTGGCCATAGCTGGTTCGATATTTCAACCGACCCAGGGTCGGGATCAGTCGCTCGTCCAGGTCGGTGATGCCGACCTCGGCCAGCGCGTCGCGGGCCGAGCGCAGGCAGAGTTCGTCCACCTCGATCCGGGCGGCCTCGTGGACTTCCTCGATGCGGTGCGGATGGATCCGGCCGTCCAGCACCAGCTTTTCCAGGGTGATCCGGCCGATCTCGCGCCGGACCGGATCGAAGCACGACAGCAGCACCGCCTCCGGGGTGTCGTCGATTATCACATTGACCCCGGTCACCGATTCGAAGGCGCGGATGTTGCGGCCCTCGCGGCCGATGATCCGTCCCTTCATCTCGTCGCTGGGCAGGTGCAGCACGCTGACCACCGTCTCGGCGGTCTGCTCGCTGGCCACCCGCTGAACGGCCTCGACCACTATCGCCCGGGCCCGGTCGGTGCCCTCGGCACGCGCTTCGGCCTCGATCGTGCGAACCAGGCTGGCAGCCTCACGCCGGGCGGTGGCCTCGACCGTGCTGAGCAGCTCCTGCCTGGCCTGTTCGGCGGTCATCGCCGCGACCCGTTCCAGGGCGGCCAGCTCAGCGGCCTGCTGGGCCTGGCGGGCGTCGGCCAACTCGGCGCGAGCCTGTGCCAACTCGGCGTCGGCAGCATCGAGGTCGCCCTGACGTTGCCGCACTGCGACCTCGGACGCCTCGAGTTCGGCCGTCTGCTGCCGGACCACCTCGGTACGGTTGTCCAGTTCGGCTTCGACCTTGTCCAGCTGGGTGATTCTGGCCTGAGCCTCTCGTTCGACCGTCCGGCGAGCATCGGCGATCAGATCGGCGGCAACCGCGTCGGCGCGGTCCTTGGCGGCCTCCGCGCCTGCTCTGGCCGCCTGTGCCTCGGTCAGTGCGGCCCGTCGCAGTGACTCGATCTCGGTATCGGCTGCCTGCCTCGCTGCCTCGGCAGCGCGCTGGGCACGCTGCCGGATCGCCTCCGCCTCTGCTTCGGCCTCGGCGAGCCGGGCCCCGGTGGTGACACCGTCGAACTGCTGGCCCGCTGCTTCCGGAGCACCCGATCGATGGGAATACACTGCCAGAAATTTCAGACCAAGTATTAGAACTAGTACAAATACGGCTACAATCGCCGTCAATTGGATCCAATGGTTCACAGAACGTCCCCCTCTTTGCGGAGGCGACGTGTCGGTCAAGACTCATCGCAACGGCACAGCCAGGAAGCCGGAACCGCGAATTCGCGCAGGCTGAGTACGTGCGAGAACTGACCACGCCCGGCCGAGAACAGGGCCGAGCCAGGATCCTCCTTAGATCCGTACAAGGCGATCACGCAAGCGAACGATTGCTATATGTCAGTGCTCTGCGAGATGAACGCAGCGCATCCGGTTTCCTGATTCTTCTGAGGCTATGAACGAACCGGCACCCGGTCAAGCAAGCCAGGCTGTGTCCGCATCGTCTGACTCAGGTAGCTCGCCACCGATAACATCCCGAATCACCTGAAACGCGATACCTGGCGGATAGCCCTTGCGAGCCAGCATCCCGGCCAGTCGCCGAGTCTGGACCTCGGGGGCGAGGCTGGACATCGAACGCAGCTTTCGTTGGACGAGCCGGCGCGCGGTCTCGACCTCGTGAACCGGGTCCAGGTCCGCGACCACCTCGGCCACGATCGACTCCTCGACTCCCTTGCCGCGCAGTTGCCGGGACAGTTCCCGGGTGGCCAGGCCGCGTTCCTGACGACGGGATTGGACGAAGCTGGCCGCGAAGGCCGCATCGTCCACCAGGCCGACCTTGCTCAGCCGATCTAGAACCCGGTTAGCCGCATCGTCCGGCACATTCTTGGCCGCGAGCGCGGTGGCAAGCTCGGACCGGGTCCGGGCCCGCATCGTCAGCAGCCTCAGGCAGATCGTGTGCGCAACCGAGTCCGGGTCTGCTTCCGGTTCTCGTTCATCCTTCGGATCAGCGGGCGGTGGTGTCGGAAGCCGCCGCCCGCTGAGGGTTTGCCGAGCCATCGTGGGAGCTCCGTCAGAAATCGACCGGAGCCGGCAGCGGGTCCTCTTCGGTAAGGCGGGCCCCGACCCCTAACTTCTCTTTGATCTTCTTCTCGATCTCGTCGGCCAGATCGGGGTTGTCCCGCAGGAAGTTCCGGACATTCTCCTTGCCCTGGCCGAGCTGATCGCCTTCGTAGGTGTACCAGGCACCGGACTTGCGCACGATTGCCTGATCGACCCCGACGTCGATCAACGAGCCTTCGCGGCTGATCCCCTGGCCGTAGACGATGTCAAATTCCGCCTGCTTGAAAGGCGGCGCGACCTTGTTCTTCACGACCTTCACCCGGGTCCGGTTGCCGACCGCGTCGCCGCCGTCCTTCAGCGTCTCGATCCGACGCACGTCCAGCCGGATTGAGGAGTAGAACTTCAGCGCCTTGCCACCGGTGGTGGTTTCGGGCGAGCCGAACATCACGCCGATCTTCTCTCGCAGCTGGTTGATGAAGATCGCGGTGGTGCCTGAATTGCTCAGCGCACCGGTGATCTTGCGCAGCGCCTGGCTCATCAGTCGAGCCTGCAGGCCGACGTGGCTGTCGCCCATCTCGCCTTCGATCTCAGCACGAGGTACCAGCGCGGCCACCGAGTCGACCACGATGACGTCGAGCGCACCGGAGCGGATCAGCATGTCCATGATTTCCAGCGCTTGCTCACCGGTGTCCGGCTGGCTGACCAGCAACGCATCGGTATCGACGCCCAGCGCCCGGGCATATTCCGGGTCCAGCGCGTGCTCGGCGTCGATGAACGCAGCAACGCCACCAGCCGCCTGGGCATTGGCGACCGCGTGCAGGGCCACCGTGGTCTTACCGGAGCTTTCTGGCCCGTAGATCTCGACGATCCGGCCGCGCGGCAGGCCACCGATGCCGAGCGCGATGTCGAGCGCGATCGAACCGGTCGGGATTACCTCGATCGGCACGTAGGGCCGTTCGCCCAGTCGCATGACCGAACCCTTGCCGAACTGCTTGTCAATCTGACCAAGTGCGACCTCAAGGGCCTTGTCGCGGTCGAATGCTGCGGCCATCTTCTGGTACCTCTTTCGTTTTCGACTGTGAACCACGTTGGCTTCGACGTTAGATCCCGCCACCGACAATTCCGCCGGACCAACCAGATCTGTGGACGACCGCCCACTCGATCCACAGCCTAGACGAACATCTGTTCGATTGAACTTCTCGACACGCCGAGCTCGTGCTCAGTGCAGCTGGCGGGGAATCTCGAATTCCTGGCAGACCGCGCGCCAGACCGCTTTGGGGGAATCGCCGCGCTCGATGGCGTCGTTGACCGTCGCCCCGAGACTGGTCACCCGGTAGTCGGCCGCCAGCGAGCGGGCATAGCTCGATCCGAAACGAGCTTCCATCCGCTGCCAGAAATCACTCATCCGCACTCGGTCAGGGTAGTGGGTCGTTCGAAGGTTGGGACGAAGCCAGGGAGTTGTCATACCCATCCCGCACACTGGATGCATGGACACCCTCTTCGCGCCGGCGACGACCGCCTGGTTCGAGGGTGCCTTCGCCGCACCGACCGATGCACAGCTCGGCGCCTGGCAGGCGATCGGCCGGGGTGAGCACACCCTGGTGGTGGCACCGACCGGTTCGGGCAAGACGTTGGCTGCTTTCCTGTCGGCCATCGACCGGCTCGCCGCGCTGCCGGTGCCCGAGGATCCCAAGCGGCGCTGCCGGGTTCTCTACATCAGCCCGCTCAAGGCACTGGCCGCCGATGTCGAGCGCAACCTGCGCTCACCGCTGGTCGGCATCGCGCAGGCCGCCCGCCGGCTCGAACTGGCCGAACCACGGATCGAGGTCGCCATCCGCTCCGGCGACACCTCTGCCGAGGACCGCCGATCCTTCGCCCGGCGCGGTGCCGACATCCTTATCACCACGCCGGAATCGTTGTTCCTGCTGCTGACCTCGGCGGCTCGCGAGGTGCTGGCCGGGGTCGAGACGGTGATTCTCGACGAGGTCCACGCGGTGGCCGCAACCAAGCGCGGAGCGCACCTGGCGCTGAGCCTGGAGCGGCTGGACGCGCTGCTGAACTCCCCGGCCCAACGGGTCGGCTTGTCGGCAACGGTCCGACCGGTGGCAGAGGTGGCCACCTACCTGGCCGGTGGTCGCCCGGTGACCGTGGTGCAACCACCGTCGAACAAGAAGCTCGAACTCTCGGTGGTGGTTCCGGTCGAGGACCTGACCGCACTCGGCGACGGCGAGCCGGATGAGTCCGGTGACCCGCAGCGGCGGTCCTCGATCTGGCCGCATGTAGAGGAGCGGGTACTCGACCTGATCGACAGCCATCGTTCGACCATCGTCTTCGCCAACTCCCGACGATTGGCCGAACGGTTGACCGCCCGGCTCAACGACCTTGCGCTGGAACGGGATCCGGATCGCACGGCAGACATCCGCGCCCATCACGGCTCGGTCTCCCGCGAGCAGCGCCAGTTGGTCGAAGAGGAGCTCAAGGCCGGTCAGATTCCGGCAGTGGTGGCCACCTCGTCGCTGGAACTCGGCATCGACATGGGCGCGGTCGACCTGGTAATCCAGGTGGAATCTCCACCGTCGGTGGCTGCCGGCATGCAACGCCTGGGTCGCGCCGGGCACCAGGTGGGCGGCGAGTCGCGCGGGGTGATCTTTCCCAAGTACCGCGGCGACCTGCTCGAATGCGCTGTTGTTGCCGAGCGAATCCGGGCCAGCCAGATCGAGTCCCTCCGCTACCCGCGCAATCCGCTGGACGTGCTGGCCCAGCAGATAGTGGCGATGGTGGCGCTGGATGTCGTCACCGTGGACGAGGTCGAGACCCTGATCCGGCGCAGTGCGTCCTATGCCACCCTGCCCCGCTCCGCGCTGGAGGCGGTGCTGGACATGCTCGCGGGCCGCTACCCCTCCGACGCCTTCGCCGAACTCCGGCCGCGGCTGATCTGGGACCGGATCACCGGCACCCTGACCGGACGTGCCGGCGCGCAGCGGCTGGCGGTCACCTCGGGCGGCACCATCCCCGACCGCGGCATGTTCGGGGTCTTCCTGGCCTCAGCCGACGGCCCGGGCCGGCGGGTCGGCGAGCTGGATGAGGAGATGGTGTACGAGTCCCGGGTCGGTGAGGTGTTCCTGCTGGGCTCCTCGTCCTGGCGGATCGAGGACATCACCCACGACCGGGTACTGGTGACCCCCGCACCCGGCCAGGCCGGAAAGATGCCTTTCTGGAAAGGCGATTCTCCCGGCCGGCCGGTCGAACTGGGTCGCGCGGTCGGCGCATTCGTCCGTGAGCTGGGCAGCGCCGAGCCGGCCGCCGCGCTGGAGCGGGCCCAGGCGGCCGGCCTGGACGAGTGGGCCGCCGGCAACCTGCTCGGCTACCTCAGCGAGCAGCGCGCGGCGACCGGGGCGCTGCCCACTGATCGCACCATCGTGGTCGAGCGATTCCGCGACGAGCTGGGCGACTGGCGGCTGGTCATCCACTCGCCGTTCGGAGCCCCGGTCAACGCACCCTGGGCGCTGGCCATCTCGGCATCGTTGCGCGAACGGTCCGGCCAGGACGTGCAGTCGATGCACTCCGACGACGGCATCGTGTTGCGACTGGCCGACACCACCGCCGAACCGCCCGGCTCGGACCTCACCGTGTTCGAACCGTCCGAGATCGTCGAGCTGGTCACCGGCGAGGTGACCAATTCGGCTTTGTTCGCATCGCGATTCCGCGAGTGCGCGGCCCGCTCACTGCTGCTGCCCAAACGCGATCCGCGCCGCCGGGCGCCGCTGTGGCAGCAGCGCCAGCGAGCCAACTCGCTGCTGCAGGTCGCCCGCGACTACGGCCAGTTCCCGGTGGTGCTCGAGGCGATGCGGGAATGCCTGCAGGACGTCTATGACCTACCCGGCCTCAGCGACCTGATGCGCCAGCTGCAGAGCCGCGAGATCCGGCTGGTCGAGGTCGAGACGGCCAGTGCCTCACCGTTCGCCCAGTCGCTGCTGTTCAGCTACGTCGGGATGTTCCTCTACGACACCGACGCCCCACTGGCCGAACGCCGGGCCCAGGCGCTGACCCTGGACACCTCGCTGCTCGCCGAATTGATGGGCTCACCGGATCTCCGTGATCTGCTCGATGAGAACTCGATCGCCGAATCCGTCGCCGATGCCCAGCGCCTCAGCCAGACCCGCCGGGTCAGCGGACCGGATCAGACCCATGACCTGCTTCGCGAGGTGGGTGACCTGACCACCGCCGAGGCGGTGGCCCGGGGTGCTACCGAAGTCGACCTGACCCAGTTGAAGGCGGCGCGACGGGTCATCGTGGTGCGGATCGGCGGCGAGCAGCGCTGGCTCACCATCGAGGACGCCGGCCGGGTCCGCGATGCGCTCGGAGCGGCGCTGCCGGTCGGCATCCCGGAGGCGTTCACCGAACTGGTGGCAGACCCGATCGGCGATCTGCTGTCGCGCTACACCCGTACGCACGGCCCGTTCGTCCCGGCCGAACCCGCCGCCCGGCTGGGCCTGGGGATCGCGGTCGTGCTTTCCGGTCTGGAACGGCTGGTCGCCACCGGCCAGGTGGTGGCGGGCGAGTTCAGCCCCGGCCAGACCGGCCGGCAATTCTGCGGCGCGAGCATGTTACGCACTATCCGGCGCCGGTCGCTGGCCGCGCTGCGCCGCGAGGTCGAACCGGCGCCGCAGGCGGTGTTGGCCCGATTCCTACCGGAGTGGCAAGGCGTCGGCGGCACCCGGCGCACGAGGGGTGTCGACGGCCTGGCCCGGGTGATCGAGCAGTTGGCCGGCGTTTCGGTGCCGGCCAGCGCGCTGGAGAACCTCGTGCTGCCGGTCCGGGTTGCCGACTACTCCCCCGCGATGCTGGATGAGCTGACCAGCTCGGGTGAGGTGCTGTGGGTCGGCACCGGGACCTTGGCCGGCAATGACGGCTGGCTCAGCCTGGTGCCGGCCGACGCCGCCACCGAACTGCTGCCACCGGCGGCCGACATCGAATTGACCGAGTTGCACAAGGCAATCCTGGATTCGCTGGCGCAGGATCAGGCGCTGTTCCTGCGTGCCATCATCGACCGGGTGGCGGTCCAGTTCGGCGACCTGGACAGCGCCGACACCGGCGGGGTGGATGCCGTAGACAAGGCCGGCACTGTGGGTGCCGTGGACCGGGCCGGCGCTGCGACCCTGAAGGGATCGGCCAGTGGGTCGGCCTCGCGAGCTCCTGCCGATGCCGACATCGCCCGAGCGATCTGGGACCTGACCTTCGCCGGCTACCTCACCAACGACACGCTTGCTCCGATTCGGGGCCGGCTCGGTGGCGGTAAGACCGCGCACGGTCGCGGCCGGCCAGCGCCCCGCGCGCGCTACGGCCGGGCCCACCGGGTCTCGCTGCCCACAGCCGGCCGGGCGCCGGTGCCCTCGCTGCCCGGTCGCTGGTCCCGGCTACCGGATCGCGTCGTGGTCGAAACCCGCCGGGCGCTGCTCCGTACCGAGGTGCTGCTGGACCGGTACGGCATCCTGACCCGCGGCGAGGTCGCGGCTGAGAACGTGGCCGGCGGTTTCTCCGCGGTGTATCCGGTGCTGCGCCAGGGCGAGGACGCCGGCCGGTACCGGCGCGGCTACTTCGTCGAGGGGTTGGGAGCGGCTCAGTTCGGCCTGACCGGGGCGATCGACCGGCTGCGCGCGCTGGTCGCCGAGCACGAGCGCAGCACCAACCGGCCGATCGAGGCTCTGGTGCTGGCCGCGACCGATCCGGCGAATCCGTACGGCGCGGCGCTGCAGTGGCCCGAACGGATCCATCAGGCCGAGCTCGAAACCGGCAAGCGCGGTCATCAGCCGGCCCGCAAGGCAGGTGCGCTGGTGGTGCTGGTGGACGGCGAGTGCGTGCTCTACGTCGAGCGTGGCGGCAAGACGCTGCTGTCGTTCACCGAGGAGACCGGCCGCCTTTCCGAGGCCGCCGCGGTGCTCGCGATCAGCGCGCGGGCCGGCGCGCTGGGCAAGCTGCACGTCGAGTCGGCCGACGGTGACCCGATCGCGAACACGCCGCTCGGCGAGGCGCTGGCCCAGGCCGGCTTCCGGCCGTCCCCGCGCGGGCTGCGATTGCGAGGACCCTCCGGTGCCTGAGGGTGACACCGTGTATCTCAGCTGCCGCAGGCTGCACGCCGCGCTCGCAGGTCGAGAGATCAACCGGTTCGATCTCAGGATGCCGAAGCTGGCGTTGGCCGACCTGACCGGGTCGAGCGTCACCGAGGTGGTGCCACGCGGCAAGCACATCCTGATCCGATTCAGCACCGGTCAGAGCCTGCATTCCCACCTGCGAATGGACGGCAGTTGGCGGGTCGGGCCGGCCGGCGCCCGGCCACGCGGGCGCGACTTCGAGATCCGGGCGCTGATCGGAAACTCCGAGTGGCTGGCCGCCGGGTTCCGGCTGCACGATCTCGAACTGATCGAGACCGCCGCTGAGGCCGAGGTCGTCGGACATCTCGGGCCGGATCTGCTGGCGGATCACTTCGATCGGCCAGAGGCACTGCGAAGGTTTGCCGAGCAGCCGGACCGGCAGATCGCCGAGGCGCTGCTCGATCAACGGCTGGTGGCCGGAATCGGCAATGTGTACAAGAGCGAACTGCTCTTTCTGCACGGAGCCAGCCCGTACCTGTCGGTGTCGGAGGTCCCAGACCTGCCGGCGCTACTCGACGATGCCGTGCGGTTGCTACGCGGCAATCTGGGCAGCCACAACCGCTCCACGACCGGCTGGCGGCAGCCCGGCCAGCAGTACTGGGTCTATGGCCGGCCCGGCAAGGGCTGCCGGCGCTGCGGGACGGTGATCAAGCGGGACGACGGCAAACCGGGCCAAGGGGGGGCGCAGGACCGGATCACGTTCTTCTGCCCCGCGTGCCAAAGTGTGGGGACGGGCTGAGTCGAACAGCGCTACTCTGCCCCGAATGCCGAGGTGAGGCAGCGGGCTGAGTCGAACAGCGCTCAGCCCCGCGTGCCAAAGTGTGGGGACGGGCTGAGTCCAACAGTGCTGAGCCCCGCGTGCCAAAGGGTGGCAGCGGGCTGAGTCGAGGGCCGAGCTGCCCGCTCGGTTAGGCCCTGCTCAGCTGGACTGATCCGGCTGCGAGGCCGGCTGCTCGTCCGCACTCGCATGGTTGGCGGCTGGATTGCCGGCCGCGGGTGGGGTGTTGGAGATCGCCGGCTGCGAATTCGCCGATACCGCAGGGGTTCCCGCGCCGGTCTGCGGCGCCTCGCCACCCATCGAAGCGCGGATCTCGGCAAGCCGGGACTGGGCGGCCATGTTGACGGTGGCCTTCTTGACCTCGAGCATCCGGCCCTGGGTCGAGTTCGAAGCGAGGTCGGCCTGCCCGAGGGCGTTGGTGTATCGACGCTCGATCTTGTCCCGGACGTCTTCCAGTGACGGGGTGTTCCTGGGCGCTGCCAGCTCGCTCATCTGGCTCAGCGAGGCGGCCACCTGTTCCTGCATCTTGGCCTGCTCGAGCTGGCTGAGCAGCTTGGTGCGCTCGGCGAGCTTCTCCTGCATCCGCAGCTCGTTGTCCTGCACCGCCTGCCGGGCCTGCTGGGCCGCCCCGATGGACTGGTCGTGCAGCTGCTTGAGATTCCCGGCCGAACTCTCGGCGGTCACCAACTGGTTCGCCAGCAGGCCCGCGGTCTGCTCGAACTCGGTGGCCTTTGCCTCATCACCCTGTGACCGGGCCTGATCGGCCAGCACCAGCGCCTGCTTGGCCTGGGCCTGCAGCTGCTCGATCTCGCCGAGCTGGCGATCGAGCTTGATCTCGAGCTGATGCTGATTGCCGATGACGCTGGCGGCCTGCTGGGTAAGGCTGGCGTGCTGACGCTGCGCCTCTTGGATCGCCTGCTGAATCTGGATCTTCGGGTCGGCCTTCTCATCGACCTTCGCGCTGAACCAGGCCGAGACGTAATTCCACGCCTTCGCGAACCCGTTAGCCATCTCTGTGATACGACCTTCCGTCAGTCGAAACCTTGCTCAAGTATCCCGGCCGAGTCATCCGGCCCGCTACCAGTCTGCCTCATCCGCTGCCGGCCGGTCCAAGGACATCGACGCCATTCTCAGTCACCAGAGCGCCCAGCAGCGACCGGGTAGGCGGCAGGCCGGCCATCAGAACACCCCCGCAGCTACCGGGCCGGCGGCAGGCCGGCCATCAGAACGGCCACGTCGGCGGCGATGTCACGATCCTCGGCCGGGGCGATCACGAACGAGGACAGCCACCGCAGCACCGTCGGAGTGCCACGCCGACCGTGCCTGCTGAGCAGCAGCTCGGTCGCCTGGGCCACCCGCGCCCAGCCCGCGCTGCGGACGTCCACCCGGGCCAGTACCGCCAACGCGGTGCTGTCCTGGCCACCGAGCGCTTCGAGCAGCGGGTGCTCGGAGACCGCGACGGCCGCCTGGGTCAGGGCATCGGCCAACCGCAGGTGGGACACCGCCGAGATCAGCTCGTCGATCTCGGCCAGCAACAGCTCGGCCAGGACGTCCTCGCGAGCCCGGAAGTGGTTGTACAGGGTGGCCTTCGCCACGCCGGCCCGGGCGGCGACCTGGGCCATGGTGATCTTGGTTCCGTTGGCCGTCACCGCTCGGCGCGCGCCGTCCAGGATCGCGGCCCGGCTGCGGGTGCCGACGGTGGTACGCGCGCTCAACGGCGCCGCGGACCAGGCTGGCGACGAGCCGGGGACCGGCCGGCCGGTGGTCGGGCACAGCAGGATGTCGATCAGCGGATCGGGGCGGGGCGAGGGTCCTTGCGTGCTCATAGTTCAAAGCTAGGCGCGAACCAGGACATGGCAGGTATTCGAGGCCTCGACACGCCTAGGGTCTCAACCGCTACCTGAGAGTAGGGCGGGTGATCGGCCGATCAGGCTGCGACGTTCGGAAAGGCCCGCACCTGCGGCCCCTCCGAGGCCATCGGCGGAGCCGGCGCCAGCACCGGCGAGCCGCGCCGCGCACCCAGCACGCTGGACCGTCCGGCCATCAGCTCTTGCCTGCGCAGCGTGTCCGAAACGGACATGAAGACTTCGGACAGCGGGACGTCCAGCGCATCGCAGATAGCCGCGAGCAGCTCCGAGGACGGTTCTTTGTGGCCACGCTCGATCTCGGACAGGTAGCCAAGGCTCACCCGGGCGGCAGCGGAGACCTCGCGCAGGGTGCGACGCTGGCGAAGGCGCACACCGCGCAGGGTTTCGCCGACCACATGGCGCAAAACTGCCATCTCGCGACACCCCTTTCTAGTGGCCCAGCTCCGGTCGTCCGGCTGCCGAATCCTGCTTGTCCCTCAATGCTAGTCCGCGCCCCGACATCGCCGCCCAGCAAAGGCGATTGTTTGCTCAGAGCGAACTCTGATTCGTTACCTACGCCGGCTGTCCGATCGCCGCGTCGAGCAAGGCAATACTGTGCTCAACGGTCTGGGACCTGATGGTGTTCCGGTCACCTTCCAGCCCTAGTTCGGTGACCGTCTCATCGGTCTTGCCAGGGCCTGCCACCGCGACGAATACGGTGCCCACCGCCTTGCCGTCCTGCGGCTGCGGTCCGGCCACCCCGGTCACCCCGATCCCCCAGCTCGCCGACAGCCGGCTCCGCGCGCCGCGAGCAAGCTCGATCGCGACCTCGGCATCGACCGCACCTCGTTCGGCCAGCAGCTGGGCCGACACCCCGGCCAGGCTCGCCTTCAGGTCGGTGGCATAGACCACCAGGCCGCCTCGAAAGCTCTGGCTGGCGCCCGGGGTGCTGGTCAGCGCCGCCGCCAGCAGCCCGCCGGTCAGCGATTCGGCCACCGCCACCGTCTGGCCGCGGGCGCGTAGCCGTTCGTGCACGCGTTCGAGGGCGTCGGCCAGCGCGCTCACAGCCGAGCCTTGCGGCGCAGGCTCACAGCCCGGAACACATAGTCGACGCCGGTGATCAGGGTCAGCAGGACCGCCAGCCACATCACCACCAGGGCGCCGGTATGCCAGCCGCCGGACAGCGGCAGCACCAGCAACCCGATCGCGACCGCCTGCAACAGGGTCTTGACCTTGCCGCCCCGGCTGGCCGGCATCACGCCGTGCCGGATCACCCAGAATCGCAGCAGCGTCACCCCGACCTCGCGTACCAGGATCAGTACCGTGAACCACCAGCTCAGCTCGTTCAGGACCGAGAGCCCAACGAGCGCGGTGCCGATCAGGGCCTTGTCCGCGATCGGGTCGGCGAGCTTGCCGAATTCGGTGATCAGCCCTCGTTTGCGAGCGATGTCACCATCGATCCGGTCGGTGAGGCTGGCGACGGCGAAGATCACGCAGGCCACGATGTGCCAACCGCGCGAATGGCCACCGGCTTCGAACAGCGCCAGCGCGAAGAATGGCACCAGCACCAGCCGCAGCATGGTCAGCGCGTTGGCCAGGTTCCAGGCCGAGACCGTGGTGACCGGGTCGGCCAGGTGATCGATCGGCTGTTCCTGCCGGGGCACCGTTGCCGGATCGACGCCGGTCATCGGACCGAGCCGGGCAGCAGGTCGGCGATCAGGTCGGCGCCTTCATTGCCGGTCACCACCGCGTGCACGAACTGGCCGGCCACCAGCCCGTCGAGCTGGCCGGTCAACCGGACGCCGCCGTCGGTCTCCGGCGCCTGGTGGGCGGCCCGTCCGGTGGCTTCGATGTCGGTCACCAGCTCCACCAGCACCTGCACGGTGTCGCCGATCCGATCCTCGGCCCGCTGGTTCATCAGCTCCTCGGCCAGGCTGGCGATCCGTTCGACCCGGGCCGCGACCACTTCGGGAGCGAGCTTGCCGGTCAGCTTCTCGGCTTCGGTGCCGTCCTCGTCCGAGTAGCCGAACACCCCGACCACGTCGAGCCGACCAAGGGTCAGGAACCGTTCGAGTTCGGCGACGTCCTGCTCGGTCTCACCGGGAAAGCCGACGATGACGTTGCTGCGCACGCCGACGTCCGGAGCCAGCGCCCGGGCTTGGCCGATCAGGTCGGTGAACGACTCGGTCGAGCCGAAGCGCTTCATCCGGCGCAGCACCGGCGTCGAGGCGTGCTGAAAGGAGAGGTCGAAGTACGGCACCACACCAGGCGTGCTGGCGATGACCTGCAGCAGCGAGGGACGCAGCTCGGCCGGTTGCAGGTAGGAAACTCGGATCCAGTCGATGCCGTCAATCTCAGCCAGCCGGGGCAGCAACGTCTCGAGCGCCCGCAGATCGCCCAGGTCCTTGCCGTAGGAGGTGGAGTTCTCGCTCACCAGCACCAGCTCGCGGACGCCGTTGTCGGCCAGCCAGCCGGCCTCGGCCAGCACGTCGGCCGGCGGCCGGGACACGAACGCGCCGCGGAAGGACGGGATCGCGCAGAAGGTGCAGCGGCGGTCACAGCCCGACGCCAGTTTGAGGTAGCCCACCGGCGAGTCGTCGAGCCGCTTGCGGGCCGCGCGCGGACCCCACTGGTGGCCGGGCACGGTGACCTCGGCAACCGCGGAGGGCCGCTGGGACGGGCTGATCGGCAGCAGCGTGCGCCGATCGGACGGGCTGTGCGGGACGATCGAGCGACCGGCCAGCACATCGTCGAGTCGCTCGTCGATGCTCGGGTAGCTGTCGAAGCCCAGGATCGCGTCGGCCTCGGGCAGTGCCGCCGACAGCTGGTCGCCGTAGCGCTCGGCCAGGCAGCCGACCGCGACCACCTTGCGGCCACCGTCGGCGGCGGCCAGCAGGGTGTCGATCGAGTCCTTCTTGGCCGAATCGATGAACCCGCAGGTGTTGATGACCACCACATCGGCGTCGGACTGCTCGGTGAGCTGCCAGCCGCGCGCGGCCAGGGTGCCGGCCAGTTCTTCGGAATCGACCTCGTTGCGAGCGCAACCCAGCGTCACGATGGCGACATTGCCGGAATGAAGCTCGCCGGAAGAAAGATTGCCGGACGGGAGATCGCCAGCAGGGACGTTGCCGGAAGGCTTGTGCGAAGGAGCGGCGGGGCTTGTCCGGGACACACCCAGAGGCTACCCGTGCGCCGAGTGGCCCGGCGCCGCCTGAGCGGCCTCGCTACCAGCGGCCTACGGCTCGGTATTCTGGGCGCCGTGACGAGCAGCGATGTGCCCTGGCAGCCCGGCCAGGTCACCGTCCGGCGGGCTCGAACCTCCGACGTGCCGGCGATCAAAGCGCTGGTGGACACCTACACCGGCGAGCGCCTACTGCTGGCCAAGGACACCGTCACGCTGTACGAGAACGTCCAGGAGTTCCGGGTCGCCGAGCTTGCCGGCCGGATCGCCGGTTGCGGCGCGATGCACGTGCTCTGGCAGGACCTTGGCGAGATCCGCACCCTGGCGGTCGCACCGGATTACCGGGGCAACAAGATCGGCGACCTGCTGCTGGCCGAGCTGATCGAGTGCGCCCGCGATCTCGGCCTTCAACGATTGTTCGCACTGACCTTCGAGACCCGATTCTTTGGCCGCCATGGTTTTCTCGAGATCGAGGGGACGCCGGTGGACGCCGAGGCGTATTCGCAAATGCGACGTTCCTACGATGCCGGTGTCGCCGAATTCCTCGACCTGGAATACGTCAAACCGAACACCCTCGGCAATTCACGCATGTTGCTGACACTTTAGATTTACCACCAGGCAGACCTGCCCGACTCGGACACAAATCTATATTCGTACCGCGCGCCTCAGCTGTCACAGCGGTATCACCTTTACCTTGTGTATCGGAGGTGTTGGTCATGACCGGATTTCAGTTGACCCGGCCGCGGGCTGCGAGCTGGACCGAGCCCGCGCTGGCGCCGGCTGGCGTCGGTCGCCATGCTTCGGCAACGCGCGCAAGGCTCAGCCTGCGACGGATGTTCTACACAGCTCGACACGCCACGAGCTGACTCGAATCAGTTTCTGCTCGGCAACGTAAGAAAGACCCTGGCCACCGCGGCCAGGGTCTTCTTACGTGCTCGGTTACCGCCAAGCCGGTCGCGGACGACGACCCGCCGCTGATCGTCTATTCGGCTCAGAACGGCGCGGAATCCTCGAAGTCCGGTGACTCGTCATCCTCCACCAGATCCTCGGCGCTGCCGCCATTGCGCAGGGTGTAGATCAACCCGGCCAGCTCATCGGGTTTGACCAGCACATCGCGTGCCTTGGAACCCTCCGACGGCCCGACTATGGAACGCGATTCCATCAGGTCCATCAGCCTGCCGGCCTTGGCGAAGCCGACCCGGAGTTTGCGCTGTAACATTGAGGTCGACCCGAACTGGGTCGAGACCACGAGTTCGACCGCCTGCAGGAAGACATCCAGGTCGTCGCCGATATCGGCATCGATGTCCTTCTTGACCGCGGCCGGGGCGGTGACGTCCTCCCGATAGGTCGGCTGCAGCTGGGTCTTGCAGTGCGCCACGATCGCGTTGATCTCGGCGTCGGTGACATAGGCGCCCTGGATCCGGGCCGGCTTCGAGGCGCCCATCGGCAGGAACAGGCCATCGCCCTTGCCGAGCAGCTTCTCCGCGCCCGGCTGATCGAGGATGACCCGGGAATCGGTGACCGACGAGGTCTTGAAACCGAGCCGGGACGGCACGTTGGCCTTGATCAGCCCGGTCACCACGTCGACCGACGGGCGCTGGGTGGCGATCACCAGGTGGATGCCGGCGGCTCGGGCCAGCTGGGTGATCCGGACGACGGCGTCCTCGACATCGCGCGGCGCCACCATCATCAGGTCCGCCAGCTCGTCCACGATCACCAGCAGGTACGGGTACGGGGTGTAGATCCGTTCACTGCCCGGCGGCGCGATCAGCTCGCCATTGCGCACCTTGCGGTTGAAGTCGTCGATGTGCCGGACCGCCGAGGCCTCCATGTCCTCGTAGCGCATGTCCATCTCGCGGACCACCCAGGCGAGGGCGTCGGCGGCCTTCTTCGGGTTGGTGATCACCGGGGTGACCAGGTGCGGGATGCCCTGGTAGGCGGCGAACTCCACCCGCTTCGGGTCGATCAGCACCATCCGCACCTCGTCCGGGGTGGCCCGGGTGAGGATCGACAGGATCAGGGAGTTGATGCAGGAGGACTTGCCGGCCCCGGTCGCACCGGCCACCAGCAGGTGCGGCATCTTGGCCAGGTTGGCGACCACGAAACCGCCCTCGACGTCCTTGCCCAGCGCGGCCAGCATCGGATGGTGATCCCGGATGGCCACGTTCGAGCGCAACACGTCGCCGAGCATCACGATCTCGGGGTCGGTGTTCGGGATCTCCACGCCGACCGCGGACTTGCCGGGAATCGGGCTGATGATCCGGACGTCCGGGCTCTTGACCGCGTAGGCGATGTTGCGGGCGAGCTGGATGATCCGCTCGACCTTGACGCCCGGGCCGAGCTCGACCTCGTACCGGGTCACCGTCGGGCCGCGGCTGAAGCCGGTCACCGCGCAGTCGACGTTGAACTCCTCGAACACCTGCGACAGCGAGGCGATCACCTCGTCGTTGGCCTTGGTGTGCGCCAGGTGCTGGGAACCGGCACCGAGGATGTCGGCGGGCGGCAAAGTGTAGAGCCCGGCGCCGCCGTTGAGTTCGAGCTGGGTCGGCCGGGTGATCGGCGGCAACTCCTCCTCGACGGCCGGCTTGACCACCCGCGGCCTGCGTGGCTTGCGCAGGGCAGCGGCTGGGTCGGGCAGTTGCTCGGTGATGGCATCCTCGCCGACCGGTTCGGTCGGGAACGGATCGTCCAGGAAGGGGTCCGGCTCCGGCTCCGCGGCGGCCGGCCGGCGCAGGTGCAGCCGCTCGGCGACGGTGCCGTGAGCACGTTCGGACTCGGCGCCGTCGAGGTCGGCCGGGCCGGCGAACAGCTCGCGGATCAGCTCCGGAAGCTGGTTGATCGGGGTCGCGGTCACCACCAGGGTGCCGAACGCGCCGAGCAGGAACAGCACCAGCACCACCAGGCTGGCCGGCAGCACCCGCTCGATCAGGCCGGCGGTCATGCCGAGCACGCCACCGGCATGCGACCAGTTCGCCTCCTTGCGGGGCGAATCCGCCCACAGGTGCAGCATCCCGGTCACGGTCACCGCGATCGCGCTGCAGCCGACCAGCAGCCGGCCACGCCGTTCGGGTTGTGGCTGCTGGCGCAGCAGGTGCACTGCCCAGCCGACCAGCAGCACCGGCACCACGACCGCGGCGTTGCCGACCAGCAGTCGTAACAACCCGGTGATCAGCCTGCCCAGCGAGCCGGCCGAGGAGAACCAGACGGCGGTCGCCGAGATCGCTCCGACCGCCAGCACCGCCAAACCCGCGCCGTCCCGGCGGTGTGCCGGATCCAGCTCGCGGGCGGTGGCGGCGTTGCGGCCGACCGCGCGGGCCAGCGTCCCGATCAGCATGCCGAGTCCGGACCAGAGCCGGGCGATTACCTTGCCAACAACGGCCAACGGCGCCCGCTGCTGCCGGGCAGCCGCTCGGTTCGGGGCGGCCCGGCCGCCGGTCGCTCGGGCTCGGCCGGGCGCTGCCTTCTTGGCCGGCGCCTGCCGGGTCTTGGTACCACTGGTTCCTGCCACCTAGTAAAGGTAACGCTCAAGTCCATGTTGAGAGTGGACCGACACCGGATGCCAGCCGCCAAAGCGGGGCTCGCTACCCGTCAGCCGAGTCCGGCGGCGGCCAGATCGGCTTGCAGGTGGCTGATCTCGTGCTCGGTAGCCTCGACCATCGGCAGCCGGACGGGCCCGGCCGACCGACCCTGTAGCCGCAGTCCGGCTTTGACCAGGATCACGCCCTGGGTACGGAAGATGCCGGTGTAGATCGGCAGCAGCTGCTGGTGCAGGCGCAACGCCTCGGCGACCTCACCGCGCAGGTAGGCCTCGATCAGCTGCTTGGTCGGCGGCCCGCTGAAGTGGGTCGAGGTGCCGACCACGCCGACCCCGCCGACGGCCAGCAGCGGCAGCGTCATCCCGTCATCGCCGGCGTAGTAAGCCAATCCGGTCTCGGCGATCACCCTGGCCGAACCGGTCAGATCGCCCTTGGCATCCTTGACCGCCACGATCTGCGGGTGCGCTGCCAGCTCGATCAGGGTCTCGGTGTGTACGGCCGCGGCCGCCCGTCCGGGGATGTCATAGATCATCACCGGCAGCTCGGTGCGGTCGGCCACCGCCCGAAAGTGCTGGATCAGGCCCGGCTGCGGGGGCCGGGAGTAGTACGGCGTCACCACCAGCAACCCGCTCGCGCCGGCCTTGGCGGCCTGGTCGGCGAGCTGGATGGTGTGCACCGTGTCGAAGGTGCCAATGCCGGCGACCACCTTGGCGCGATCACCGACCGCATCGACCACCGCCGCGACCAACTCCGCCTTCTCGGCATCAGAGGTGGTCGGCGATTCCCCGGTGGTCCCGTTGATCACCAGCGCATCGTTGTGCTGGGTGTCGACCAGGTAGCTGGCCAGCCGGACCGCGCCCTCGATGTCGAGCTCACCGGCGACGGTGAACGGGGTGACCATGGCGGTCAGCAGTCGTCCGAACGGCGGCTGAACGTGTTGCGTCGACATGGTCGATACGCTACCGCCAGCGGTCCGGCCGATCGCTCAGGATTACCGGCAAGCTCCTGTCAACGCCGCTCACCAGTCGCCCCAGAGCAGGACCAGGTCAGCGGCCTGCCGGCCGGACGCAACCAGGTCGGCGTTGCGCTGATCGGAGCCGGCCACCCAGGCACGGGCCTGTTCGACGGTCTTGCCGAAGGCCCGGTGCCGGGCCAGCAGCGCCGCCTGCCTGGCGGCCGGTTCCGGATCCAGGTACCAGATCTCGTCCAGCACCGACCGGACCTCCGGCCAGTACAGCAGGTAGTTGCCCTCGGTGACGACCAGTGGCACCGACTCCTCGACGGCGACCGCGGCCGCGATCGAATCCTCGATCGAACGGTCGAACTCCGGCGCGTAGACGGTGCCGGAGCGCTCCCGCAACCGCCGTAGCAGGGCGAGGTAGCCGGCCCGGTCGAAGGTCTCCGGAGCTCCCTTTCGTTCGCGCAGCCCGATCCGACGCAGCTCGGCATCGGCAAGGTGGAAGCCGTCCATCCCGATCAGGACCGCCCGCTCGGGACCCAGTTCGGCGACGAGCCGGCCGGCCAGGGTGGATTTGCCAGCACCCGGCGGTCCGGTGATCCCCAGCAACCGCCGGTCGCCACCGGCGACGAGCAGTTCGGCGCGCTCAAGGAGCGCAGCCAATCTGGTCATCGTTGAGCCCTCTCGATCGGTTGAGACCAGCGTAGAAGCCAGCGATTTCGACCGTTGGGCCGCCGTGACATCAGCGCGATGCCAAGTCACCCTTGTTTTGACATCATAATGATGTCATAGTGGCGTCATGGAACTTTCCGCATTCACCGAACAGGTCCAGCAGCAGCTGCTTTCGGCGGCCGCGCTGGGCGACGAACGTACCCGGGAGGTCGCCGCCGCGCTGGCGACGACCAGCCAATCCGCCGTTCGGATGGCAATCCTGGACGCGCTGGCAGCCGCCAGCGCCGAGGTCACCGAGGCGCTCTATCAGGCCGGCGATCCGCGGACATCGGCCGCGGTGACCATGCACCTGGACGGCGAGCGGGTCCGGTTCAAGGTCAGCGTCCCGCCGACCGAGGACGCCGAGCCGGCTCGGGAGCGTCCGGACGATGGCGAGGCCAGCGCCCGGATCTCGCTCCGGCTGCCGGAATCGGTCAAAGCCGAGATCGAGCAGGCCGCCGGGCAGGCCGAGATCTCGGTCAACAGCTGGCTGGTCCGGGCCGCGACCACCGCCCTGCGCGGCGGCAGTAGCGGCGGCGACAGCTGGCACACCAGCCACGGCAGGCGGATCACCGGCTGGGTGACTGGCTGAAGTCCCACCCACCAGCACCTTCAATTCGCAGTCTTCTCAGGAGGAAATCATGACCAGCTACACCTTTGCACTGACCGAGCCGATCGACCTGTCCTGCCGCTTCCGGCAGGGCTCCCTGGTGGTCCGCGCCGAGGACGGCCGCACCGAGGCAGAGGTCAGCGTCACACCGCGGGCAGCCGGCTCGGACGTGCTGGATCACAGCACCATCGAACTGGACGGCCACACCCTGGTGGTGCACGTCCCGACCGACCGCAATTCGGTGTTCGAGTCGTTCTTCCAACGCCAGCACTCCCGTGATGCCGTGGACGTGCTGATCCAGCTGCCCTCGGGCAGCCCGCTGAACGTCGCGGTGTACTCGGCCGACATCACGGTGCACGGCCGGACCGGCAGCGTGCAGCTTGCCGGCGGTAGCTCGCAGATCGTCCTGGACCAGGTCGACGGCGAGCTGCAGGTGCGCGGCGGCAGCGGCGACATCCGGGTCGAGACGGTCAGCGGGTCGGCCAACTTCAAGGGTGGTTCCGGCACCGTCCGAATCGGCGAGGCGGGCTCCGACGTGACGGTCTCGGTCGGCACCGGTGCCCTCGATCTCGGCATCGCCCGGGGCCCGGTGCGGATGCGCTCGGGCTCTGGCGACGTGGTGATCGGCACGGCTGAGCGGGATGTCGACGTGACCAGCGGATCAGGCGCCCTAGTGATCGGCCTGCCGGCCGGTCAGGCGGCTCGGCTGGACGTGCTCACCGGCAGCGGCCGGCTGAACACCGAGATGCCGATGGAGGGCAGTGCCCCGGTCGGCGGCCAACCGATCACCGTCCGGGCCCGGACCGGCAGCGGCGACGTGACGATCCGGCGCTGCACGGCACCGGTTAGCTGAGCGCGCTCGCCAGTGCCGGGGCCAGATCGCCTCGGCCGGCGAGTGCCACGCCGTCGAGTTCGAGCCAGGTCGCCAGGTCAGCCAGCTGAGCAGCCAAATGGTGGGCAACCAGGCCGTGCTCGACGTCCGGTTCGGCCCAGGCCGATTGGACCCGCAGCACCTTGGCCTGCCGGTCGGCCTTGAGATCGACCCGGCCCACCAGGTTGTCGCCGAGCAGGAACGGCAGCACGTAGTAGCCGTGCACCCGCTGGGCGGCCGGGGTGTAGATCTCGATCCGGTAGTGAAAGCCGAACAGCCGCAACGCCCGATCGCGGAACCAGATCAGCGGGTCGAACGGGCTCAACAGCGCACGAGCCTCGATCCGACGCGGCCGGCGGGCGGCCGGCCACAGGTAGCCGGGCGCGTCCCAGCCTCGCACTGTCACCGGTAGCAGCTCCCCCGAGTCCACCAGCTCGGCGACCCGCAGCTTGGAAGCCGCCCGCGGCAGCCGGAAGTAGTCGCCGAGATCGGGTTCGGTCGCCACCCCGTAGGCCCGAGCGGCGATCCGGATCAGTTCGCGCTGGGCATCGGCAGGTTCGGGGGTCGGCTGGTTGACGATCTCAGGCGGCAGCACCCGTTCGATCAGGTCGTAGTGGCGTTCGAAGTTGATCCGCCGGGCCGCGCCGATCTCACCGGACCAGAACAGGTATTCCAGCGCCACCTTGCCGTCGTGCCACTGCCACATCTGGCCCGGTTTCTTCGGCGCTCGCTGCACGCCCAGGTCGCTGCTGCGAATCGGGCCGTCCAGCTTCACCATCTGCCGGACGTCCTCGAGCAGGTGCGGTTTCTCCTGCGCGATCCGCTGGATACTCCCCCATGCCTCATCGGCGGCCCGCGCCATCCGCCAGCGCAGCAGCGGGTGGGTGGACAGCGGGACCAGCGACGCCTCGTGCGCCCAGTATTCGACGTATTCGCGCTGCAACCGGCCGGCGGTATGCCCGGTGAGTCGATCGAGAATATCCCGTGGATAACTGCCTAACCTGGCATAAACGGGCAGATAGTGCGATCGGGATAGCACGTTGACCGAGTCCAGCTGCAGCAGCCCCATGGTGTCGACCACCTTGCGGATCTGCCGGGCGGTGATCCGGCCGGCCGGCGGCGCGCCGAAGCCCTGGGCGGCAAGCGCGATCCGCCGGGCAGCGGCGTGGGAAAGGTCAGCGGCGGGCACTTGGTCATTCCATCACGCGGCACCGACAGCGGGCTCTCACAGCATCCGCATGGGACCATTTCGGGGTGACCGATCTACTCAAGCACCTCGGCGAACACGTCGGTAGCTGGCTCTACCTGATCACCGCGCTGCTCGCCTTCGCCGAAGCGGCCATCCTGATCGGCATGGTGCTGCCGGGTGAGACGGCGCTGCTGGTAGCCGGCTACTTCTGCCACGAGGGTGTGCTGCGGCTGTCGATCATGATCCCGCTGGCGATCGTGGCCGCGGTGGCCGGCGACTCGGTGGGCTATGAGTTCGGTCGCAAGTTCGGCCCGGGATTCCGGCGGTCCCGGCTGGGTAACTGGGTCGGCGAGCACCGCTGGACCACGGTGGACGGCTTCCTGCACAAGCACGGCGGCAAGGCGGTCCTGCTCGGCCGGCTGACCGCGGTGCTGCGGGCGCTGCTGCCCTCGATGGCCGGCATGAGTGGGATGCGCTACCGGACCTTCCTGCTCTGGAACGCGACCGGCGGGCTCATCTGGGCCACCGGCTGCGTCCTGCTGGGTTGGGCCTTCGCCTCGGCCCTGCACCGGATCGAGCAATACCTGACCTGGGCTCCGCTGATCGCGCTGGCGGTGCTGATCGTCGTCGTGGTGGCCGTGCATCTGAGGCGCACCACCGCGGACCGTAGGCTGTAAAACGTGGCAGATGTGAGCGTCCGGCCGGCCAGTCCCGCCGACGCGGACGAGATCGGCCGGCTGCAGACCGAAACCTGGCGGATCGCCTACCAGAAGGTGCTGCCCGCGCCGGTGCTGGCAGCGCTTGATGCCGACCGGTTCGCCGAAGGCTGGCGTAGCGCGATCCAGCACCCGCCGTCGCAACGCCATCACGTCCTGATCGCCCTGGAAGGCGAGCACCGGGTGGGGTTCGTGGCATTCGGGCCGGACGAGGACCGCCAACCTGCCGACCCCGATCCGGAAACCACCGCCGCCGTCGGAGCATTGCTCGTCGAACCACGCTGGGGACGGCGCGGGCACGGCTCCCGGCTGCTGGCCGCGGTGGCCGACCTGGCCGCCGGTGCCGGCATCAGCCGGCTGGTCGCCTGGGTCGCCGCCGCCGACACCGCGTCCCTGGAGTTCTACCGGGCGGCGGGCTGGCAGGCCGACGGTCTGCAGCGCAGCCTGGATACCGGCGCGGGTACCGTGGGCGAGTTGCGGCTGCATGCCGCATTGGTCGACTGAGCCAGCACGAACCGAAGCGGAAAGGACTGGCCGGCAGATGCCCTTCGGCGGAATCCCCTTTGCCGCACTGGACTTCTACGAAGATCTCGAGGCGGACAACTCCAAGGCATTCTGGACCGCGCACAAGCAGCTCTACGACGAGCAGGTCAAGGCGCCGCTCACCGAGCTGGCCACCGAGCTGACCGAGGAGTTCGGGACGCCGAAGTTCTTCCGGCCCTACCGCGACGTCCGGTTCGCTAAGGACAAGACCCCGTACAAGGATCACCAGGGCATCTACTTCGCCCAGTGCCGCCGGTACCTGCACGTCTCGGCAGCGGGCCTCTACGTCAGCGGCGGGATCTACCAGATGGCCTCGGACCAGGTCGGGCGCTACCGCCGTGCGGTCGCCGAGGACCTGCCCGGCGAGTCGCTGCTGACCGCGCTGGCTGCGGCCGAGCGGGCCAGCCTCACGGTCGGCGGCGAGCAGCTGACCAGGATCCCGGCGGGTTTCGCCAAGGATCACCCGCGCCACGAGCTGCTGCGGCACAAGTCGGTCTATGCCACCCGGGACTTCGGCTCGCCGGACTGGCTGAAGACCAAGCGCGCGAAGACCGAGATCGTCAAGGCTTGGCGGGCAATGCAGCCGCTGATCGACTGGTTGGACAAGCACGTCGGCGCCTCCGACATCCCGGTCGAGCGCAACCGCTGATCCCTGACCGGCCCTCCCGCGATACGGCGAGCTAGGGCAGCCGCGCTGGGCTCAATCGGCCTTGCCAATAGCCGTGCGCAGCGCCTCACGACCCCGGCGCCGGTCACCGGCCAGGTCGTAGGCCTGGGCCAGGGCGAACCAGCCCCGCCAGTCATCCGGAGCCGCCTCCACCAGCACCCGCTGCCGCTCGAACCAGGCGTCGGCAGCCGCCCGATCTGGCCGGCCGGAGGCCAACCGGGGCAGCTCCGGCGGTTCCGGTGAGATGCCTTCGCCACGCAGTCGCTCCGCCAGCCGCTGGCTGGCCAGCCCGAACCGCAGCTCGGCAACCACCACCCAGATCCCGATCAGTGGCAGCACCAGCACCGCCACGCCGAGCAGCTTCAGTGTCCAACGACCCTGTCCGAGCAGGTAGATGCCGCGATAGCCGATCAGTACGAAGTACACCGCCATCGCCGCGACCAGCACGATGACCACGACCAGCGGGTTGGTCCGGCGGGCCGGCGACGGTTCGGTCATAGGCCCAGCAGCGGGTCCAGCCCGACGGTCAGCCCTGGCCGGCGCACTACCTCGCGGACGGCCAGCAGCACCCCGGGCATGAAGGAGGACCGGTCCAGCGAGTCGTGCCGGATGGTCAGCGTCTCACCTTCGGTGCCCAGCAGCACCTCCTGGTGGGCGACCATGCCGGTGGCTCGCACCGAGTGCACCCGGATGCCGTCCACCTGCGCGCCCCGGGCCCCGGGCAGCTCGCTGCTGGTGGCGTCCGGGATGGCCGGCAGGTTCGCCGCCTGGCGGGCCTGCGCGATCAGCTGGGCGGTGCGGATGGCGGTGCCGGACGGGGCGTCGGCCTTGCCGGGATGGTGCAGCTCGATGATCTCCACCGATTCGAAATAGGGCGCTGCCAGCTGGGCGAACTTCATCGACAGCACCGCACCGATACCGAAGTTGGGCGCCACCAGCACCCCCAGCTCCGGCGAGTCGCCGAGCCAGCCGCGCAGGGTGTCCAGCCGCTCGTCGGTGAACCCGGTTGTGCCGACCACTGCCGCGATGCCGTTGTCGATGGCAAAGCGCAGGTTGTCCATCACCACGTCCGGGTGGGTGAAGTCGATGACCACCTGGGCGCCGGCCTCGGCAATGCCGGGCAGCCAGTCCCCCACGTCGACCATCTCGACCAGCTCGATGTCGGCCGCATGCTCGACCGCGAGGCAGACCTGCTGGCCCATCCTGCCGCGCGCTCCCAGCACCGCTACCCGAATCGGCTCGGTCACTGGCACCTACCCCTTCCGGCGCGGTCCACTAGATGATCGCGTCGAAATCATGCGCGCCGAACGGGCCCACCACGGTCAGGCAACGCGGCTGGCCGGTGAGCTCGGCGGCCAGCTCGTTCACCTGCGACTCGGTTACCGAGTCCACCAGGGCCAGCAGGTCATCCAGGCCCAGCACGTCGGCGAAGCTGAGTTCAGCCTTGCCGATCCGGCTCATTCGGGCACTGGAATCCTCCAGCCCGAGCACCATGCCACCACACAGCTGACCCTTGCCCCGCTCGATCTCGTCGCTCGACAGGCCGTCGCGGGCAATCGAATCCAGCACCGCCCGCATGATCGAGACGACCTCGTCGGCCTTGCCGGGCTGGCAGCCGGCATACAGGCCGAACAGCCCGTCCCCTGCGTAGGAGGAGGTGAAGGAGTAGGTGGAATAGGCCAGCCCGCGCTGCTCCCGGATCTGCTGGAACAGCCGGGACGAGGTGCCGCCGCCGATCGCGGTGGCCAGCACCCCGAGCACGAACCGGCGCTCGTCGAACCGGGACAGCCCCATCGTCCCCAGCACGATGTTGGCCTGCTCGGTGTCATCGGAGATCACCTGAGTGGCCCGCACCGGAGCGCGGTGCTGGCGACGATCGGCGCGCAGGCCCGGGGTCGCCTCGCCATCATCGAGCCGCTGGGCGAAGGCGGCCCGTACCAGCGCCACCACCTCGGCGTGCTCGACGTTGCCGGCCACCGAGACCACCATGTCCGAGGGCCGGTAGCGGCGGGAGTAGTAGCCGTGGATCTGGGTCCGGCTCAGCCGGTTGATCGACTCCTCGGTGCCCAGCACCGGCCGGCCGAGCGGGGTGTCACCGAACAGCGAGAGCGAGAACTCGTCGTGGACCAGGTCCGACGGGTCGTCATCGCGCATCGAGATCTCTTCCAGGACCACGGTGCGCTCGACGTCGACATCGGCCGCCGCGATCGTCGCGTTCAGCACCACGTCGGAGATCATCCCAACCGCTAAAGGAAGTTCTCGATCAAGCACGGTGGCGTAGAAGCAGGTGTGCTCCTTCTCGGTGAAGGCGTTGAACTCACCGCCCACCGCATCCATCGCGGTGGCGATGTCCAGCGCCGAGCGATGCCGGGTGCCCTTGAACAGCAGGTGTTCCAAGAAGTGGCTGGACCCGGCGACCGAGGGCTGCTCGTCGCGGGAACCGACGCCCACCCAGATGCCGACGCTGGCCGAGCGCACCCCGGGCATCGCTTCGGTGACGATGCGCAGGCCGCCGGGCAGGACGGTCCGCTTGATCACCCCGCCGCCGGTGACGGGCAGGGTACGGGTCGAGGCTCGTGATCTCACCAGGACAGCCTATTCGTTGGCGATCTCCTCGGCCGCGATGGCCGCCGTCTCGGGTTGCCAGAGCACCAGCCGGGCGGTGCCGTCCTGCTCGGCCGCCCGGAGCTGCTCGATCGCGATCCGGATCGCGGCTGGCACCGGCCAGCGATACACCCCTGCCGAGATCAGTGGAAACGCGATCGTCTCCGCGCCTAGGCCGGCCGCGATCGCCAGCGATTGCCGATAGCAGGACCGTAGGATCTCGCTGCGGTCCTCGGCCGGGGAGAAGACCGGACCGACCGTGTGGATCACCCACCGGGCCGGTAGTTCGCCCGCGGTGGTGGCCACCGCCTGGCCGGCCGGCAATCCCCGGCCGTAGTGCCCGCGCCGGAGTTCCCGGCACGCGTCCAGGATCGCCGGGCCACCGCGGCGGTGGATGGCGCCGTCCACCCCGCCGCCACCGAGCAGGCTGGAATTGGCGGCGTTGACGATGGCGTCCACCCGCTGGTCGGTGATGTCGCCCTGAACCAGTTCGAGTCTCATCAGGGGGTGCGGCGTGCCCAGGCCTGCGGGTCGTCCACCATCTTGCGCACGTGTGGCGGCAGCTTGCCGGTCAGCAGTTGCTGCAACGAGGTCTCATCCAGCACCTTGCGCAGGCTGGCCCGCACCGCCACCCACAACCCCGGCAGGTGTTCGGCGAGGCCGGAGTAGTTCATCTCGTCCGGACGCAGGCCGCGGACCTCGGCCAGCGGGCCGTCCACCGCCCGGATCACCGCACCGATGGAGATCTCGGTGGCCGGCCTGGCCAGTGCGTAGCCCCCGTCGGCACCGCGCATCGACCGGACGATGCCGGCGCGGCGGAGGTCGCCCAGGATGGCTTCGACGAACTTGCGGGGTAGCTGCTGCTCGCCGACCACCACATCGATCTTCACCAGGTTCGGCGCCTGCGCGGCCAGCGCCAGCAGTGCCCGCACGGCATAGTCACTCTTCGCTGAGATCTCCACCCCGGCATTCTCCCAAATTCCTGGGGGAATGCTGGAATATCAGCGCACCGCGAGCGTCGCCACCTGTTCGGACGGCCGGAGCCAGACCGCGCTGCCGAGTTCCAGGCGCAGCGTGTCGGCCTGTCCCCGGGTCAGTTGCACCCAGGTAGGGCCGCTGCCGGTGGTCAGCTCCGCGCGTACCTCGAAGCCGAGCCGGACCAGCCGGACCAGCGTCGCGGCGGTCGCGCCGGGCCGCTGGTCGCTGAGCACCTCGATGTCGTGCGGACGGACCAGCCGGCCGTCCAGCCGGGTTACCGGCCCCAGGAAGCCCATCACGAAATCGTTGGCCGGCTGGTCATAGAGCTGGCTGGGAGTGCCGACCTGCTCGACCCGGCCGTGGTTGATCACCACCAGCGAGTCGGCGACCTCGAGGGCCTCCTCCTGGTCGTGCGTGACGAACACCGTGGTCACCTGGACCTCGTCGTGCAGCCGACGCAACCAATCACGCAACTCCTTGCGGACCTGGGCATCCAGCGCGCCGAACGGCTCGTCGAGCAGCAGCACCTTGGGTTCCACCGCGAGCGCTCGGGCCAGCGCCATCCGCTGGCGCTGGCCGCCGGACAGTTCCGAGGGCAACCGGTCGGCGAACTGCGACAGGTGCACCAGGTCGAGCAGTTCCTGCACCCGGTTGCGGATCTCGGCCTTCGGCCGCTTGCGGATCTCCAACCCGAACGCGACGTTGCGGTACACCGACAGGTGTTTGAACGCGGCGTAGTGCTGGAACACGAAGCCGACGTTGCGCCGCTGCGCCGGGATCCGGGTGGACTCGACATCGTCGATCACCACCCGGCCGGAGTCGGCATCCTCCAAGCCACCGATGATCCGCAGCAGGGTGGACTTGCCGCCGCCGCTCGGGCCGAGCAGCGCGGTCAACTGCCCGCTGCCGACGTGCACGCTCACGTCGTCCAGCGCGACGAAATCGCCGAACCGCTTAACGATGTTGTGCGCCGCGATACCCATCAGTCACTTCTCCTTCGGCCGGAGCAGGGAGATTGCCACGATGCTGAGAGCGGCTACGGCGATCAGCACCACCGAGAGCTGATAGGCGCCCGGCTCGAACTGCTCGGCGCGCTCGTCGACCAGCAGCGTCACCGTCTGGGTCTGGCCCACCACGTCCCCGGACACCACCCGCACCGCGCCGAACTCGCCGAGGCAGCGCGCCAGGCTGAGCACGATGCCGTAGGCCAACGCCCACTTGATGGTCGGCAGGGTGATCCGGCGCAGCCGCTGCGGTGCGCTGGCACCGAGCGAGCGGGCCGCCTGTTCCTGCTCCAGCCCGGTCTCGTTGAGGACCGGTAGCACCTCGCGCAGCACCAGCGGCAGCGAGACGAAGGTCGTTGCCAGAATCATGCCCGGCGTTGCAAAGATGATCTGGATGCCCGCGTTCTGCAGGTCATGGCCGAACCAACCGGTCTGCCAGCCGAACACCAGGATCAGCGCGAGGCCCGCGACGATCGGTGACACCGAGATCGGCAGGTCGATGAGCACATTGAGAATGGACTTACCCGGAAAGCGGAAACGGGCCAGCAGCAGCGCCGCGCCGACCCCGAACACGGTGTTCAGGATGACGGCCGACACCGCCACGATCGCGGTCAACTTGTAGGCATGCACCGCCTCGGATCCGGTGACCGAGTCCGCGAACGTCGACAGGCCCTGCTGGATGGTCCGCCACAGCACCACGCCCAGCGGGATCACCACCAGCACTCCGACGTAGCCGACCGACACCAGTCGCAGGAGCCAGCGTGAACGGCGGGAGGTCCGCAGCGCGGTGGTGCTAGCCACGGCGGGCCGTCCAGCGCTGCAGGAACCCGAGCAGCGAGATGACCAGCAGGCTGATGACCAGCAGGACGACCGCGGTCGCGGCAGCGCCGGCCAGGTTATCGTCCTGCAATTGCTTGTAGATGTAGCTCGAGGCGACCTCGGTCTTGTATTGCAACTGTCCCGAGATCAGCACCACCGAGCCGTACTCCCCCATCGCCCTGCCGAAGGCCAGCGCCGACCCGGAGACGATGGCCGGCAGCAACCCGGGCAGCACGATCCTGCGAAAGGTCGTGAACGGACTCGCGCCGAGCGAGCGGGCGGCCTCTTCGGCATCGGTCTCCAGCGAGAGCAGCACCGGCTGGACCGTACGCACCACGAACGGCAGCGTGACGAACAGCAACGCCAGCAGGATGCCCGGACGGGTGCCGTAGGCGTTGATGCCTACCGGACTCTGCTGCCCGTACAGGCTCAGCAGGACCAGCCCCGCGACGATCGTCGGCAGCGCGAACGGGATGTCGATCAGGATTTCGAGCAGCCGCTTGCCGGGAAAGTCGTCGCGCACCAGCACCCAGGCGATCACCGTGCCCATCACGGCATTGACGAGGCTGACGCCGAGCGAGCACAGCACCGTCAGCCGGATGGCGGTGAACGCCTCGCGGTTGGTGAAGGCGCTGGAAAATCCGGACCAGCCGGCACCGGTCCCCTTCACGACTACCGCGGCCAACGGGAGCAGCACCAGCAGGCTCAGCCAGAGCACCGCCACGCCGAGTCCGGCACCGGAGATCAGACCGAGTCGCTGTTGCTGTGGCGTACCGCCGCCGACCTGCCGCGCCGGTAGCGGCGCGGCGGCCGGCTCGGTCGCCAGACTCATCCGGAGGAGGCCAGGATCGTGGTGATGATGCCGTTGGTCTTGTCGAAGTACTTGGTGTTCACCGAGCCCCAACCGCCCAGCTCGGTGATCGTGGTCAGCGTTTTGACCGTCGGGAACGGGTTGTTCGGGTCGTTCGCGCCCTGCACGGTGCCGGCCGCCACGCCCGGTAGCACCGGCCGGTAGCCCTTGCTGGCGAAGACCTGTTGGCCGGCGGCACTCTCGATGAAGCTCAGAAAGTCCTTGGCCGACTGCGGGGCATCCTTCGTGACAGCCGCCGGATTCTCGATCTGGAAGCTGTCATCGGGAACCACGTAGTCCAACGACTGACCCTTCTGCCGAGCGCCGATCGCCTCGTTCTCGTAGGAGATCAACACGTCGCCGGTGCCGGCCAGGAAGGTCTGCGTCGCATTGGCTCCGCTGGACGGCTTGCTGACCAGGTTGGCGGCGAACTTCTTCAGGTAGGCCTCACCACCGGCCTCGCCGCCTCCGTTGATGTAGCCGTGTGCGAAGGCCGCCAGCAGGTTCCACTTCGCCGAACCGGACGAGCCCGGATCCGGCGAGACGATCTTGACACCGGGCTTGACGATGTCGTCCCAGCCCTTGATGCTCTTCGGGTTGCCCTTGCGCACCGCGATGACCACCACGGAGTCCGAGACCAGGCCCTTGGTGGCGCCGGAATCCCAGCCACTGTCGACGAAACTCGGTACCAGCTTGGTGAGGTCGGGCAGGATCGAGAACGCCACGTAGTCGGCCTTCTGGCCGTTCGACACGGCGCGGCTCTGGTCACCGCTGGCACCATAACTCGCGCTGAAGCTGACGCCGTTGCCCTGGCTGGTCTTGCCGAAGGCGGCCTCGAGGGCGTCATAGGCAGGCTTGGGAACGGAGTACGCGACGATCGAGAGCTTCTTGCCAGAACTGGCTGAGGACGTGGATGACGAGCATGCCGTCAGCCCGATCGCGGCGAGTCCGGCCACGGTCAGCAATACCACGCCTCGGGTGCGGCGGGTGCGGGCGTTCGACATGTCGAGATACCTCCGGTGGTGTCAGTGGACGGCTAGTTGCGCCGCTTTACGATAGGCGCTGTAATTCCTATGGACATAGAAGAGATTAGAGTACTGAAGAGCTCCAACGACGGTGAAGCAGCTCTCATTCCCGCGGGCTAGGAGCGTCCCGAACCCGGTCCTAGCACGACAAAGGCGGCCACCCAGATCTTCAGGTGACCGCCCTCGGTGCTTGTCGCAATGCCGTCAGTCCCGCTGCGCGACCTCCGCTGCGAGCTCCCGATATTTCGGGATGAGCTCGGTCCAGCGCTCGACCCAATCGGCCGCGTCACGTCCAGCCAGATGGGAACTGAGATCCTCGACGTGGGCCTGCCAGCCGGCTCCGTGCGCCGCCACCGCGTCCAGCGGAAGCCCGCGTTCTTCGATCACCAACCGCGTCCGATCGCCTTCGGCGGTCAGCGTTGCCTCGATCTGCGTTTCATCCTCGAGTCCGGGATTCATGATCGCGAGAAGATGGCTGTGCGGCTCGCACCCGGCCACCCGCCCGGGCCCGTCCCAGCCGCTGGTGAATCGGGCCTGGAAGCGGCCGCCCAGTCGCAGGTCGCCGGAGACCTCGGCAAGCCAACGGGACAGCCGATCGGGCTGGGTCAGCGCCGACCACAGGTCCGGCATGCTCGTGTCGTAGACCTCCTCCATCCGGACCACCCCCTTACCGTTCTCGGCTCGAAGGCTGCCGATGAGCTGGCTGCCGGTGTGCGGGATTGTCATGTCGTCCTCCGGTGATCGTGCTTGCCTCGAGCAATCTCGGTATGCAGGGCGCCCAGCCGCTGCTCCCACAGGTCGCGGTAATGACCGAGCCAGGCGTCGATGTCGGCGAGGGGCTCGGGACGGAGTGAGTAGATCCGCCACTGGGCCTCGTGCCGGACCTCGACCAGTTCGGCTTCGCGCAGCACCCGCAGGTGCCGCGACACCCCGGGCTGCGCGATCGACAACTGCCCTGCCAGCTCACCTGCCGTGGCCGGTCCTACTCGCAGCCGCTCCAAGATCGTGCGCCGGTTCTCGTCAGCCAAAGCATGTAGCAGCGCGTCCATGCCGAGAAACATACCCAGCTCGATATATAACCGTCAAGATATATAGCTGGGCAGGCACGACGAAGGCGGCCACCCGGATCGCTCCGGATGACCGCCTTCGTGCTTGCTACTGGGCCTGCTTGCTAGTGACCCGCTTGCTACAGGGCTTGCTTACTCCGCGGCGGCTGGGACCGGCTCGGCCGGAGCCGACTCGGTGGCGTTCTCGGCGACCGGTACCAGGCTGATCTTGCCGCGCTGATCGATCTCGGTGATCTCGACCTGCAGCTTGTCGCCGACGTTCACCACGTCCTCGACCTTGCCGATCCGCTTGCCGTTGCCGAGCTTGGAGATGTGCACCAAGCCGTCCTTGCCCGGCAGCAGCGAGACGAAGGCGCCGAAGGCCGCGGTCTTGACGACCGTGCCCAGGAACCGCTCGCCGACCTTGGGCATCTGCGGGTTGGCGATCGCGTTGATCCGATCCACCGCCGCCTCGGCGGACGGACCGTCGGAGGCGCCGACGTAGATCGTGCCATCGTCCTCGATGGTGATCTGCGCGCCGGTCTCGTCCTGGATCGCGTTGATCATCTGCCCCTTCGGGCCGATCACCGCGCCGATCTTGTCGACCGGGATCTTCACGACCGTGACGCGCGGGGCGTACGGGCTCATCTCATCCGGACGGTCGATCGCCTCGGCCATCACGTCCAGGATGTGCAGCCGGGCGTCCCGAGCCTGCGACAACGCGGCGGCCAGCACCTCGGACGGGATCCCGTCCAGCTTGGTGTCCAGCTGCAGAGCGGTCACGAACTCCTTGGTACCGGCGACCTTGAAGTCCATGTCACCGAAGGCATCCTCGGCACCGAGGATGTCGGTCAGCGCCACGTACTCGGTCTTACCGTCGACGGTGTCGGAGATCAGACCCATCGCGATACCCGCGACGGCGGCCTTCAGCGGCACGCCGGCGTTGAGCAGCGCCAGCGTCGAGGCACACACCGAACCCATCGAGGTGGAACCGTTGGAGCCGAGGGCTTCGGACACCTGCCGGATCGCGTAGGGGAACTCGTCGCGCGACGGCAGCACCGGCACCAGCGCCCGCTCGGCCAGCGCGCCGTGGCCGATCTCGCGGCGCTTGGGCGAGCCGACCCGACCGGTCTCACCGGTGGAGTACGGCGGGAAGTTGTAATTGTGCATGTAGCGCTTGGTCCGGGTCGGGCTCAGGGTGTCGAGCTTCTGCTCCAGGCCGAGCATGTTCAGCGTGGTAATGCCCATGATCTGGGTCTCGCCGCGCTCGAACAGCGCCGAACCGTGCACCCGCGGGACGACCTCGACCTCGGCGGACAGCGTCCGGATGTCGGTCAGGCCACGGCCGTCGATGCGCACCTTGTCGCGCAGCACCCGCTGGCGGATGAGCGACTTGTTCAGCGAGCGGTAGGCGGCGCCGATCTCCTTCTCGCGACCCTCGAACTGGGGCGCGAGCGCGACCTTCGCCTCGTCCTTGATCCGGTCCAGCTCGGTCTCGCGATCCTGCTTGTCCGCGATCGTCAGCGCGGCGGCGGTCGCGGTTGAGTAACCGTCGGTGATCGCGGCCAGCACGTCGTCCTGGTAGTCCAGGAAGACCGGGAACTCCCGGGTCTCCTTGGCAGCGGCGGCAGCCAGCTCGGACTGCGCGCGGCACAGGGCGGCGATGAACGGCTTGGCCGCCTCCAGCCCATCCGCGACGACCTCTTCGGTCGGCTTGGTGGCACCGCCGGCAACCAGCTCGATGGCGTTCTCGGTGGCCTCGGCCTCGACCATCATGATCGCAACGTCGCCGGAATCCAGCAGTCGACCGGCGACGACCATGTCGAAGGTCGCTCGCTCGAGCTCGGTGTGCGTCGGGAAGCCGACCCATTGGCCGTCGATCAGCGCGACCCGGGTGGCACCGACCGGGCCGTTGAACGGTAGGCCGGAGATCTGGGTGGACGCGGACGCGGCGTTGATCGCCAGCACGTCATAGGCGTGGTCGGGGTTGAGCGCCATCACGGTGATGACGACCTGGACCTCGTTGCGCAGGCCCTTGATGAAGGTCGGCCGCAGCGGGCGGTCGATCAGCCGGCAGGTGAGGATCGCGTCCTCGGACGGGCGTCCCTCCCGACGGAAGAACGAGCCGGGGATCCGGCCGGCGGCATACATCCGCTCCTCGACATCCACCGTCAGCGGGAAGAAGTCGAACTGGTCCTTGGGGGATTTGCCGGCAGTGGTGGCCGACAGCAGCATGGTGTCGTCGTCCAGGTAGGCCACGACCGAGCCTGCGGCCTGCTTGGCCAGTCGTCCGGTCTCGAACCGGATCGTACGGTTTCCGAAGGAACCGTTCTCGATGACGGCCACTGTTTCAGTGACGTCGTTTTCGGACATAGGAGTCCGCCTCTCTGTTGCAGCACGCATTTTCGATGGCGTGCTGTTACGGGAGCCGGGCTGGGCAGGTGCACGTCTGCACTCGTTGCGCCGATTCGTCGGCGGGTGCGGTGCCGGTCTTCGATCGAAGCGCCTGACTGGTCCGGGCGGCGAGTGCCACCGGCAAGGTCAGGACGCCACTACCGAGGACCGACCTCGGGTGAGCCGCACTGCATCGGCACCTGGGGTGCTCGTGACAAGTGCCCTGCTCCGGCGTTGTGGATTGAGTTGTCTAGCTTCGTGAAACGAGATCGCGGGCGGCTCCAGCCGGAGCCACCCGCGGTAGAGCTATCGGCGCAAGCCGAGCCGCTCGATGATCGAGCGGTACCGGTTGACGTCGGTCTTGGTGAGGTAGTTCAGCAGCCGGCGGCGCTGACCAACCAGCAACAGCAGACCACGACGGCTGTGGTGGTCGTGCTTGTGCAGCTTCAGGTGCTCGGTGAGGTCGGAGATCCGACGGCTCAGCATCGCGACCTGCACCTCGGCCGAACCGGTGTCGGTCTCCGAAGCTCCGTACTCGGTGATGAGTTGTTTCTTGACTTCGCTGGTCAGCGGCACTGCCGAGACTCCTTCAACCTGGTGCAGGGCACGCCCCATCGGTTTACCGCACGATGGGTGACAAACGCACACTGCGTGGGCACCACAAAACTGCTGGTGCCACCCGAAGGATAGCAGTTGTGACGGGTCAGCCCGTCAGCACAGGACCGGCCCGCAGTAGTCCTCGATGTCGGCGTGCGAGGACAGGGTCTCGGAGGAGGCGCCCTGGGTCAGCACCACCGAGACGTACACGTCACCGCCGGTGCGGGGCACGCTGACCGCGCACTGGTTGGCGGTCGAGGTGCAGCCGTCCGCAATGCTGGAACCTGAAGGGGCACCGGAGATGTACCAGGTGTAGGTGGACGCTCCGGTCTCGTTCTGGACCAGAAAGTTCACGACGTAATACGTGTCGGACGGCCCGGGGTTGTAGCAGTCCTGGTAGTAGGGGGTGCCGGCGATGACCCGGCAGCCCAGCGTCTCGCCGCCGAGAGCGGAGGCATTTCCCGAGGTGACCACGGCAAGGCCGCAGGCACTCACCAGGGCCGCGAGCAGGGTGAGGATCTTTCGCATCGCGGATCAGCTCCATCAGGTCGATACGGCCGGCGGCAGGTACCCGGCCTAGCGGCAACTGTCCCTTTGGTACCAAAATGATGGTCGTCGACGGAAAGCGTGTCTAGCACATGTTTGTAGACGTTATGGCTGTTTTTGTGAATTGAGCAGTTCCCCGGTCCGTTGCACGTCGGCGGCCATCTGGACGACCAGCTCGCCGATCGAGTCGAAGCGCTCCATACCCCGTAGCCGGTGCACGAACTCGATCCCGAGGTTCTGCCCGTACAGGTCGCCGTCGAAGTCGAGGATGTAGGCCTCCACCGACTGGTGCAGCCCCTCGAACGTCGGGTTGGTGCCGACCGAGATAGCGGCCACCCGGGCCGGCTCGTCCGCGCGGGTGTTGCCCCACTCGTCGATCCGGACCACCCGGCCGGCATAGACCCCGTCGGCCGGCACCGCGGCGAACGGCTCGGCGCGCAGGTTCGCCGTCGGAAAGCCCAGGTCCCGGCCACGCTGGTCGCCGCGCACCACCACCCCGTCCAGCCGGTGCGGCCGGCCGAGCACCGCGGTGGCCGCCGCCAGGTCACCGGCCTGCACGCAGGAACGGATGTAGGTGGAGGAGATCGGGTGGGCGCCGTTGTTCAGCAACGCAACCCCCTCGGCGTCGAATCCCCAGCGCCGGCCGAGCTCGGCCAGGGTGGCGATGTCGCCCTCGGCCTTGTGCCCGAACCGGAAGTTGTCACCGACCACCACCGCCGAGGCGTGCAGGTCGGCGACCACCGCCTCGTGTACGAACCGCTCCGGCCTGAGCCGGGAGAATTCCAGCGTGAACGGCAGGAACACCACCACGTCCACACCCAGCGCCTCGGCCAGCTCCGCCTTGCGGGTGTTGCTGGTCAGCAGCGCCGGATGGGTACCCGGGCGTACCACCTCGGACGGGTGCGGGGTGAAGGTCACCAGCACTGCCGGCAGGCCCCGCTCGTCGGCCAGCTGCCTGGCCCGGCCGATGATCTGCTGATGCCCCAGGTGCACGCCGTCGAACACGCCGATGGTCGCCACGCAGCGTCCCCAGCCGTTCGGGATTGCCTCGAGACCACGCCACCGTTGCACGTTGAACAGCTTAGGTTTCATCTCGGGACACCTGCGCCATGGTGGAGGACAACCAGCTCAGGGCCAGCACGTAGCCCTCGACGCCCAGCCCGACGATCACCCCGGAGGCGACCGCCGACAGGTAGGAATGGTGCCGGAACTCCTCGCGGGCGTGGATGTTGGACAGGTGCACCTCGACCAGCGGTGCGGTCCGTTCCGCTGCCGCGTCGCGCAGCGCGATCGAGGTGTGGCTCAGCGCGCCGGCATTGATGATGACCGGCGTCCGGGTATCGGCCGCCTCGTGCAGCCAGTCCAGCAGATCGGCCTCGGACTCGGTCTGGCGCACCTGGACGGCCAGGCCCAGCTCGGCGCCGGCCCGCACGCACAGGGCGACCAGCTCGGCATGGCTGGTGCTGCCGTAGACGGCCGGCTCGCGGGTGCCCAGCCGGCCCAGATTGGGACCGTTCAGCACCAGTACCGGTTGTTGTTCGGCTTGTTGCGCGCTCACTCGACTCCCACTTCCGCATAGGCCGCCGCCAGCAGCGCCGGATCCGGGTCATCCACCGTGACCGGTCTGGCCAGGCCGTCCAGCAGTACGAACCGCAGCCGGTTGCCGCGGGCCTTCTTGTCCACCTTCATCGAATCCAGCAGCCGCTCGAAGGACCCGGCCCGATAGCTCACCGGCAACCGTAGCGAGCTGAGGATCCGCCGGTGCCGGTCGGCGGTCGCATCGTCCAGCCGACCCATCGCCCGGGACAGCTCGGCCGCGTACACCAGGCCGATCGAGACCGCCGCGCCGTGTCGCCAGGTGTAGCGCTCGGCCGCCTCGATGGCATGCCCCAGGGTGTGGCCGTAGTTCAGGATCTCGCGCAGCCCCTGCTCGGTCAGGTCCTGCGACACCACCCGCGCCTTGACCCGTACCGAGCGCTCCACCAGCTCGCGCTCGATCGGGTTGCCGGCGACGGTGGCCGCGGCCGGATCCGCCTCGATCAGCTCAAGGATCGCCGGATCGGCGATGAAGCCGCACTTGACCACCTCGGCCAGCCCGGCGATGTAGTCGTTGGTCGGCAGGGTGGCCAGCGCCGACAGGTCGCACAGCACGCCGACCGGCGGGTGGAAGGCCCCCACCAGGTTCTTGCCCCGTTCGGTGTTGATGCCGGTCTTGCCGCCGACCGCCGCGTCCACCATGCCGGCCAGCGTGGTCGGCACCTGCACGATCCGTACGCCACGCAGCCAGCTCGCCGCGACCCAGCCGGCCAGGTCGGTGGTCGCTCCGCCGCCCAGCCCGACCAGCGCGTCGCTGCGGGTGAAACCGACCTGGCCCAGCACGTCGAAGCAGAAGCCGGCGACCGCCAGCGTCTTGGCCTCTTCACCGTCCGGGATCTCGATGGCCTGGCATTCGAAACCGGCCGCCACCAGATCGTCGCGGACGGCCTCGGCGCTCACCCGCAGGGTCGGCGGGTGGATGATCGCCACCCGCTGGGCACCGCTGAGCAACGGCGCCAACTCACCGAGCAGGCCGGTGCCGATGACTACCTCATACGGTTGGGCCCCGCGCACCTCGATGCGGGTGGCGGACTCTGTCACGCGCGCTCCTTCGTCAGTTGCTGATGCAGTACCCGCACCACGGCATCGACCGGGCGGCCGGCCGTCTCCACCGTGATGCCAGCCAGTTGTCGGAAGATCGCGGCCCGGGTCCGGACCAGCTCGGCCAGCTGGCGGGGCGGGTCCTCGGCCAGCAGCGGCCGGTGCCTGCTGAGCCCGATCCGGCGCAGCAACTCCGCCTCACCGGCGGTCAGCAGCACCACCGGCACCGTCGAGTCGGCCAGCGCGTCGCGAACCGCGGCGGTGGTGACCGCTCCTCCGCCGAGTGCCAGCACCCCGTCGAAATCCGCCAGCGCGGCCAGGATCGCCGCCGCTTCCAGCTCCCGGAAGGCCGGCTCGCCGTCCTCGGTGAAGATCTCGGTGACGCTACGGCCGGCCCGCTCGATGACCAGCTGGTCGGAATCGGCGAACGGCACCGCCAGCTGCCGGGCCAACCGGGCACCGACGGTGGACTTGCCCACCCCGGGCAGCCCGATCAGCACGGCGCGCGGTGGCATCAGGCCGGCTCGCCCGAGCTCATCTTCCGCTCGGCCAGCCGGGCCAGGTAGCCGGCCAGGTTGTGGGCGGTCTCGCGCACCGAATCGCCGCCGAACTTCTCCAGCACCGCCTCGGCTAACACCAGCGCGACCATCGCCTCAGCCACCACCCCGGCGGCCGGCACCGCGCAGACGTCCGAACGCTGGTTGATGGCCACCGCCGGCTCGCCGCTGGCCACGTCGACGGTGGCCAGCGCACGCGGCACCGTGGAGATCGGCTTCATCGCGGCGCGGACCCGCAACACCTCGCCGGTGGACATGCCACCCTCGATGCCGCCGGCCCGGTGCGAGCGCCGCCGCAGCACGGCGTCGGCGTCCCGCTCGATCTCGTCGTGCGCCAGCGAACCGGGCGTCCGGGCCAGCTCGAAACCGTCGCCGACCTCGACGCCCTTGATCGCCTGGATGCCCATCAGGGCACCCGCCAACCGGGAGTCCAGCCGCCGGTCCCACTGGATGTGACTGCCCAGCCCTGGTGGCAGGTGATGCACGACCACCTCGACCACGCCGCCCAGGGTGTCGCCGGCCCGCTTGGTCTCATCGATCAGCGCGATCATCGCCTGGCCGGCCTCGGCGTCCAGGCAACGCACGTCGGAGGCGTCGATCCGATCCAGGTCACCGGGCTGGGGCAGGGTCGCGCCGTCGACGGCCACCGACCCGATCGCGGTGACGTGACTGAGCACCTGCACGCCGGCGACCTGGGCCAGGAACTTCTTGGCCAGCATGCCCAGCGCGACCCGGGCGGCCGTCTCGCGGGCGCTGGCCCGCTCCAGGATCGGCCGGGCATCGTCGAGGTCGTACTTCTGCATGCCGACCAGGTCGGCGTGTCCGGGCCGGGGCCGGGTGAGCGCCTCGTTGCGGGCCTGGGCTGCCAGCACCTCGGGGTCGACCGGATCCGAGGCCATCACGGTTTCCCACTTGGGCCATTCGGTGTTGCCGATCCGGACGGCGACCGGGCCGCCCATCGTCACGCCGTGCCGGACGCCACCGGTCAGCTCGACCTCGTCCTGCTCGAACTTCATCCGGGCGCCCCGGCCGTAGCCGAGCCGGCGGCGGGCCAGGTCGGTCGCGAGGTCGGCGGTGCTGACCAGCACGCCGGCCGGCAGACCCTCCAGGATCGCGACCAGGGCAGGGCCGTGGGATTCACCAGCAGTCATCCAGCGCAGCACACCCGAAGTCTTCCAGACCCGGCTGCCCCGAATCGTCAGTGGAGTCCAGCATCATGGTGAACGTGGAAAAAATCGCCGGTTGGACGATCGACCCGAGCACCCTGACGCCGGTGCTGACCGATCGGCGACTCATCGAGGCCGCCCTGTCGCAGGCCGGACCGGTCGAGCGGTTGTTCCTGCTGCCGCTGCTCGGACAACTCGATCAGGCCATCGCCGAATCCCGGCCACTGCTCGATGATCCGTCGGTCCGCCAGGATCCCTGGCAGGTGCTGCTGAGCACGGCCGGGCTGTATCTATGGCGCCACGAGTTGGACGCCGTCGACCGGTTGCACACCATGGCCTGGAAGCACGCCCGCAGCCGGAGCCGGCAGGCCAGCACGCTGCAGCAGGTGGGCAGGCGGTGGTTCCAGTACGGCGACCACGACCAGGCCGGGTCGTGCTTCGAGCTGGCGCTGACCATGCGGCGGGGCTTCGGCGTCCCCGAGCTGGTCGCCGAGTCGGAGCTTTCGGTGAACCGGATCCGGGATCGGCTGCGCTATGACGCGATCGTGCTGGCCGGCGGTCAGGGCGCTCGACTGGGTGGCAGCGTGGGCGGCGCGAAGGCCTCCATCCCGCTGGCCGGCTGGCCGCTGGCCGACCACGTCCTGCTGGCGGTCAGCGGCGCCAGCAGCCGGATCGTGGTGGGTCCGAACCGGATCGCGCTGGGCAGCCCGCTGTTCTGCCGGGAACGGCCGCCGGGTGCCGGCCCGGTGGCGGCGATCGCCGAGGCAGCCGCCAGGATCAGCCAGCCCACCGTCGCGGTGCTGGCGGCCGACCTGCCGTTCATCGGGCCTGCGCTGGACACCCTGCGCGAGTGCGTGACGCTGGTCGGCCGGGACGCCGGGGTGCTGGTCGACACCACCGGCCGAACCAACTACCTGGCCTCGGTCTGGCGGACGGCCGCGCTCTTGCAGGCGCTGGACGGCCTCGGCGATCCGGCCGGCCTGCCGGTCCGCGCGCTGTACGAGGGTCGCGATGTCGCGCACGTCCCGGACTTCGACGCCAACGGAGCCGACGTGGACACCCCGGCCGACCTGCGGGTGGCCGAGGAACGGATCATGCGCCGCAGCCCGGGGCAGCTGCCAGCAGCGCTGCTCGCATGGCCTCGACTGGAGCTGCACTCCCCGTCATGAGCTCGACCTGCCGGGCCGCCTGGAACAGCAGCATCGACGCGCCGCTGACCACGGTGGCACCGGCGGCCGCCGCCGCAGCGGCCAGTGCGCTCGGCCACGGGTGGTACGCGGCGTCCAACAGCGCCTGCCCGGCCGGCCAGCCCGAGCC
>JALYVK010000172.1 GCA_030853265.1 Actinomycetota bacterium
CTGCGCCCGGCCGCCAACGTGTGTCGGGCCCTGGGCGCAGTCGCAGTCCTTACGGCCCCCGGCGCCGGGCCGGCCGAGCTGGCGCTGACGCTGCATGGCTGGGAGCGCACCTTGGTGATCGCCGAGGACCTCGGCGGGCAGCACGAACGCGTCAGCGTGGTAAGTCTCGCCGAGGCCGCCGCAGGGACCTGGCGCGAGCCCAACGTCGTGCTGTGCCTGCACGACCTGCGGGCAGTACCACGGTTGGGCTGGATCTTCGGAAGCGAATACCCATCGCCGACCGTCTCGCACGACCAGGAGGTGATGGCAAGCATCTGCGCCTACGTCGCCCCCCGCCCCGGCCAGCTGGTGTGGGTGACCGGCGCGCGGGCGGCTGCCGTGACTGCGGGCTGTGTCAGTCGAGGAGCGGCGGTGCTCGTCGCTGAGCCCGATCCGCTCCGGTGCGCTGTCATACCGGGGGAGCTGGGCGCCGCAGCGGTCGGCGTGCGGGTGGTGCAAGGCACCCTGACCGCAGCACTTCCGCAACCCGATGCCATTTACCTCGGCGACGGAGAGCCCGCGCTGGTCGCGGTGTGCGCGGGTACCACAGCGCGCCGTCTGGTCGTTCGGCTGCACGATGCCGATCTACTGACGCAAACCAGCAAATTGCTGCAGACCCTGGGCTTTACGGTGGACGAACGCCAAATCGCGGTCACCGCAGGAGGAGAGCGCTCAACCCGGCCGCCGGCGGTCGCTCTGCTCCTGATTGCAACGCGCTGAGCGCCCGCGGTGCGAGCGCAGTGGCATGTAGCCTGTGCTCGGACTATAATTCGAACCATGTCAGAAACGATGACTGTTACGGACGCGAAGGCTCGGCTATCGGAGCTGGTAGCAGCAGTGGTGACCACCCAGGACCATGTGGACATCACCCGCAACGGTGAGCCGGCTGCGGTATTGGTGTCACACGCTGAGCTGGCCGCATTGCGAGAAACGATCGCCATCCTCTCCGATCCTGCAGCTGTGGAGGACATCCGGCAAGCACAGGACGACGTGCGCAGCGGAAATACGCTCAACGCCAGCGAGCTGCACGAAGCGATGTTGGCACGCCACCGCGCCAACGCGTGATGGATCGCTGGACGGTCGAACTGACCGGTCCAGCGCGGCGGGCACTGCAACGGGACCTTCCAGAGGCTGTCGCCTGGGCGGCCTACACCTTCATCACTGAGCGTCTACCAATCAACCCCTATCGCCTCGGTGGCGAGCTCTCGGGCCCGTACGAGGGCAGTCGGTCGGCCCACCTCGGCACCTACCGCGTCGTTTACCGTCTCGACGAGGCGGCCCACACCGTCTACGTGCTCTCCGTTCGACTACGAGGCGATGTTTACGGTGTGCGCTGAATCTTCGCGGGACATGGTGTCGACCGCCCAGGCGGTCGGCATTTCCGCGTTATGGCTCGCATCACACTGACGCCTCACACGATCGACACAACATCGTTACCGCTGCGCACCGTCGCGCAGTCGCGAGCGGGGCTATCGTTCCCCCGAGCCTCGGCCGCAACACGGTCGCGGTCGTTGAACCCGGGCACGAGACCGGTGCGGCGGGCAATGTCATCACTCGAGAGGAATCCAGGGATGCGGGTAAGACGGTGTGCGGCGATTGTTGCGCTTCCGGTGGCGGCAGTGATGCTCGTCGCGGGCTGCAGCAGCAGCGGGGGTAGCAGCGGCAGCGGGGGGAGCAGCAACGCGAACGGCGCCATCACCATCGACGACGTACAGCCCCAGAACCCGCTGATCCCCTCCAACACCAACGAGGACGGTGGTCACCGCGTTGTCGAGGCCGTCTTCTCGCACTTGGTGAACTTCAACGTCGACACCGCGAAGCCGGAGATGAACACGGCCGAGTCGATCACCACCACCGACGCCAAGAACTACGACATCAAGCTCAAGCCCGGTTGGAATTTCCAGGACGGCACGCCGGCGGATGCGCAGAGCTACGTCGATGCGTGGAACTGGGCGGCCTACGCCCCCAACGGCGCGCTGAACTCCAGCTTCTTCGCCCCGATCGCGGGTTATGACGCGGTCAGCCCGTCCGCACCGAAGGGCAGCCCCAAGGGCACCAAGCCGCCGGCGCCCACCGCCAAGACGATGAGCGGCCTCAAGGTGGTCAGCCCGACCGAGTTCACCGTCGAGCTCAGCGACCCCTACAGCCCGTTCGAGTCCGAGCTCGGCTACTACGGCTTCGACCCGCTGCCCAAAGCCTTCTTCGCGGACCCGGTGAAGTTCGGCCGCAATCCGATCGGCAACGGTCCGTTCAAGTTCGTCGAGTG
>JALYVK010000056.1 GCA_030853265.1 Actinomycetota bacterium
GATCTGCACCGCCCACAACCTCCTCAAACTCCGACAGGCACACCCGGCCTGACCAGGCCAACCGGCCCGCCCCGGACCAACCCCAGAACCACCACCACACCATTCACGCGACAGCCTCTGCTATGCGCGCCACACCACCGCGACTTCGACAAACACGGCTGGCGAGGCCAAATGCGCGACGGCCTGCCCTGGTGGATTCCGCCACCCTGGATCGACCCCGACCAGAAACCCCGACAAAACCAGCGCCTCAGCAGGCAATGAACCCGCTCCTGCCCGCTTCCAACCGGGCTACCTAGCCGATTCGAACATGGCGACATCCTGGCCGGCAGTCCCAGACGTGCCGCCTCGGTGCTGACAGTGATGGAGGTGCCGCCTCGATGGTGGCGGTGAAAGTGCCGCCTCGGTGCTGACAGTCCTAGACGTGCCGCCTCGATGATGGCCGTAGAAAGCGCCGCCTCGGTGGTGCCGCCTCGATGATGGCGGTAAAAGCGCCGCCTCGATGATGGCGCCTCGATGATGGCGGTGAAAGTGCCGCCTCGGCCGTGGCGACTGCGGGGTGGGCTAGAGGGGTGTGACGTAGGCCGCGCTGATCCCGCCGTCCACCAAGAAGCTCGACGCCGTGATGAACGACGAATCGTCACTGGCCAGGAACGTCACCGCGGCCGCGATCTCGCTGGGCTCGGCGAAGCGCCCCATCGGGATGTGCACCAGCCGGCGGGCCGCCCGTTCGGGATCCTTGGCGAACAGTTCCTGCAACAGCGGGGTGTTGACCGGCCCGGGGCACAGCGCGTTCACCCGGATGCCGTCCCTCGCGAACTGCACGCCGAGCTCGCGGCTCATTGCCAGCACGCCACCTTTGCTTGCGGTGTAAGAGATCTGGGACGTCGCCGAACCCATCACCGCCACGAACGAGGCGGTGTTGATGATCGACCCGCCGCCGCCCGTACGCATCCGCTCGATGGCGTATTTACAGCACAGGTAGACCGAAGTCAGGTTCACCCGCTGCACCCGGTCCCAGGCCTCGATGCCGGTGGTCAGGATCGAGTCATCCTCCGGTGGCGAGATTCCCGCGTTGTTGAAAGCGATGTGCAGGCCGCCATAGGTGTCGACCGCCTGGGCGAACAGCGCCCGGACCTGCTCCTCATCGGTCACATCGACGGCCACGAAGGTCCCGTTCACCTCGGAGGCCGCGGCCGATCCGGCGTCGGCGTCGATGTCGGCGCACACCACCTTGGCACCCTCGGCAGCGAAGCGTCGGACGGTTGCCAGCCCGATACCGCTGCCGGCCCCGGTCACCACGGCGACCTTACCGTCGAGTCGTCCGGTCACGACTGCACCTAACCCTTCGTAGAGATAAAGACATTCTTGGTTTCGGTAAATGCCAACGGGGCATCGGGCCCCAACTCCCGGCCCAGGCCGGACAACTTGAAACCGCCGAACGGCGTCGAGTACCGCACCGACGAATGCGAGTTCACCGACAGGTTGCCGACCTCGATCCCCCGGCTGACCCTGATCGCCCGACCGACGTCCCGGGTCCAGATCGAGCCGGACAGCCCGAACTGGCTGTCGTTGGCGATCCGGATCGCGTCGGCCTCGTCGTCGAAGGGCACCACCGCGACGACCGGGCCGAAGATCTCCTCGTGCAGCACCGGATCGGTCAGCGTGCGGGGTGTCAGCACGGTCGGCGGGAACCAGTAGCCGGCACCGTCCGGGGCGCTACCCCGGAAGGCAACGATGGATTCGTCGGTGAGATATGCCGCTACCCGTTCGCGGTGGGCAGCGCTGATCAGCGGCCCCATCTCGGTCCGCTCGCTGGCCGGGTCGCCGACCACTACCGCCCGGACGGCAACCTCGAACAACTGCAGGAAGTTCTCATACGCAGCGCGCTCTACCAGGATCCTCGAGCGGGCGCAGCAGTCCTGGCCGGCGTTGTCGAAGACCGCGTACGGCGCGGTGGCCGCGGCCTGTTCCAGATCCGCATCGGCGAACACCACGTTGGCGCTCTTGCCGCCGAGTTCCAGGGTCACCGGCTTGATTCGCGCCGAGCAGCCGGCCATGATCTGCCGGCCGACCTCGGTGGAACCGGTGAACACGATCTTGGCGACGTCCGGATGCTCGACGAACCGCTGCCCGACCACGCTGCCACTGCCCGGCAGGACTTGGAAGACACCTTCCGGGATACCCGCCTGCAACGCCAACTCGGCCAGCCGCAGCGCGGTGAGCGGGGTCAGCTCGGCGGGCTTGAGCAGCACGGTGTTGCCGGCTGCCAGGGCCGGCGCGAAGCCCCAGGAGGCAATGGGCATCGGGAAGTTCCACGGCACGATCACGCCGATCACGCCGAGCGGCTCGTGAAAGGTGATGTCGATCCCGTCCGCGACCGGAATCTGTTGGCCGATCAGTCGTTCCGGTGCGGCCGAGTAGTAGGCGATGACATCGCGGGCGTTGCCGGCCTCCCAGCGGGCATTGCCGATCGGGTGGCCGGAGTTGGCTACCTCGAGCTGGGCGAGGTTCTCCAGGTCGGCATCCACCGCCTCGGCGAACCGGCGCAGCAACCTGGCCCGGTCACCGGGCGAGACGGCGCGCCAATCGGCAAAAGCCTTGCGGGAAAGCGCTATCGCGGCATCCACCGCCGCCGCGTCATAGGACTCGACGGAGCCGACCACCTGCTCGGTGGCCGGGTTGAGGATCTCGTGCGCCATGACAGTCCCACTCACATTCGTTCGAAGCCGCGGATACGTTCCCAGTCGGTGACCGCCGCGTCGAAGGCGGCCAGCTCGACCCGAGCGGTATTGGCATAGTGATCGACCACGGCATCGGTCAGCCCTTCGCGGGCGATCGAACTGCCGGCCAGCAGCCCGGCCGCCTCGGCCAGCGTGGTCGGCACCCTCGGCGCGTCGCTGAGGTAGGCGTTACCCGCCAGCGGTGCTTCCAGAACCAGCTCATTGTCGATGCCGTGCAGCCCGGCCGCGATCATCGCGGCCACCGCCAGGTAGGGGTTGACGTCCCCGCCGGGCAGCCGGTTCTCGAACCGCAGGCCAGCTCCCTGACCGACCACCCGCATCGCGCAGGTGCGGTTGTCGACCCCCCAGGCAAGCGCCGTCGGCGCGAACGAGCCGGGCTGATAACGCTTGTAGGAATTGATGTTCGGCGCGAAGAAGTAGCTCAGCTCCCGGGTGGCGGCAAGCTGGCCGGCCAGGAACTGCTCGAAGACCTCTGACACCCCGCCGGCCCGGTCGCCGGCAAACACCGGGTCGCCGTCCGCGGTACGCAGCGAGAGGTGCACGTGGCAGGAGTTACCCTCCCGCTCGTCGTACTTCGCCATGAACGTCAACGCCGAACCGTGTTGCGCGGCGATCTCTTTGGCCCCGTTCTTGTAGATCACGTGGTTGTCGCAGGTGCTCAGCGCATCGGTGTACTTGAAGGCGATCTCGTGCTGGCCGAGGTTGCACTCCCCCTTGGCCGACTCCACCTGCATGCCGGCATCGCGCATACCCAGCCGGATGGCGCGCAACAGCGGCTCGACCCGGCTGGTGCCCAGGATCGAGTAATCGACGTTGTACTGGTTGGACGGGGTCAATCCCGAGTAGCGATGTGACCAGGCCTGCTCGTAGGTGTCGTCGAAAAGGATGAATTCCAGTTCGGTGCCGACGAAGGCGGTCCAGCCGCGCTCGGCCAACCGGTCCAGTTGCCGGCGCAGGATCTGGCGAGGCGATTCCAGCACCGGCGTCCCGTCCAGCCACTGCACGTCCGACAGCAACAGGACGCTGCCGGGCTGCCAGGGAATCGGGCGCAGGGTGGCAAGATCGGGCGACATCACGAAGTCGCCGTAGCCACGTTCCCAGGACGAGATCTGGTAGCCGTCGACGGTATTCATCTCGACGTCCACCGCCAGCAGGTAGTTGCAACCCTCGCTGCCGTGGTCCAGGACGTCGTTCATGAAGTAGCTGGCGTCCAGCCGCTTGCCCTGCAGCCGCCCCTGCAGGTCGACCAGGGCGAGCACGACCGTATCGATCGATCCGTCGGCGACCCCCATCCGCAAGGTCTCGACGCTCATCGGTGCTGGCATCAGGCCACGCCCTCTCGCTTAAGGTGCGATCAACATACCTTCAACCCGATGGTTCGGGAACCGTCAGCTGAGAAATCCGCGCAGCAGGGCCGCGGTCCCGTCTACGTGATCAGCCATCTCGGTACGGGCCCGGTCGGCCTGACCGCCCAGGATGGCGTCCACGATCGAGGCATGCTGAACATCGGAATGTGCAATGTTTGCTGTGATAACCGGTATCGCGCGAAGTAGCTCGTCCAGTCGCATCTGCACCTCGGCGACTATCGCGGTCACCGATGGGCTCCCCCCGGTGGCAGCGATTGCCAGGTGCAGCCGCGAGTCGGCCAGCCGGCGCTGCTGCGGCGCGCAGTCACTCGCATCGGCCAGGTAGCGCAGCAAGCTGGCCCGGTCACCGGCAGTCAGCGTCCGGCTGGCGGCGAGTTCGGCGGCCCCGGGCTCCACCACTCGGCGCAGGTCGAGCGCGTCGTCCAGGCTGTGCGCGATGGACTCGCCGATCTGGCTGGCCGACCGGGCTTTGCGCGCTCGCGGCTCCACCACGAAGGTCCCGCCGCCGCGTCCTCGGCGTGACTGCACCAGGCCGGCATCGCGCAATGCCTTGATCGCCTCGCGCAGGGTGACCCGGCTTACCCCGAGCGTCTCGGCCAGTTCACGTTCCGGTGGCAGCCGGTCGCCGGCCACCAGGACGCCGAGCCGGATGCCCTGCGCCAGCCGTTCGACGGTGACCTCGAAGGCATTGCGAACCGGCACCGGCGAGAACACCGACCGGGCCCAGAGCGCCTCGACATTGCCGTCGGTCATCGATGGCCGCCCACCGGCGTCGCCCGATATGCCGTCGCTGCCTGGACGAACGCCTCGAACAGCGGTGCGCCATCGAAGACCTCGGGATGCCATTGCACCCCGACCGTCCAGCCCTGCTGGTCGCATTCGGCCGCCTCGATGGTGCCGTCCTCGGCCCAGCCGACGGCCTCGAGACCGGCTCCGAGCCGGTCGATCGCCTGGTGGTGATAGGTCGCGACCTCGGCCCGCTCGCCCAGTGCCACACCGAGCCGCGAGCCGGCCCGGAGGCTGACCGGATGCCGGCCGTGCAGCCCGACGGTGGGACAATGCCCTTGATTGTCAACGACATCGGGCAGGTGCTGGATCAGGCTGCCACCCAGAGCGACGTTGAGGACCTGCAGCCCCCGGCAGATCGCCAGCACCGGCAGCCGGCGACTGAGCGCGGCCCGTACCAGCGCCAGTTCCCAGCCGTCCCGGTCCGGCCTGGACGGCCCGGTGCTGGGGTCACGGACCGCCGCGTAGCGTGCCGGGTCGACATCCGCGCCACCGGAAATGACCACGCCGTGCAGGCCGTCCAGCACCGCGTTCACCGCCGCGTCGGCGCCCGGCGGCAGCAGCATCGCCACCGCACCGGCCGCGGTCACCGCACGGGCATAGCTGGCCGGCAACAGGTCAGCCGGCTCGTCCCAGACCCCCCAGCGTGCGGGCTCCCGATAGGTCGTCAGCCCTATCCGTACTGGATCATCACGATTGTCTTCTGGGGACACGAATTGAATGGTACGGCTTCCAGTCCGATGAGTTCACCCTGCCGTAATCAAGAAGCAACGTTTGTCATTGACATACCCGACAAAGGTCTGGGCTCTAGACCGTTGAGGTCAGCCGGGCCTACTATTCCGACACCTGCTCACCAAGGAGTCGCACTGTGGTCGAAGCAACGGAACTGAACGACGACGAACGGATGCTGGCCGAGCTCGGTTACAAGCAGGAGCTGAACCGCTCCTGGTCCGGCTTCTCCAACTTCGCCATCTCGTTCTCGATCATCTCTATTCTTGCTGGGTGTTTCACCAGTTTCGGCCTCGGCTGGAACAACGGTGGGCCGGCGGCGATCGCCTGGGGTTGGCCGATCATCTCGGCGTTCATCTTGGTCATCGGCCTGTGCATGTCCGAGCTGGTCTCGGCCTTCCCCACCTCCGGCGGCATCTACTGGTGGGCCTCCAAGCTCGGCGGCCCGAAAGCCGGCTACTACACCGGGTGGCTGAACCTGATCGGCCTGCTCGCCATCGATGCCTCGGTCGCCTACGGTTGCGCGACCTTCACCGACTACACCCTGAGCGCGTTCAGCACGTCCTGGGCGAGTCATTACAGCCTCAACCGGGTCTTCCTGCTCTTCGTGGTGATCCTGTTCCTGGCCGCGCTGGTCAACATCTTCTCGAGCCATCTGCTGGCGGTGCTGAACAACATCTCGGTCTGGTGGCACGTCGCCGGGGCCAGCGCGGTGGTGCTGATCCTGTTCCTGGTGCCCAATCACCACGCCAGCGTCTCGTCGGTGTTCACCCACACCGTGAACAACAGCGGGCTGTTCGCCGGGCACACCAGCGGTGCGGGTTTCTTGTTGTATGTGCTGCCTATCTCGGCGATCCTGACCCAGTACACGATTACCGGCTACGACGCCTCGGCCCACCTGTCGGAGGAGACCAAGAGCGCGGCGAACTCGGCCGCGAAGGGCATCTGGCGCTCGATCTTCTACTCCGCGATCGGCGGCTGGGTACTGCTGCTGGCCTTCCTGTTCGCGGTGCAGGACCAGGACGGCGTCACCAAGGGCGGCGGCGCGGTGAACGTCATCTTCAGCCAGGCGCTGACCACCAAGTGGGGCGGTACGGTGCTGCTGATCTCGGCCGCCGGCCAGTTCTTCTGCACGGTGGCCTGTATGACCAGCACTACCCGGATGCTGTTCGCGTTCAGCCGGGACGGTGCGGTGCCCGGTGCCCGGTACTGGTCCAAGCTCAACGCCAACCGAGTCCCGGTCTACGGCGTGATCGTGTCGGCCGTGATCGCGGTGCTGCTGACCTTGCCGGCACTGGTGAAGGTCGACATCGGGGGGGCGCCGGTGCCGGTCGCGTTCTTCGCTGTGGTGTCGATCGGCGTGATCGGGCTCTACGTGGCCTTCGCGATCCCGATCTTCCTGCGCTGGAAAGCAGGTTCGAACTTCACGCCAGGTGGTTGGACGCTCGGCAAAAAGTACCGATGGATGTGCATCGTGGCGGTCGCCGAGATCGCGGTGACCTCGGTGGTGGCGCTGTTGCCGACCTCGTCCGGCGGCGTGCCGTTCACCAAGGGCTTCGAGTGGAAGTTCGTCAACTACACGCCGATCGTGGTGCTCGGTGCCCTGCTGCTGTTGTGGGTCGCCTGGCACGTCTCGGTCAAGAACTGGTTCACCGGCCCGAAGACCACGGTGGACCGCTAGCTCGACAGCGCCTGTTCGGCCGCTGCGGCGGCACGCAGCACCGACACCTCGCCCCAGCGCGGCCCGATGACCTGCAATCCCACGGGTAAACCGTCCCGACCGGTGCCGGCCGGGACGGAGGCCGCCGGCAGTCCGGCCAGGTTGGCCGGCAGCGCAAGGGCACACCAGGCGTCGAAGGACTCCGGCACCGGCCGGCCGTCGATGGTCGCCGGGGCCAGCCGGCCCAGCTCGAAGGCGGTCACCGGCATGGTCGGCGTGAGCAGCAGGTCGTAGTCGGCGAAGAACCCTTGCCACTGCTGGGTAAACGCCGCCCTACGATGCTGGGCATCCAGGTAGGCCTGCGCGCTGACCGTCTCGCCGGCGAGAGCCAGCGCAGCGGCGTCCGCGCCCACCAGTTCGGGATGGCTGGCCACCAGCGGGCCCTCGGAGGCGAATCCCTCTGGTATCGCTATGCAATCCCAGAGCTCGGTCGGATCGACCGGCTCCGGGCGCGCCGGCATCGCTGAGTAGGTCCAGGGTGGCGCCGAAAGCCTGCCGGACGTCTGGATCCAGCTCGGCGAAACCGAGATCGACCGACACCGCTATTCGCAGGCCGGCCCAGTCCGGCGCGCTGACCGCCTGCAGGTAGTCAGCCGCTGGCGCCGGGTAGCTCAACGGGTCCAGCGGCGAGGCACCGGCCATCACCGACAGGGCCAGCGCCAGATCGCGGGCCGAGGACGCGATCGGCCCGGTCACCGACAGCGTCGGCCAACCCCGGAAGCCAGGCATCTTCGGCACCAGGCCGAACGTCGGCTTGAGCCCGAAGGTGCCGCAGAATGCTGACGGTATCCGGATCGAACCACCGCCATCGGTGCCGATCGCCAGCGGCACCATGCCTGCTGCCACCGAGGCCGCCGCGCCGCCGCTGGAGCCACCCGGCGTCCGGCTCGGATCTCGCGGGTTTCGGGTGGTGCCGTACAGATCATTGGTGGTGATACCGCGGTAGCAGAACTCGGGGTTGTTGGTCTTGCCGACAATGATCGCGCCGGCAGCGATCAGCCTGCTGACACAGGCACAATCCTGCCCGGCAATATGGTCGGCCAATGCCCGGGAACCGTTGGTGGCAGGCATCCCGCGAACCCAGACGTGGTCCTTGACCGAGATCGGGACACCGGCCAGCGGCCCGGTCCGCTGGCCACGATCCACTTCGGCGGCCTGACCCCGTGCCTGCTCGGCCACCAGCACGGTGAAGGCGTTCAGCTCACCGTCCCGCTCATCGATCCGGGCCAGCGCGGTCGACACTGCCTCGACCGCGCTCAGCGAACCGGACCGGATATCCTCCGCCGCTTGCCAGGCATCGATCACGGCCGCTAGTGCTGGCCGGCCGCTTGTTCGAGTTCAGCCTGTTCGGCCAGCGCTATTCTGGTCTCGCCAGCGACGTCGATAGACCGTGCCAACACCCAGTACAGGATGCCGGCCACCGGCAGGCCGATGAACAGCGAGATGTCGGCACCGTCGAGTTTCTTGGCGATGAAGCCGACGAACAGCGTACCGACCGAGAAGAACGGAACCATGACCGCGAAGCCGACCAGGTAAGAGATGATGCCCCGCCAACCCCACCGGCCGTACATGCCATTCGGGTTGAAGATCTCGGCGATCGCGTAGTGCCCGCGCCGGACGACGTAGTAGTCGACCAGGTTCACCGCCGTCCACGGGATGAACAGGTACAGCACCAGCAGTAGGAAGTTGTTGAAGTTGCTGAGGAAGTGCTCGGTGGCGGCCAGCGCCCCGATGGTCGACAGCAGCGCGGTGATCCCGATCGTGAGGATCCGGACGCCAGCGGTGGGACGGACCTTCTTGAAGGAATCGATAGCGCTGATCAGGGTCAGCGACCCGCCGTACATGTTCAGCGCGGTGACCGAGATCAACCCCAGCGCCGAGAAGATCAGCACGATCGCACCGAAGCCGGTGAACACCTTGTCGCCGGCCTTGTTGATGGCGCCGATGGTGTCGAAGTTCTCGATACCGGCCCAGCCCGCCAGCAGCGTGCCGAGCATCATCAGCCACGCCCCGCCGATCGCGGATCCCCAGTAGGTCCAGTAGAAAGTCTTGCGTACCGTGACGTCCGGCGGCAGGTAGCGGGAGTAGTCCGAGACGTAGATGGCCCAGCTGATCTGGTAGCCGGCCACCACCCCGAACTGGGCCAGGAACGGCGTCCACTTGAACCCGTGCAGGGTGAACGAGCCCGCCGGGTAGTGCAGACCGAACAGCACCACCAGGGTGAAGATGCCGAAGACCACCAGGAAGGTGTAGGTCAGGAACTGCTCGGCTCGGTGGATCAGGTCATAGCCGACCAGCGCGATGACGAACGCGATGGCGGTGATGATGACGACCCACATCTTGGTGTTGCCGTGCGCCGTCTTGCTCATCGACTGCCCGGCGAGAATCGTGTTGAAAACATTGAAGCCCGCGTACTGGATGTAGGCGAACAGCCAGACCAGCAGCGCGCCGACATAGCCGAACTGAGGTCTCGACTGGATCATCTGAGGCAGGCCCAACTGCGGGCCCTGTGCCGAGTGGAAGGCCATGAACAGCGTCCCGAGCAGGGTGCCAAGTCCGATCGAGATCAGCGACCAGACCAGGTTGCCACCACTGGTGATGCTGATCAGGCCGACTGCCAGCGTGGCGATCTGGGCATTGGACATGAACCACAGCGGGCCCAGATGCCACAGCTTGCCATGCCGTTCGTTGAGCGGGACGTAGTCGATGGATCGGGCTTCGACTCCACTGATCCGCGGTTGGGTGCTCGTCATGGGACATACTCTGGACCATCTGGTCGGTTTTTGGGAAGGACCATATCGGTTAATTGGAAACGACCGGGTCAGGGGACGCGGCGGAGCGGCCGTCAGACGGCGAGTACCGACAGCAGCTCGTAGCCGACATGCGCCGCTGCGATACCGGTGATCTCGGCGTGATCGTAGGCCGGCGACACCTCGACGATGTCGGCGGAAACGACCGTGAGACCGGCTAGCCCGCGCAGTATTGCGAGCAGCTCGCGCGAGCTCATGCCGCCGGCTTCCGGGGTTCCGGTGCCGGGGGCGTGCGCCGGGTCGAGCACGTCGATGTCGACCGAGACGTAGACCGGACGATCGGCCAGCCGGTCGCGCATCCGCTCGATCGTGCCGCGCACGCCGAGCTCTTCCAGCTCCGTGCAGTGGATGGTGGCAAAACCGAGGTCGGCCGACTCCGGCAGGTCGCTGGGATCGTAGAGCGGTCCGCGGATGCCGATGTGCAGGCAGTGCTCCCGATCCAGCAGGCCCTCCTCCGATGCCCGCCGAAAGGGCGTGCCGTGCGTGTACGGCTCCCCGAAGTAGGTGTCCCAGGTATCCAGGTGCGCGTCGAAGTGCAGCACCGCGATCGGGCCGTGCTGGGCATGCATCGCTCGCAGCAGGGGCAACGCGATCGTGTGGTCGCCGCCCAGGGTCAGCAGCTTCGCGCCGTCGGCGGTGAGCTCCCGGGCGGCCGCCTCGATCTCGCCGATCGCCTGCTGGATGTCGAACGGGTTGGCGGCGATGTCGCCGGCGTCGACCACCTGCTGGGTAGCGAACGGGCTCACCCGCAGGGCCGGGTTGTAGGGCCGCAGCAACCGGGAACTCTGGCGGATGTGCGCGGGGCCGAATCGCGCACCTGGCCGATAGCTGACTCCGCTGTCGAACGGGATGCCGACCACGGCGACGTCCATCCGGTCGACGTCCTCGCGGCGGGGCAGCCTGGCGAACGTGCTCAGGCCCGCGTAGCGAGGCACCCGCGAGGCATCGACCGGTCCGACCGGGTTTGCGTCCATGGCTCTAGTATCGCCGACCTGCTCGGCCACCGACACGCACGAGCGGCGACACTATGCTCGACGGGTGAGCTTGCCGTTCCCCGAGCCGTGCAGTCCGGTCGAGTCGAGAGCCGCGGTGTTCGCCGGCTATCTCGACTATTTTCGCTCGGTGCTGGCAACCAAGCTCAATGGACTTTCCGGCTCGGAGCTCAGGCACAGCCGGCTGCCCTCAGGCTGGACGCCGTTGGAGCTGCTCAAACACCTGACCTACGTCGAGTTGCGCTGGCTCGGGTGGGGTTTCAGCGGCAACGCGGTGGCCGATCCGTGGGGTGACGAACTCGACGGACGCTGGCGGGTGGGCCCGGATGAGACGCTGGAGACGTTGCTGGCGGCGCAGTTGGCGCAGGCAGCGGACAGTAGGGCCATCATCGAAGCGCACGATCTCGACGAACTCGGCGCTCCTGGCCCACGTTGGGACGGCGCGTCGCCACCGGCCCTGGAGAGAATCCTCTTTCACTTGCTGCAGGAATATGCCCGGCACTGCGGTCAACTGGACGTGGTCGTCGAACTGGCCGGCGGTCCGCTAGGCGAGTAGTCGCCGGGGTGGACCCTGTTGGTCATGTCCTCTTGGCTGGGGCGGCCGTTCGGCGTCAGGTGATTCGGGACTTGACCGAGGACACCGACTCGCCGTTCTTCAATCGGCTGGCGAGGGTACGGCCGTCCACCCGGATCCGCAGATCCTGCGGGGTGAGGCCATTTCGCTTGCACTGCTCGATCAGGTAGCCGTCGTGCGGACTGAGACCGGCGGCGATCCACTCCTGGTCGTGCATGGCCGTTGCGGATTGGCCCGCCATTTGCTGAGCAAGCGCTGCGGCGTACTGGTCCTTGATCGGTAGCGGCGCGGCCTGCGGAGGATCAGCCGGCGCGACCGGCTGGCCATCCACCTTGTTCCCGAACGCCGGGGTGACGGGACGCCCGTTCGCCCGGACGGCCTGGGTCGGTACGGCCGGGCCGGAGAAGAGTGGCCCCGGCACGCCGCTCTTCGGGGCAGCCGGCCGGTCCTCGGTAGTTGCTTCGGTTGCTGGCTTCTGAGCTTCAGTCACGCGTCACAGCTCTTTCTGGATAGGGCAGGATCGCCGAGATCCATGGTTCGGAGTGCACAGTGCGGATCCGTCATCGATCCGTGTTGGTCGGCCGCGCAGCGATCTGAAATCGCAGGCCTGCTAGCCATCATACGGCCCCGATCGGCAACGGCGGCGGCAGCCGGGCAACAATCGCCTCCCATCGACCGTTAGACGAACTCAGACTTGCCCGAAAGCTGCCGATAAGAATCGTGAAATCGATACCGAGCAGCGGATCCACCACCGCCGAGTCTCGGCTGGTAGCCGGGCCCGGGAGGATCGGATGGTCGCTGGTAGCTCCGCGCTGCAGCAAGCGCGGCGCTCGGAGCTGCTGGTCGCCGAATACGAGCGCCGGCTGACCACCGAGCGCGCTCGAGCCGAGGCATTCGGAGTCGCCGGGCGCACCGAGGCCGCGCTGGCCGCCCGGCTGATCGCGATGGACGGCTGGGGTTGGCAGCTGCTTGCCGATCGACAATGGCCCGGAACCAGAGCGAACATCGACCTGATCCAGATCGGGCCGGGTGGCGTCCTCGTCATCGACGTCAAGTGCTGGGCCGAACCCGACATCGTCGACGGCCGGCTCTACCGAGGTCAGGCCGATGCCGAGGACGAGCTCGACAAGCTTCGGCGGGTGACCGAGCTGGTCACCGAAGTCGTCGCCGAAGTGGGGCTGGCGCCCACCGAGGTCGTCCCGGTGATGGTGTTCATGAATCAGCGCGCGACCGATACCGCCATCGGCCGTATCAAGATTCTCGACGAGAACTCGATCGTGAACTGGGCGATTCGGCGTGGCCAGCGGCTGTCCGAGCGACAGGTTGGTCAGCTGGTACAGCTCGTCGGGCAACGTTTTCCCGAGCATCGGGTCTCCGCGCCGACCAGCCGGCCAGCCGTGCTGGTACCCGAACCGGTGCTGCCGTTGCCTCGGCATGCCGAGATCGAGCAGGTGGCGCTCTTCGACTCGGCCGCGCTCGAAGCTGCCATATTGGAGCAGGCAATGCTCGCCCCGATCGAGGAGTGGATGACGTTCCTGCATCCCGAGCAGCTACGGGTCGTCCGCCGGTTGAGCAGTGGGCCGTCCCGGATCCGAGGTGCCGCCGGCACCGGCAAGACCGTTCTTGCCCTGCATCGCGCGGCCTATCTGGCCGAATCGACCCAGCGCAACGTGCTGGTTACCTCCTTCATCAAGACCCTGCCGCCGGTGCTGGCCGGGCTGTACGCGCGGCTGTCGCCGCAGACCACCCAGCAGGTCGAATTCACCGGCCTGCACTCCTGGGCATCGCAACTGCTCAGGGCGCGCGGGCATACCTTCCGCGTCAACCCTAACCAGGCCAGGACTGCCTACAGTCGCGCCTGGGCCATGCACGGAAAGAACTCCTGCCTGGCCGAGCTGGGAGTGCCCTGGGACTACTGGGGTGACGAGATCGACTACGTCATCAAGGGTCGTGGCCTCACCGAGTTTGCCGCCTACGCCGAGTTGCGCCGGATCGGTCGGCGGACCCGGTTGCTGCCGGCTCATCGAGAGATCGTCTGGGCGATCTACACCGAGTACGAGGCACAACTGCGCGCCGCAGGCCTGATCGACTTCACCGACCAGCTATCCCTCGCTACCGCCGAGCTGCGAGCACGTCCGCTGGAATCCAGCTACGCCGCGGTGATCGTCGACGAGGTGCAGGATCTGAACTGCCAGGCACTTCGGCTGCTCGCGGAACTGTCCGCGGACCACCTGCTGCTGATCGGCGACGGCCAGCAGCAGATCTACCCGGGCGGCTATACCCTGTCCGAAGCGGGAATCTCGATCGCGGGCCGTTCGGCAGTGCTGCGTACCAACTATCGCAACGCCGCCGACATCATCGCGGCCGCCGCCGAAGTCGTCGCCGCCGATGGCTACAACGACCTGGACGGCACGAACGAGAGCGGCCAGCGTGAGGTGGTCGCCGCTCGCGAGCGCGGACGGGTATATCACGTCGAGGCATTCTCGCCCGACGAGCTACGCCGCCACGCTCTGGAACACCTCGCCGGACTGATCGCCGCCGGCCGTGAGCCGGCCGGTATCGCCATCCTCTGCGCGACCAACGACGAGGTCGACTGCTACCAGAAGCTGCTTGCCAACAAGGCGATTCCGTCGGTCAAGCTGACCGCGTACACCGGCGTGGCGGTGGCCGCGGTGAAAGTCGGTACCTATGCCCGGGCAAAGGGACTGGAATTCAAGGACGTCCTGGTCATCGTGCACGCCAAGCCGGCCGGCCGCAACGACTCACCGGAGCTGCGGCAGGAGCAGCGGGAGCGGGACAACCGCACGCTGTTCGTCGCGATGACCCGAGCCCGCGACAGCCTCTGGCTCGGCCGGCTGAACGGCCCGCCCAGGCGGTAGGTTTCGGTCATGACTATGACGGCATGGGAGATCTCGGCAGCGGTACGAGCAGGCGAGCTCACCGCCCGGGCAGCTGTCGAGCAATCACTCGACCGGATTCAGCGGCAGGATCCGGCTGTCGGAGCCTTCCGTACGGTACGCGCCGAGCAGGCTCGAGCCGAGGCTGACCTGGTAGACGCCCGCGCCGATCGGCATCGTTTGCCGCTGGCCGGGGTACCCATAGCTATCAAGGACAATGTGCCGGTCACCGGTGAGTCGATGCGCAACGGTTCGGCGGGCAGCTCGGCGGCTGGGCAGACCTACGATCACGAGATCGTCAGCCGCCTTCGGCAGGCCGGCGCGGTGGTGGTCGGGCTGACCAACGTCCCGGAACTCTGCGTGTTCGGGGCGACCGATTCGGCGGTCGGGATCACCCGCAACCCGTGGAACCTTGCCCATTCCCCCGGCGGGTCTTCCGGTGGAAGTGCCGCCGCGGTTGCGGCCGGGATGGTCCCGGTAGCGCACGGCAACGACGGCATGGGCTCGATCCGGATACCGGCCGCGTGCACCGGCCTGGTCGGGATCAAGCCGGGGCTGGGCACGGTGCCGGCCGAGCTCGGGGACGGGTCGTGGTTCGACATGGCTGAGAACGGGCCGTTGGCAACCACTACCGCTGACTGTGCCCTGGTGCTGTCGGTACTTGCCGGACGTCCGGAGCTTGCCGCGATCGAACCGCTGGCCGGGCACGCCCTGCGCATCGGCGTGTCGGTGAAGGCCCCGGTGCGTGGCCTTCCGGTCGATCGCGAATTCACCGCGGCTACTCGTCAGACCGCGGATTTGCTGTCCGGCAAAGGCCATTCGGTACGGTCCGCGGAGCTGCGCTACCCAATCGCGGCGGGGCCGGCAGCGATGGCACGCTGGTTCGCCGGTGCGGAGTTGGACGCCCGGTTGCTCGCGGACCGGTCACGACTGGACCGGCGAGTGGCGCGACATGCCCGGTTGGGTCGGGCGGTGCTCGCGCTGGGCGGGCCCAGAGATCGTGGCCGGGCGGCGCTGCTGCGGGCGGCCGAGCGGTACTTCACCGAGTTCGAGGTGCTGATCACGCCGGCACTGGCCCAACCACCGTTGCGGGCGATCGAATGGAGTAGCCGGGGCTGGGCCGCGAATGTGCTGGCGAACGTTCGCTATGCGCCCTTCGCCGCGCCGTGGAACCTGCTGGGCTGGCCAGCGATGGCAGTACCTGCGGGCATCCACCGCAACGGGTTGCCGCTGTCGGTACAGCTGGTTGCTCGACCGGGTGGCGAGGCGTTGCTGCTGAGACTCGCCGCGCAGCTGGAAAGCCTGCGACCGTGGCAGCGGATAGCACCCGGCTAATCCAGTCGACGGTTCTAGAACAGGGTTGGTTCAGGATCCTTCGCGTAAGAGCGGATTGTGTTTTGGCTCAGCTGGCTCGCCTGAGATGCCGGTCAGGAGCTCGACCCCACGCTCGGCTCCCTCGATACCCACCCAGTCGGAACGTTTGTTGGGCAGATCGGCCAGCAGCGGGCTCAGATGTTCCCTATCCCGTTTGGTCAATTGCTCAGCGATCCGGTCTCGCCGGCTGATCATCGCGGCCAGCACCACGAAGTCGGTGAGATGTCGCTGCCTGCCGACATCGAGTGGTTCGCTGTACGCGGCGGCTTTGGCGACCAGCGCTCCCAGCAGGTTTGGCCTGGGCACTGCGCCGATCGTGGCGTCGAGATCGATGTCGACCTGCTCGCTGCGGTCAAGCGCCTGCTGTGCGGCGCGAGTTTCTAGGGTCGTTCCGCCGGTGACGCCCTTCCGTGCCCGAGCTCGCTCCTCCAGGTCCGCGGGGATGAGGATGTCGATTGAGGCAGATCCTCGTTGCCAGCGGTGCTGGTGCCCGCTCAGGTTTTCCCCAGCGCTGGCAAAGCCCAACTCGGTGAGCTTGGTGGTGAAGTCGAGCAGGATATTGGGGTGACCGCGTACGTCCAAGACCGCATCGCCGTCGTTGGTCGGCCGGGTTGGCGTGAAGCCGCGTTCCCAAGCAGTGCAGATGGACCATCTGTCCACCGACAATGCACCAGCCGTTGGGAAGCTGCTTGGAGATCTCCAGCAGTGCGAGCCAGGAGTCCCTCTGCGCCGGAACTAGCGGCGGGACAATGACTGTCACGCCGCACCGCGAAGTAGTTGCTCCACCTGGGAGTCTTCGCGGGCCAGGTTATGGTCAGCGAGATCTGCCAACACGAGTCCCAGCGGGACGTCGTCGCGAGCGAGCGGCCGATCGCTCAGGTGCAGGAAGACGTTGGCCGGGCCGCTCGAAGACAGCAGGTACTCGGCCACCACTTCGTCGAAATCGGCGAACCCGAGGTAGCCCTCGAATTCCCCGGACGAGGACATCCCGGAACGAGGATCGCTGATGCCGGAGGCGACCACCCGATGATCGGCAGCGAGGTCCGCGAGATCGACGGGGGCGATCCTCATCGCGCGCGGTTCAGCCCGCCGTGCCAGCCAGGACCGGAGCAACCTGGCCGGGTGGTCTTCCTCCTGAAGCCGACGCAGCTTGTTCCGTAAACGCACCAATTCAGCCGGGGACACGTCAGGCCGCTGTCCAGACAGCAAGGCAATCAGCGCCCACGCCATTCGTGCCGACATCGGCCGCGACACCGGATGGGCTCGGCGGACAGCGGACTCCTGCACCAACCACCGTCCCGCGACTATTCGGGCGGGCAGATTGCCGTCCTCGATGAGCTGCCGGACCCGGCGCTGCGACACGCCCATCCGATCAGCGGCGTCCGACACCCCAATCTCCATATACACAAGACTACCGAAAGGGGAAGGCATGTGTATAGATAGAGCCGACGGGGGTACTCGAAACCCCAACCGCCCGATTACAAGTCGGGTGCGCTACCAATTGCGCCACGCCGGCGTGCGCCGCGCCGGAGCGACGGCAGCCGCCGATCATCCTAGACGCCCCGGTCCGGCGGACACCCGGGCCGTCGCGGCACCCCGCAACCCAATCGCTGGCGGCCACCCGGTACGAATGACAGCAACGCCGGCTGAAGGGGCCACCAGCAGTGACGAGACAGTACAAGCCGAAGGCCGGGTTCTGGATCCGGCTGTGCGTGGTCATTCTCTACCCGCTGGACGCCCTGCTGTTCAAGCTTCGCTGGCATCACCTGGACCGGATGCCCGAACGCGGCGGAGTCCTGATCGCGGTCAACCACATCTCCCAGGCCGACACCGCCACCATGGCACGCCTCATCTGGCAGAGCGGCCGGATCCCACGCTTTCTGATCAAGAGCACCGTCTTCGGTTGGCCACTCGTCGGACGGACTATGGCCGGCGCCGGCCAGCTACCGGTCTACCGGGCCAGCGACCAGGCCGCCGATTCGCTGCGCGACGCGAGTGCCGCGTTGCGCAGGGGCGAGTGCGTGATCATCTATCCCGAGGGGACGATCACCAGGGACGCCGACTACTGGCCGATGCAGGCCAAGACCGGGGTCGCCCGACTGGCCCTGGCCAATCCCGACACTCCGGTGATCCCGATCGGGCAATGGGGAGCGCACCGAACGCTCGGCCGCGGCGGCCGGTTCCGACCCTTCCCCCGCAAGCGACACGAAGCCTCGCTCGGCGAGCCGCTCGACCTGAGCAGGTATCGCGATCGGGAACCGACCGCCGAAACCCTCCGAGAGCTGACGGACGAGATCATGGCCGCCGTCACCGCCGAGGTCCAGACCCTGCGCTGGCCTGAGAAACCGTCAGCGAACCAGGCCTGAACTCGAACGCACCACCAGCGAGGTCGGCAGGATCACCGACGATGCGGTAGTGCGTGGCCGGTCGTCCAGCAGCGATTCGATCGCCGAACGCCCTTTGCCTTCCAGGGGTTGGTGCACCGTGGTCAACCCGGCAACCGCCGCCGCGGGCACGTCGTCGAAGCCGGTCACCGTCAGGTCGCGGCCCGCCACGATGCCGCGTGCGGCCAATTCGTCCAGCACCCCCAGCGCCAGGATGTCGGACGTGCACATGATCGCGGTCAGCTCCGCGCACGTCGACAGCAAGGCAGCGGCACCGAGCGCACCCTCGTCCCGCGAGTTCGCCGTCCGTTCGGTCACCGCCACCGAAGCCCCGGCGACCAGCTGGTCCAGCAGGCCGGTCAGCCGCAGCTGGCGCACCGGATGTGGGCTCTGGCCGAGATTCAGCCTTTCCAGCAAGGGCATCGGCGATGGCTCGGCTTCGACGTCCTCGCCGCGGCGCACCGCGATCACGCCCACCGATCGATGTCCCAGGGCGAAAACATGTTCCGCAACCAGCCCAAAGCCGGCCCGATCGTCGATTCCGACGAAGTCCACGCCGGCGATCCCGCGCGGCGAGTCGACGATCACCGCGGGCTGTGATCGGGACAGCACCGCGGCCAGCAACGGATCGGCGACCGACACGGACGAGACCACGAATCCATCGACAGCGGCGCGCAAAACGGTATCGATCCGGCCGGCGAAGGGAGCCGCCGGGATCATCAGCAGCGACCGGCCCCGCTCGGTGCAGGCCTCGCCCAGGCCGTGCAGGAACTCGACGGCTCCGGGATCGCGGAAGGCGTAGCCCAGCCGCTCGGCGAAGATCAGGCCCACCGCGTCGGCCTGCCTGGTCCGCAGCGACCGGGCTACCGGATCGGGACCTGAGTAGCCCAGCTCCGCGGCCGCCGCCAGGATCTGTGAGCGCAGCGCGGTCGACAGCTGATCCGGCCGGTTGTAGGCATTGGACACGGTCGTGCGCGACACACCGACCCGCGCCGCGACGGCGGCAAGCGTCGCCCCCGGCTGTCCACGGGTCGGGGACGAGGGCACCGCGCCATCGCTGGTCATCTCTCCAACGTAATGGCCTATTGAGTAAAACCGTTCGCCGAAACGCCCCAGAGCTGGCGACAATGGGCGCCATGCCACACCTCATCGAACCGTCCCTGCTGCCGGCCCAGTCCTTCCGCGCCGGGATGGCTGACTTCATCGCCGAGGGGCGCGGCCGGCTGGACGACGACAGCGCAATCGCACACGAGATCCGCGAGTTCAGCGACCGGTGGCACACCGATGCTGGACTTGCCGAGTTCATCGAGTCATTGCGCCGGGCCGGCGACCCGACCGTGCCGGCCCCGCTCGGCTGGGTGCATTCGAGCACGTACTGGTGGGTCGACGGCGAACGGTACCTGGGCAGTATCCGGATCCGGCACAACCTCAGCGTGCCCAAACTACTGATCGGCGGCCACATCGGCTACGACATCGCCCCGCGCGCCCGGCGCAACGGCCACGGCACCGCGATGCTGGCCGCCGCGCTGCCGATGGCGGCCAGGCTCGGCATCGAATCCGTTTTGATCAGCTGCGACACCGACAATATCGGTTCTCGAAAGATCATCGAGGCTAACGGCGGCCGGTTCTGCGACGAGCGGGACGGCAAGCTGCGCTACTGGGTGGCGACCAACCAGTCGGCATAGCACTGCGGGCGGTCACCGGGACGGGAGCCCGGCGACCGCCCGCAGGCAGGAGCAGACAGATCAGTCGTGGTTGGTTGCCAGCGCCTGCAGCTGGCTGTAGGCACCGTTGAACTCATCCTGGTCGCCCGGGAAGACGCCGGAGTCGGCGTTCTGCCACATCGTCCAGGTGGCGGTACCGGCCGGGATCGAGGTCGGCGGGGTCGAGCGGTAGATCGCGATCCAGAACGGGTTGGTGGCAGCGAATGCCGCGGAGTTACCGGTGCAGGTGCTCCACCAGTCGAAGGTCGTGTAGATCATCGGGTACTTGTTGGTCCGCGCGTGCATCTCGTTGGAGAATGCCCGGATCCAGCTGACCATCGAGGCCTGCGACAGGCCGTAACAGGTGGCGCCGCTGGGGTTGTACTCGATGTCCAGCGCCGGCGGCAGGGTCTTGCCATCGGCTGACCAGCCACCGCCGTGGGCGATGAAATAGTCGGCCTGGGTGGTGCCCGACGAGCTGTCCGGGTGTGCGAAATGATAGGCGCCGCGGATCATGCCGACGTTGTAGGCGCCGTTGTACTGCTGGGCGAAGTCCGGGTTGGTGTAGGTGGTGCCTTCGGTGGCCTTGACGTAGGCGAACCGGGCTCCATTGTTGTAGGCGGTCTGCCAGGCGACACTGCCCTGGTAGGCCGAGACGTCCATACCGTTGACGACGGTTGCTGCATCGGCGGGGGCGGCACCGGTGAATGCGGCGGTGACCAGGCCGGCTCCCACGGTGACCGCGGCCAGCGACGCGCACAACTTTGTGCGAACGCGGCCGGCGAGCGGCGCTACTGCGAACATGCGGTTCTCCTTCTTGAGGGGCGGCACGGGGAGCCGTCGGGATAAATATGGACATACAACGGCCTTAGGTCAATAGTTTTTGACGTCCAATTCCGGACAAAACGCTGGCAGCCTTGACGGCAGCCGGTGGCGCATGTCCAATAACGAGGTCCAGACCGCTATGCCGGTCGGGGCTGCCGTCTTCAATCGGTGGAGACGGACCCACAGCGCCGGCCGGAATACCGTGAGGCTTCCGATCCCTCGGACGGCCCGTATCCGGTGCGGTCAACACATACCGAGAGGATTTTTGATGGCCGAAGTCCAGTACGTACAGGCCTCTCGCCTGTACCCGGGGAACCCCGTCCCGGCAGTCAACAAACTCGACCTCGATGTCGCCGACGGCGAATTCGTCGTCCTGGTCGGCCCGTCGGGCTCTGGAAAATCCACCGCGCTGCGGATGCTCGCCGGCCTGGAGGATGTCGACCAGGGTGAGATCCGGATCGGCGGCGTGGACGTCTCGCAGAAGCCGCCGAAGGATCGCGACATCGCGATGGTCTTTCAGAACTACGCGCTCTACCCGCACATGTCGGTTGCCGAGAACATGGGATTCGCCTTGAAACTCAAAGGTGTTTCCAAGGACGAGCGAGCCGCCAAGGTGCTCGCGGCTGCCAAGCTGCTCGACCTCGAGCCCTACCTCGACCGCAAGCCGAAGGCGCTGTCCGGTGGCCAGCGCCAGCGGGTCGCGATGGGCCGCGCGATCGTCCGGGAACCGAGTGTGTTCCTGATGGACGAGCCGCTGTCCAACCTCGACGCCAAGCTGCGGGTCGAGACCCGCGCCAACATCGCCGCCCTGCAGGCTCGGCTCGGCACCACCACCATCTACGTCACCCACGACCAGGTCGAGGCCATGACCATGGGTGACCGGGTTGCCCTGCTCAAGGACGGCATCCTGCAGCAGGTCGACACCCCGCGCAACCTCTATGACAGCCCGGGCAACGCCTTCGTAGCCGGCTTCATCGGCTCACCGGCAATGAACCTGATCAAGGTGCCGTTCACCGAGGCCGGTGCCGAACTGGGCGGCCTGACCCTTCCGATCAAGCCGGACGCGGCAGCCGATGCCCGCAAGGCCGGCCTGAAAGAGATCATCCTGGGTATCCGGCCGGAGTCCTTCCACGCCTCCGAATCCGGCCAGGGCCTCAAGCTCAAGGTCAGCCTGGTCGAGGAACTCGGCGCGGATGCCTTCGTCTACGGCGAGCTGCCGGGCACCAAGACCCACGATGTCGGCGACGACGGTGGCGCAAAGCCGTTCACGGTGCGCTTCGACGGTCGGGTTCCGCCCAAGATCGGCAACGAGATCCTGCTCGAAGTCCGCCAGGACGAGACCCACGCGTTCAACCCGGACACCGGCGAGCGGCTCGGCGCCTGAGTTCCAGGCTTAGCTGACAGCAGAAGGGGACGCCGACCACCGACGGCGTCCCCTTCTGCTATGTCTGAAGGCTGTTCAGACCAGCCGGCGTTGCCTGGCCACCTCGGCCATCGTGACCGCCGCGGCCACCGAGGCGTTCAGCGATTCGGCTTGCCCGGTCATCGGAATCGAGACCGTGAAGTCGCAGGTCTCGCCGACCAGCCGCGACAACCCGCGACCCTCTGAACCCACCACGATCACCAGTGGCTCGGTCGCATAGGGCATCTCGTCCAGCGTGGTGCTGCCGTCGGCGTCCAGGCCGGCGACCTGCATGCCAGCCTTCTGGCAATCGCGCAATGCTCGTACCAGGTTCGTCACCTGGGCGACCGGAATCCGCGCCGCGGTGCCGGCCGAGGTACGCCAGGCGGTTGCGGTGACGCCGGCCGATCGCCGGGTCGGCACGATGACACCCTGTGCGCCGAAGGCCACCGCTGACCGGATCACCGCACCCAGGTTGCGCGGGTCGGTCACCCCGTCCAGCGCCACCAGCAGCGGGATGGTGGTGGCCTGCGAGACCAGTTCGAGCACGTCGGACAGCTCGTCGTAGGAAAAGGCCGGTACTTGCAGGGCAATCCCCTGATGCAGGATGCCACCGGTGCGCCGGTCGATCTCGGCCTTGCTCACTTCCAGGATCGGCAGGCCGCGGTCCGCCGCCAGGTGGATCGCCTCGGTGACCCGCTCGTCGGCCTCGATGCCGACCGCCACATAGAGCGCATTGGCCGGGATCACCGCCCGCAACGCCTCGGCAACCGGATTGCGGCCGACCAGCAGCTCGGGCGCGTCCGGGTTCTTCGGTCCGCGACGGCGCGGGCCGCCCTCGGAGCGGCGTTCGGCGGCGGCTGCCCGGCGCGCTGCCGGATGTCCCTTGCGCTCGGTTGCCTTGGGGGTCGGCCCCTTACCCGACAAGCCGCGCGCGCGGTTGCCGCCGGAGCCGACGGTGGCACCCTTCTTGCCCTTGCGTACCGCTCCCTTGCGGGAAGAATTGCCTGCCATTATCGACCTATTCTCAATCGGGTAAAACTGTAAATGGGGACGATTTTAGGTGCCGGAAATGCTCCAGCGCGGGCCGTCCGGGGTGTCTTCGACAACCACCCCAGCCGCCGCCAAGGTGTCTCGGATCGCGTCGGAAGCCGGGTAGTCCTTGCGTTCGCGGGCCGCCTGCCGTTGTTGCAAAGCCAGCCGGACGAGCTGATCCACCGTGGCGGTCAGCGCGGCGTTCTGGCTGGCGGTCTGTTGCCAGTCCAGCGGATTGAGCCCCAGCGCGCTGGTCATCGCCAGCACCGCCGCGAGCGCCGCCGCGGCCCCGGCCTTGTCGCCGGCCGCCAGCGCGGCATTGCCCGTCCGGCGGCTGTTGTGCAGTACCGCCAGCGCCTGCGGGACGTTCAGATCCTCATCCATCGCAGCGCAAAACGCTTCGGGTAGCGGGCCGTCCGCGACCGGCTCACCTGTCAGTTCCAGCGCGTGCTGAACGAAATTCTCGATCTTGCCGTAGGCCACCGAGGCTTCGGCAAGCGCGGCCGGCGAGTACTCGATCGCCGAGCGGTAGTGCGCGGAACCGAGGTAGTAACGCAGTTCGACCGGCCGCCACTGCTTGGCCATCTCGGCGATCCCGACGGTATTGCCCAATGATTTCGACATCTTCTCACCAGCCATGGTGACCCAGCCGTTGTGCATCCAGTATCGGGCGAACTCACCGCCGACCGCCACCGACTGGGCAACCTCGTTCTCGTGATGGGGGAAAATCAGATCGAGGCCACCGCCGTGGATGTCGAACGCCTCGCCCAGGTACTTGCCGGCCATCGCCGAGCATTCCAGGTGCCAGCCGGGACGGCCGTCGCCCCACGGCGTCGGCCAGCTCGGCTCGCCGGTTTTGGCAGCCTTCCACAGGGCAAAGTCGCGCGGATCGCGCTTGCGGCTGTCGCCCACCGAGTCACCGGCCGGCAGCATCTCATCGATCCGCTGCCCGGACAGCGCACCGTAGGCGGCAAAGGACCGGACGTCGAAGTAGACATCCCCGTCGGCCGGATAGGCATGTCCTGAGTCGATCAGCCGCTGCATCAAGGTGATCATCTCGGTGATGTGGCCGGTCGCGCGTGGTTCGAGGGTCGGCGGCAAGCAGCCCAGGATCTGGTAGCCGTCCCGGAATGCCTGCTCGAACAGCGCCGAGTGCGCCCACCATGGCCGGCCGGCCTCGGCCGCCTTGGCGATGATCTTGTCGTCGATGTCGGTGACGTTGCGAACCATCGTCACCTGGTAGCCACCGATGCTCAGCCACCGGCGCAGGATGTCGAAGTTCAGGCCCGACCGCAGGTGTCCGATGTGCGGCGCGCCCTGCACGGTCGCACCGCACAGATAGATCGAAGCCCGGCCGGGTTCGAGCGGGACAAAGTCCCGCACGGTGCGGGTCGCGGTGTCATGCAGCCTGAGCGTCACCCGGCAATACTACGGACTCCGCCAAACCGGGGATTACCGATCGACCACGTGGCTGACCTCGAGCCGGACGACCACCCGGACGTTATCGGTGCCCTCATCGCCGGTGTAGCGCTGGCCGGTGTAGAGCTGGGACAGCCGCTCGATCAGCTCCGGGCCACCCTCGGTGCTCATGGTGACCGAGCCGCGCACCTCGACGTAGCGGTACGGGTCGGCCTTGTCCAGGATCAGCACGCTGGCACGCGGGTCCTTGAGCCAGTTCGTCTCTTTCTTCCGGCCCTGGATGGTGGACAGCAGCAGCTGGTCGCCCTCGTAGGTCGCCCACAGCACCGAGGTCTGCGGCGAGCCGTCGGTGTTGCTGGTACCGACCACCACGAAGTTGGCATCATCGAGCAGTTGCTTGGCGCGCTGCGGCAATCCAGTCATGCCGCGATCCTACCCAGGGATAGATTCGTGGCATGGCGACTGAACACGGGCAGCTGCACCTGGAATCGGCCGTGGTGGCCCTCGGCCGGCCGGAACGGGTGCCGGACGGCCCCATCAACCAGCCGATCGTGCTGGCCTCGACCTTCCACGCCGGCGGGCCGCGAGCCTACGGGCGCGAGGGTAACGACTCCACCGCCGCGTTCGAGCAGACCCTCGGTGGCATCGAGGGCGGCCGGGCCGTCTCGTTCTCCTCCGGCATGGCGGCCAGCAGCGCCCTGGTCGAGGGGCTGCCGACCGGCTCGGTGGTGGTGCTGCCGGCCACCTTCTACAACTACCACCGGACCCTGTTCGACAGCCAGGTCGAGCTGGGACGGCTCTCACTGCGCACCGTGGACATCACCGACACCGCCGCCACGGTGGCCGCGGTCGGAGGTGCTGACCTGCTCTGGCTGGAAATACCGACCAACCCCACCCTCGACGTGCCAGATCTGCCGGCCCTCACCGCGGCTGCCCGCCAGCACGGCGCGCTCAGCGTGGTCGATGCGACGCTGGCCACCCCGTTCGGCATCCGGCCGCTCGAGCACGGAGCAGACGTGGTGATGCACTCGGCCACCAAGTGGATCGCCGGTCACAGTGACCTGGTGATGGGCGTGCTGTCGACCACCGATGACGCGCTGGCCGGCCGGCTGACCGACCGACGCAACCTGACCGGCGCGATCCCCGGCGGCCTGGATTCGTTCCTGGCCCTGCGCGGGCTGCGCACCCTGGCGGTACGGCTGGACCGGGCCTGCGCGAACGCAGCGGTGCTGGCCGGCCGGCTGGCCGAGCACCCGGCCGTCCGAAAACTGCACTACCTGGGGCTGGCCGACCATCCGCAGGCCGACCGGGTCGCCACCCTGCTGGCCAACCACGGGGGGCTGATTTCGTTCACCATGAGCTCGCCGGAGCTTGCCGACCGGCTGTGCGCCCGGGTCCGGCTGATCACGCACGCCACCAGCCTCGGTGGCGTCGAGTCGCTGATCGAGCGGCGCGGTCGGTACCCCGGCGAGCTGGCGCAGGGCACCCCCGCCGAGCTGGTGCGGCTGTCGGTGGGCATCGAGCATGTCGAGGATCTGTGGGACGACCTGGAGCAGGCACTGGCCTGAGACCCCGCCGGCCGGCAT
>JALYVK010000057.1 GCA_030853265.1 Actinomycetota bacterium
GCTCAACCCGGCCTTGTTATGCAGCAGGCTGGCCAGCGACAGGTTCGCCGGTCCCACCCCGATCCCGACACACCGGTAATGACGCGGCTCCCCCCGACCCACCAACACAGGCACAGACGCCGACGCCGGCGCGGGCACGGGTGTGGGTGCGGGGGTTGGGGTGCTGGTTTCCAGCGGCATCGGCGGACTCCACCCTAAAATTTTTTCGGTGTCGAAGAAGGGGCGCGGGAAACCCCCACCCGAAAAGGAAAGTAACGGCGACGGGGTGTCGTTATCCCCGGGAAGTAATAGCCCGTAACCAGTACACACAACCAATAGCCGCTAAACACCGCACTAACCACATCAACCGGTATCAAGCCACTACGACCGGCCCACCGTAACCGCCACCACCAAGCAGTGTCAATACACCCCACAAACCCCAAACACCCACCACAACACCCACCGTCTCAACAGACACCCACCACCCAAAAACAGGCGTCTGACTGCAGAGAAGACAGCTGGCCAGCGGAAACCCCGTTCGCTGTGCAGATCCCCAGAATGAGGAGCGGCTCAAAGGTCTTCCGAGGTCGTCGCTTACTCAGAGTGACTGTCCGATTTATCCCTGGGCCGGATGGTTGCGCAGACACCGAATGCAGGTCGGATTGGCGTCCTGGGAGATAGTTCGCCGGCTGCCGTCCCGCTGCGGCGCGAGTCAATTGACGCGGCTATTCCAACCATTGATTTACCGGTTCAGCTGGACTTCATATCAGGCCAAATGCCTATTCGTGCCGTCCGCCTCATTGCTCGCCGACTACCCAGGCCGGCGCCGCAGCCTGACCGGTAGCCATATGCTGTCGGCGTGAGCCAGGGACAGATCGCGCGCCGGCCGAGGTGCCGCGGGCAGCGCGCATGACAATCGAGTTCGATCCGGGGACGGCCGGCTGGCTCGAACTGGTGGCGGCCGAGTTCGACACCGCCGACAAAGATGGCACCGCCGATATGGTTGCGACGGCGCGCGATCAGATGCGAGCCGTCAGCGCCCGGGCTCGCTCGCTGGTGACCGACCTGGTCCGGCCGCGCAGCGAGCAGCGGGTACTCATTCCCGCCGAGGACGGCCCGCTGCCCGCGTTGGTGGTGCGGCCCGAGGCCGATCCGCTGGCGATCATCGTCTTCTTCCACGGCGGTGGCTGGATCGGGGGCGATCTCGACACCCATCTGCAGCACGCTAGGCGACTCAGCGGGCAGCTGCCTGCGGTGGTCGTGTCGGTGGACTACCGGATGGCTCCGGAGCACCTTTTCCCTGCCGCGTATGACGATTGTCTGGCGGCGACCCGATGGGTGGCCGATCACTCGATCGAGCTCGGCGGCCGTGCCCTGCCGCTGGTGGTCGCCGGTGACAGCGCCGGTGCCCAACTCGCGGCGTCGGTGGCGATCGGTTGCGCCGAGCTCGCGGTGCCGCTGGCCGCCCAGTTGCTCATCGTGCCGGTGGCCGATGTGCGGGGCTGGTACCGCGATGAGACCGTCAACGCTCGCTATCCCTCGCGGTCGGAGAACGCCGAGGGGTACGGGCTGACCCTCGATGCGATGGCCGCCTTCGCCGAGAGCTACCGGGCCGGCGATGACTGGCGGGCGAGCCCGGTGCTGGCCGATTCATTCACCGGCCTGCCGCCGGCCGCGATCTACACCGCGGGCTTTGACCCTTTGCGCGACGAGGGATTCGCGCTCGCCGAGCGGCTCACCGAAGCTGGCGTGCGAGTCCTGCACCGGCACCTGCCGTCGCTGAACCATAGCTACTTCGCACTCGGCGGCGTTTCCGAAACGGCCGCCCGGGCCGCCGCGCAGGCCGCTGAAGATCTGCGTTCGCTGCTCGGTGAATAGCGTTTTCGGCTCATGAGAAAGTCTGTCGTCTTCGCCCCGGACAAGTTCAAGGGCACCCTCACCGCACCGGAAGCGGCAGCCGCCCTCGCCGAGGGCTGGGCCCGGGTCCGGCCGGCGGATCTGTTGCACTGCCTACCAATGGCCGACGGCGGCGACGGGACGGCGATGGTGCTCGCGCAGCGGCTGGCCGGCTCGCGGTGGGTGGACGTCCCGGCGGTCGACGCGCTCGGCCGGCCGAAGACCGGCCGTTACTTGCGCGCCGGCGAGCTGGCCGTGCTGGATCTGGCTGAGATCTGCGGGATAGCCGGCATCGATGCGCTGGCCCCGATGGATTCGCACACGCTCGGGCTGGGCCAGGTCATCCGGGCCGCCGTCGAGGCCGGTGCCAGCAAGGTGCTGGTCGGGCTGGGCGGTTCGGCGTCCACCGACGGTGGGCTGGGAGCGTGGCTCGCGCTCGGTGCTCGGGCGACCTGCCGGGACGGTTCGGTCTGGACGGCGGGGCAATCGCTGCTGTCGCTGGGCACCGTCCAGACCGAGGGGTTGCTGCGGTTACCGGCCGGCGGCGTCGAGGTGTTGGTCGACGTTGACTCGACTTTGACTGGCAGTTGTGGCGCCGCTCAGCTCTTCGGGGCGCAGAAGGGCGCCTCGGTCGAGCAGCGGGCCGAACTCGACGCCGGACTTGTACGGCTGGTGACGCTGCTCGGCGGCGATCCGGCCGAGCCCGGTGCCGGCGCGGCCGGTGGTACCGGTTACGGCCTGTCGTGCTGGGGCGCCCGACTAGTTGCCGGAGCAGCCGCGGTGTCGGAGCTGATCGGGTTGCCCTCGGCCATCGAACAGGCGGAGCTGGTGGTCACCGGCGAGGGCCGGTTCGATGACACCTCGCTGACCGGCAAGACCTGCGGCCACGTCCTGGCGTTGGCTGGCTGGGATCGCAGTTATGTGGTCGCGGGATCGGTCGCCCCGGCGCTGGCCGGCGATCGGGTGGTGAGCCTGGCCGAGCGGGCCGGCTCGGTGGCGGCCGCGATGGCTGACCCGCGTCGATGGCTGGCCGAAGCCAGCGCCGCAATCGCCGCCAGCCTGGACAGTTGCTGAACGGCTCAGGGTTGCAGGCCGTCCCAGGACCAGTGCGGAATGCGCAGGCCAGCGGGCACATCGTCGGCGGACCGGGGATAGGCCGACATGGTCGTGCTGGTCGCCCATTCGAAGTAGTCGTGCAGGGCTGCCCGGACCGGGTCGGCCTCGGACAGTCCGACGTCGGTCATCGCCTGATCGAAGCAGGCGATCGCCCGCTGGTCCATCTCCTCATGCATCCCCTTACCGCTGTGCATCCACACCACCGAAGTCTCATCGCCGCAGGTGTCGGAGTAGGCCGTCGGGCCGCCGAGTGCCTCGGCCCAGTAGGCGGCGAGCCGTTGGTCGTGCTGGGGATGGAAACCATGGCTGAACGCGTGGCTGACCACCTCGTCCGCCATCACCCGGGCATGCCACGCACTGGCCAGGCGGCGGATGCCCGCGTCGCCACCGGCCGCCTCGTACACGGTCTGCATTCGCCAAGATTGGCAGAGTCGATGCTGCAGGCGAGAACTCACGCCTAAAACTGCGGCAGCCCGTCGACTCCGCTAAGCCTTTTCTGGAGGCTGCCTGGGGACCCGGAAGCGTCGCACCTCCTGCGGCCAACCGCAGGCCACCGCGATCTTTCCCGCCCACAGCCGCGCCGCCTCTTCGTCAGCCACGTCCACGACGGCGAAGCCGCCAAGGTGCTCCTTGGACTCGACGAACGGGCCGTCGGTGAACAGCGGCGTACCGCTCGAGGCATCGACACTGAACACCGGGCTAGCGTCATCCAGGCCACCGGTGAAGATGAGGACTCCGGCAGCCTTCATCTCTGCCAGCAACGGCCTCAGCGCCCTGGACTTCTCGCGCAGCTCCTCGACCGTGTGGTCGGGCACCCACTCGTCGTTGAAAGCAATGAGGTACTCGCTCACATCTCCTCCTTTGCCGGGTAGCCCCTGCGGCGACCCTCCACCCTCTCTACGAACGGCGGCGGGCCAATTCGACACAGGCAGCACCAGCGTAGGCAGCACGCAGCGGATCGGCAGGTCGGGATGGGTGCGAGCTTGCAGGGCGGGTCGGGCTCGAACCGACGACCAGGAATTATGAGTCCCCTGCTCTAACCAGTTCGGCCCGGTCGGCGATCTCGTATGTCTTGCTGATGAACCTGACGATCGCGCCGTCTTCAGTATCGGGCTGCCGCCCAGGCGGAGCGGACGATCCGCAGTGCCTCCTCTGGCCCGACCATGAGCCGGGTCTGTCCCGACAGCTGTGCCTGCCAGTCATCAACGGTGGGTGCGGTCATAAACATATGGTCCTGCGGCGGCCCGACACCGGCATGCGTCGCGAACAGTTGCGCCGCGGACGGGGTCAAAGCGCCTGCCGCCGCTAGCGCCCAGAGGTCATAGAGATCTCGAGGCGCGTGCCGGTCGAACCAGGCCGCAGTCTTCCATCCGGCAAACGAGTCACGCACTGGCGTGCGCAGCCGCGTCGGCCGGACGTCGCTGTAGCGCTGGTGGATGTCGTGCAGGTCGCTGGGCCATGGCGGGTAGCCCTGCGCGCTGAGCAGTTGGACTCGCACGATGAGCCCGTCTGCTGTCACCAGGCTCGTGGGATCGGTATCGTGAATGTCTTCCAGGGCCGCCGTCCATTCGACACGGCCATGCGTGACGCGCAGCGCCCGGTCGATGGTTCGACGGATGGCGACAGCCAACGTCCGTCGATCAGTCCTGGCGATCAGGTCTATGTCTTCGCTCAGGCGTCCGTCTGGCAGGTAGGTCCGCGCGAGCGCGGTGCCGCCGAAGAAGGTCAGATCATCGACATGTGCCTCGAGCGCGGCGAGGATCAGGGAGATCAGATGGTCGCGATGGATCTGTTCCGGCGCGACGCCGAACTCGTCCGCGATAGCGGCGGCCTCGTCACGATTGAGTCCGCTCGGAAAGGTCATTGTGCCCACTCCCGGGCTCGCGCCAGCGCAGACCGTAGTCGCTGACGGTCGGCGAGTTCGTCGAGGGTAGTCGGATCGCAACGCGGTAGCAGCGCCCCCAGTGCCCTAGGGATTTCGTCGTCCGCAACACCAAGTTGCGGTTTGCGAGCCAGGTCCAGGACGGTTTGCTCGATCGATGTCACGAGCGCACGCCCGAGTTCGGTGGTGACCGTCTCGACATCGAGTTGAGTCGTATCGCGCTTCACGAACCGCACCGATGCTGGCCGATCCAGCAGCCTGATCGGGTCGTGCTGGGCCGGTGCCGCCACGATCGCGGTCGCCAGCGCTCTTGGCAGCGCACCGTGCACTCGCGCTGCCGATACCCCCATCAGCGGGGCGTGTTCGGTTCGGAACCGAGCCACCGCGATACCGGCTGCTGCCGCCTCCAGCGTCGGCATCCAACCCCTGTCCACCTGATCCTGCGGCACGACCGTGTAATAGCCGTGCGCGAGCCGGTGCAGAACATCTACCTGGGCCAACCGATGCAACTGCGATGCCGGATGAGCATAGGAAATCACGGCATCCGCGGTGCGGAACGTCCGCATCGGGAACGCCGCGAGCGCAGCCGGCACACCACTCACCCGACGCCGCAACAGCTGTGCGCTGTCCATTGCTACCATTCCGCAAGAGTACCGGAAAACTACTCTTGAGGAGTAGTTTAGGGCCAATCTTTGATTACGCTAGCTGCTGGCAATTGCGCGACGGGCCGCGAGCCCTCCACGTACCATTTCAGCTTCTCCACAGAGGGATAGGAGCGCCCAGTGTTCGCTGATAGTGAATCGTCGCCGACTGATCTCCGTCGGCGGGGTGAGCCTCGGTGACGCCGGGCGAGGCCCACCTCAACGCGGACGGGTCCTGCGAGGTTTACGACACCATCGATGAAGTGACCTCCGGGACCTGGCCCTCCGTCCGAGCCTGGGCTGACGCGTGGCTCAACGAGTGGCGAGCCGGCGAGTACGGGCCTGCGTGCGAGTTCGTCGATGCCCTTACCGAGAGCGCACCGTCGGGAGTGGTTGACGTCATCGTCACCCTCGCGGATGCGACCGAAGGCGACGATGAGTTGTTGGGCTGGGTTGGCGCCGGCCCACTGGAAGACCTCGTGTCCCATTCGAGAAACAGCCTGGCTGTGCTCGACGACGTGGAGCGCGCCGCCCGGCTGGAACCGATGTTCGGCAAAGCACTGTGGCGCGTCTGGCTGGGTACCGGCGACGTCCCCGAATTGGCGCGTCATCGGCTGGCCGAGCTGGGCGCCCGAGACTTCGTGGCTGAGCATGCGATGACCGAACCTGAGCTCGCCGCCTACGCCGCGGGCCGGCGGGCCAAGGGCTGGGACCCACCGGAGCAGGCTGCCGTTAAGCCCGTCGGTTAGCCAGATCCAACGGCAGCGTCACGCCGGGCCTCGTGGCGCCGCTCTTGTCTTCGAACCACAGGCGGACGGCATTGCCCGCCGGTTGGGCACGCACCTCGAACCCTTCACCTGGCCATGGCTCGCCCGACTCGCTCGACACGAAGTCCTGGATCGTCTCGACAACGTCAAGATAGGCAAGCTTGATCGCCACCTTCTTCGGCAGGAGCGGGATCCAGGTTCCGAAGCCAAACACTGCCCAGGTTCCCGAGTGCCTACCCGGTGTCTTCTGGTGTAGCTCGCGACCTGGCTGCGGACCCTTGCTGGTACTCAGGTGACACCCGTTGACCTTGATCTTGAGGTCCGACGGTAAGCGGTCGCCCAGCTGCCTCAGGACTTCGCCGCAGACACGCTCGGCGTCGGCTCCCTTCAAGCGCACGGTCACGGCCAAACGCTACTGCTATAGAAGGGCCCACCGAAGCCTGCGCAGCGAGCCAAAGTGCTGGCCGACGCGCTGACACTGACCTGGATCGCGTCCACCAGCTACCCAGGGCCCCGCCTGGTCCTCTGTCTGAGCGACGAGGCCGCCGCTAGTCCCTTCATGCCTGGTGGTAAATCTTGGAGCGCTCGCGCCCTAGAGATCACCGTCGAGGTGGTCGAGCCGGCGACCGACACCAGAGACGGCATCTGTCGCGCGCAGGAGCGCCAATCCGGTAGTCGCATCGGGCATATTTCAGACCTGGGATTGTAGGGCGGGTCGGACTCGAACCGACGACCCAGGGATTATGAGTCCCATGCTCTAACCAGCTGAGCTACCGCCCCAGGAGGCTGGGCGACCCTCAACGGACCCGCCTGCCATCGACCCAGAGCCTAACCAGTGCGGTTCCGGTCGCCGACGGCGGCTGACCGGGCAGCCCTTGCCGTAACGTCGCCGGCATGGAAATGACCGGTTGGATCAGCGGGCAGGTGTTCTTTCAGACCGTGGATCAGGACGAGGCACAGCAGATCAATGCGTTCCTGTCTGCGCGCGGGATCATCGCACAGACGCTGACCCAGAGCGAGCATATGATGCTCGATCCAGCCGACCCGTCGACCGGGGTGACCAGTGACCGGTTCAGCATCGCCGTCCAGCTCGGCGGCTTTCCGCAGGTGATCGGCCCGGTGCTGGACGAGCTGTTCCAGCGTGCGCACGGCCGCGGCTGGCAGCTCGACCCAGAACCGGACAGCCCCGACGCCTGAAAGCCAGACAGCCCGGAGGCCTGACCGCAGGCAGCCCGGACCTCTGAGGGTCAGACAGCCCAGAGGTCTGAGGTCACGCAGCCCGAACGCCTGACGGTCCGACGGTCCGGCAACCCAGCGAGCTGAACAGTCAGCTGACCCGGTTCGTCCATACGTCGATGGCGAAATCGGAGTCGAACACCTGGGTCTGCCGAGTCAGGCCGAGGATGCTGTCCAGCGTCCCGTGCAGGGTGTCGGTCTGCAGCAGCCGGCCGTTGAGGTCGGGGTGACGATGACAGGCGAGCACGGTCGCGTCCGGCAGCAGGCTGCCGCGCACCGCCTCGGCCAGTGCCGCCCAGTTCGCCAGGTCCATCAGGTAGCCCATTTCATGCAGCACGATCAAGTCGAAACTCTGCTCGTGCGGCCACTCCCCCGGCAGCTGCAACCACTGGATGTCGACATTGGACAGGTGACTCGTCCTGGTTCGAGCTTCTGCCAGCGCCGCTCGATTGTCATCGGCGGCAAGCACCTGGTCGGTGCGCCGGGCCAGGGTGGTGAGCAGCTCGCCGCCGCCGCAGCCGGGTACGAAGGTGTTGCCGTAGCGGGCATGGTTCAGGCTGGCCAGCAGCAGGTCACGCCGCCGCTCCGCCTGCCAATCCCCGCGCATATGCCAGGGATCTTCGCTTTTGCCGTAAAGGTCATTCAAGTGCGCTAAGTCGGCCATCGGGTGTCACACCTTACCGCTAGCTATCCGCCAGTTCGGATCGCTCGGCTTGCTGCTGAACCGGCCGCTCAAAGATACCAGTCGCAGGCCAAACCGGCCCCCGTCGGGCAAAATACGGGGACCGGTTCGAAGGCAGCTATCTAGCGCTAGCTATGCGTGAACGGTTCCAGCGCCTTGGCGAACTGCCAGGTGCTCTGCGACACCCCGGAGCAGGAATCGCTGCCGGCGGTGCCGGGGCAGCCACCGTTGTCGCGCTGCAACGCCCAGAAGGACAGCGTGTTGACGCCCTTGGACGTCGCCCAACTCTGCAGCGGAGCGGCCTGGGAAGTCGTGAAGGTCTCCGGGCTGCCGTAGTCGTCGATACCGACCATCTGGGTGATGCCGACCATCGCCCAGCGCTGCGCGGTGCTCGCGGACGGGTACAGCGTGTGCAACTGGTTGACCAGGTCGGTGGCCGAATTCTCCGCGTCGGTCAGCATGTTGTGGGTGGCACCGTCGTAGTAGTCGAAGGTCATCATGTTGACCACGTCCACCCGGGCATTGTTCGACACCGCGTTCTGCAGGACGGCCAGGCCGTTGCTGTCCAGACCGGTCGGCGTGGTGGGCAGCGTGTAGGAGACCTGCAGCGGTCGACCCTGCGTCGATGCCCAGGACTCGACCTGGGCGATTGCTTTGTTGCGACGGTCGATTCCCGCGGTATTCGTCAGCGAGTTGTCCTCGGTGTCCAGGTCGATCCGGGACACGTTGTAGGTGCTGATCACCTTCTCGTAGGCCGCCGCGATCTTGCTGACGGTAGTGCAGCCATCGGCGATGTCGGTGCCCTCGTTGTCGGCGGTGTAACCACCGAAGGATGGGATCACGTCGCCACCCTTGGACCGGATGGTGTTGATGTCAGAGCCGTAGGTGGACGAGGAGATCGGCATCGAGGTATCGCCGTTCCAGTACACCGTGCAGGAACCCTTGCTCGCGGTCTGGAAGAACGCCAGGGTCAGGTACTTGGCTCCGGAGGAGGCGGATAGGCCGGACAGGCTGTCGCCGTTGTAGGCCTCGAAGTACGGGGCGAACACGTGAGCGGGCAAGGCGGTCGGAGCGGCGTTCGCCGGCCCGGCAGCACTCAGCGCGGCGGCTGTCAGCGCCCCCGCGGCGGCCAGCAGGGTGACTCCGGCACGTAGCCGGTAGCGGGTTCTGAACATCGTTTTCCTCTTCTTTATCGGGGGTTTCGGCTTTCGATGGGGGACCAACGATCGAGTGAAACGCCTTTCTAGTCGGAAACTTTCCTATTAAGTCTTCGATGGTGACACTGAATCGGGTTAGGCACAAGCCCGTCCTTTCGGACGATACTCATCACCCAACCTGCAACATCGATATAAAACATTGGCCGGACGGGTTGACGGCCGGCCACCTGCTACCTAGCCTGGGCGCACCGAACAGGAAACTTCCTGTCTAGTTATCATCTCGATCGGAGTGGTTGTGCCAGGACGCGTTTCGAGGGCCACGCCGATGTTCCCGGCCGGCGCGCAGAGCCTGCTGCGCACCATGAATGCCCGCGCGGTACTCGAACTCATCCACCGGGAAGGCCCCTTGGCGCGCTCGGATATCTCCGATGCCACCGGGCTGTCCAAGACCACCGTGAGCTTCGCGCTCAGCAGCCTGCTCGGCGCCGGGGTACTCGACGAGACCGGGCACACCAAGGGCCGGCCCGGCCCGGGCGCGGTGCTCTACCGGGTGCGACCCGGCAGCGGGCTGTCCGTCGGCATCGACATCGGCCACGATCGCGTTCACCTGGCGATCGCCGACATCTCCGGTGAGGTGCTGGCCCGCCGGCAGGCACCGACCAAGCGTCGGCTGTCCGGCCTGGTGGAGCAGCTGAGGCAGCTGGTCGATGAACTGGCGGCCGAGCAGCACACCACGGCCGACCAGCTGATCCAGATCGTGGTCGGAGTGCCGGCCGTGGTCGATCCGGCCGGCCAGACGCTCAGCCTCGGCGACAGCCTGCCGCACAGCGGCGACGGCTTCCCGCAGGCCGTCCGGGCCGCGTTCGCCGCCCCGGTGACCTTCGAGAACGACACCAACCTGGCGGTGCTCGGTGAGCGGGCCAGTGGGCACGGCCGCGCGGTGGACGACTTCGTCTTCCTGTCGATCGGTACCGGCCTCGGGGTCGGCATCCTGCTGGGCGGCAAGCTCTACCGCGGCGTGTCCGGGGCGGCCGGCGAGATCGGCTACCTGCCGGGCGATGACCCGGCGGTGCCGGCCACCCCGCCGATGAGCCGGGCCATGATCGAGGCCAGCCTGTCCGGCCCGGACGTGGTCACCGAGGCCGTCGCGCTCGGGCTGAGCCCGAAACTGACCGGACGCGAGGTGTTCAACCTGGCCCGGTCCGGTGACCGCCGCGCGATCGAGGTGGTCGAGACGCTGTCGCGCCGGATCGCCTACGTGATCTCCTGCGTGACCGCGGTCCTCGATCCGGGCATGGTGGTGCTCGGCGGCGGCGTCGGGCTCAACCAGGATCTGCTGCTTGAGCCGGTCGGTCGGCACCTGCGCAGCATCTCGCCGTTCTCGCCACGCCTGGAGGTGTCCCGGTGCGGCACCGACGCCGTCCTGCTCGGTTCGGTCTCGATGGCCAGCGAGCTCGCCCGGGACACCGTCTTCGCTGCGGCCTCGGTACCACCGGCCACCGGCACCGCCTGAGCACTTTCTACCACTACAACCTGCCTATCCAGACCGCCACAGGAGTCACGATGACACGCTCGACCCGAGCAGTTGCAGGCATTGCGGCGATCAGCGCCTTGGCGTTGCTCGGTGCGGGATGCACCACCAGCGGTTCCGGTGGCGGCGCGCCCGCCAAGGCATCGGTGATCGCCACCGATGCCACCCACTCCCCCACCACCATCACGGTGTGGACGTTCAACACTTTGGCCAACGAGGTAAAGGCATTCAAGGACGACCTGGCCGGCCTGCACACCAAGTACCCATGGTTGACGGTGAAATTCGTTCCCGGCAAGGACGACGCCGCCTTCGCCAAGGCGGTGGCGGCCGGCGACCCACCGGACGTGTTCATCTCCACCGCGCCCGACTACGTCGGCCAGTTCTGCCACAACGGCACCGTGCTGGACATGAATCCCTATCTCAAGCTGGCCAACATCGATGTCAGCAAGACCTTTCCGGCCGCCTCGTCCGTCTACACCCAGTACCAGGGCAAGCAGTGCGCGCTGCCGCTGCTGACCGATGCCTACGGGCTGTACTACAACAAGACGATGTTCGCCAAGGCGGGAATCAGCGGCCCACCCAAGACCTTCTCCGAGCTGATGACCGACGCGCAGAAGCTGACGGTGCGCAACCCGGACGGCTCGATCAAGACCTTCGGCCTGGTCACCCGGACCGACTACGACTCCAATGCCAACATCTTCACCGGCGTGCAGACCAACGCCAAGTTCTACGACGACCAGGGCAAGTCCACCTTCGCCAGCGACCCGAACTGGACGAAGATCCTCGAGCTCGACAAGAACCTGCAGGACTACTACGGCGCCTCGAACGTCCAGAAGTTCGTCGGGCAGTACCAGCCACACACCGACGATGCCTCCAATGCCTTCGTGAAGGGTGCGGCGGCCATGGAGTACGACGGCGAATGGCACATCGGTGAGATCAAGTCCGAGGCCCCGTCGATGGACTACGGCGTGGCGCCCTTCCCGGTGCCCGATGACCAGGCCAGCCGGTACGGGGTCGGCAACACCCAGGGCACCGTGCTCTACATCCCCAGCCACACCAAGCACCCGCAGGAAGCCTTCTTCGCCGCCCAGCAGCTGGCCACCGACACCACCTTCCTGAACACCCTGGCCGACGCGGTCAGCAACATCCCGAGCACCTTCGACTCGCTCGCGGCCTGGGACCAGGCCAGCGATCCGCACTGGCAGCCGATGGTGAACATCTTCAAGAACGACGGCTCGTACTACAAGGAACTGACCGCCGCCGGGGCCCAGGACGCCACCGCCTGGGGCACCTTCACCCAGCAGTACGAGCAAGGTAGGACCGGTGACCTGAACTCGGCCCTGAAGAAGTTCGCCCAGCAACTGGATTCGATCAACAACCAGGCCAACGGCAAGTGACCGCTATCTCGACCCGGCCGGCCGAGGCGGTGGTCATTGCCACCGCCGGCCGGGCCCAGCGCCGGCGCAGCCCCAGCAAGTCGCGCTGGTGGGTGGTGACGGCGTTCATGTCGCCGTTCCTGATCGGGTTGGCGGTCTTCGTGATCTACCCGGTCGCGGCCACCCTGTACTACTCCTTCACCGACTACCAGGCCGGCTCCTATCTGCCGGTGCACTGGGTGGGATTTGCCAACTACAAGAGCCTGTTCACCGAATCGCCGGTGTTCTGGGTGGCGGTCCGCAACACCGTCTGGATGGTCGCGATCATGGTGCCGCTGCAGACGCTGTGGGCGATCTTCGTGGCCTGGGTGCTCACCCGGATCCGGCGCGGTGCGGTCATCTACCGGACGATCTACTTCCTGCCGGCGATGGTGCCGATCGTGGCAACCGCGCTGTCGTTCATCGTGATGCTCAACCCGGTCGGACCGCTGAACTCGCTGCTGTCACATGTCGGCATCACCGGACCCGGCTGGTTCTCCGATGCCGCCTGGTCCAAGCCCAGCCTGGTGCTGATGGCGATGTGGACGGTCGGCAACACCATGATCCTGTTCCTGGCCGGGATGCTGGACGTGCCCCGGTCGCTGTACGAGGCCGCCGAGATCGACGGCGCCAACTCCTGGCAGCAGTTTCGCCACATCACCATTCCCGGTATCTCGCCGGTGATCTTCTTCTCGCTGCTGACCGGGATGATCTATACCTTCCAGTACTTCACCGAGGCCTTCGTCGCCTCCGGCTCGGCGAACCCGATCCTGTCCAGCAACGAATCGATCGGCTATCCGCAGGATTCGCTGCTGTTCTACACCACCGAGATCTATCGGCAGGGCTTCCAGTACTTCAAGACCGGCTACGCCTCGGCGATGGCCTGGCTGCTGTTCATGGTGATCTTCCTGTGCACGCTGGCCTTCATCCGCGGCTCGCGCCGTTGGGTGCACTACGCGGGAGCGACCCGATGACCGCTGTGCACACCCGACCACCGGCGGCGCCGCCGGACTACCGCAAGTTGCTGTCCACGGTGGCCACCCACGCGGTGGCGATCGCGGTGGCGCTGTGCTTCCTGCTGCCGTTCGCGATCTGCGTACTGACCTCGGTGATGACCCAGAACCAGGCCGGCACCGGCGCCCTGGTTCCGAGCACCTGGGCCTGGCACAACTTCGTCGACGTGTTCACGGCGATGCCGTTCCTGCGCGATCTGTGGAACACCCTGTTGTACGCGGGCCTTTCCACCATCGGCGTGCTGCTGTCCTCGGTTCCGGTGGCCTACGCGCTGTCGCGGATGTGGTGGCGCGGGCGTGAGACGATGTTCCTGATCGTGCTGGCAACCATGATGATTCCGGCTCAGGTCACCAGCCTGCCGCTGTACGTGGTGTTCTCCCGGCTAGGCTGGGTGGACTCGCTGAAACCGCTGATCATCCCGTCCTTCTTCGGGGACGCGTTCTCGATCTTCCTGCTGCGGCAGTTCTTCCTGACCATCCCGCAGGAGATCAGCGAGGCCGCCCGGGTGGACGGCGCCGGTGACTGGCGAATCCTGACCAGGGTGATCATCCCGATGGCCAAGCCGGCGATCGCCGCAGTCGGCCTGTTCTCCTTTCTCTATGCCTGGAACGACTTCTACAACCCGCTGCTCTACACCGGCAACAGCACCACCAGCCAGACCCTGGCGGTAGGCCTGACCACGCTGGCCAAGAGCTCGCACCAGAACGCCTACCAGCTGCAGATGGCCGCCTCGATCATCTTCCTGGCCCCGGTGCTGCTGATTTTCTTCTTTGCCCAGAAGGTATTCGTCGAAGGGGTCACCTTGACCGGAGTGAAGGGTTGAGCATGAAGATCGCGGTGGTCGGTGGCGGCAGTACCTACACCCCGGAGCTGGTGGCCGGTTTCGCCAAGCGCGCCGAGGTGCTCGAGGTGGACGAGCTGGTACTGCACGACATCGATGCCGAGCGGCTCGAGGTGGTCGGTGGCCTGGCCAGCAGGATCCTTGGCGCCCAAGGCTATCCGGGCACCGTGCGCACCACCACGGTGCTGCCGGACGCGCTGGACGGCGCCGCCTCGGTGCTGATCCAGCTGCGGGTAGGCGGCCAGCAGACCCGGTTGCGGGACGAGACCATTCCCGGTCGGTACGGCCTGATCGGTCAGGAGACCACCGGGCCCGGCGGGTTCGCCAAGGCGCTGCGGACCGTCCCGGTGGTGCTCGGGATCGCCGAGGCAACCGCGAAGTACGCCGACCCCGAGGCCTGGATCGTCGATTTCACCAATCCGGTCGGCATCGTGACCCGGGCACTGCTCGACGAGGGCCACCGGGCATTGGGCCTGTGCAATGTGGCCATCGGTTTCCAGCGCCGGTTCGCCCAGCACTTCGGGGTGAGCCCGGAGCAGGTCGACCTCGACCATGCCGGGCTGAACCACCTGACCTGGCTGCGTGGCGTCCAGGTAGCCGGCGTCGAGAAGCTCTCCGAGATCCTGGATTCCGACTACGCCATCGAGCTGTCCGAGGCGCTGGGCGCACCGCTGGAGCTGATGCGGGCGCTGCGGGCGATCCCGTCCTACTACCTGCACTACTTCTACTGCACCGATGAGGTGGTGGCCGCGCAGCGCACCGGCGAGCACCGCGCCGAGCGGGTGCTGGCCATCGAGAAGGAGCTGCTCGAGCTCTACCGCGACCCGGCGCTGGACCACAAACCCGAGCTGCTGGACAGCCGGGGCGGCGCGTACTACAGCGAGGCCGCGGCCGCGCTGGTCACCTCGCTGCTGACCGGTGACGGCGCCCGGCACTACGTGAACCTGCGCAACGACGCGACCATCGCCGGGCTGGCCGCCGACGCGGTGGTCGAGGTACCCGCGCTGGTCGACCGCGCCGGGGCGCATCCGGTCCCGGTGGCACCGCTGCGTCCGGAACTGCTCGGGCTGGTGCAGGACGTCACCCAGTACGAACAGCTCACCATTGCCGCGGCCAAGTCAGGCGATCGGCGGCTCGCGGCGCTGGCGCTGCTGGCCAACCCGCTGGTCCGGCAGTGGGACCGGATCCCGCCGCTGCTGGCGGACCTGATCGCGGAGAACGCGGACTTCTTGCCGCAGTTCTCGGTGGATACTGGTCGACGTGGCTGACTATGTGATCGCTGCCGACGGCGGCAATTCCAAGACCGACGCGGTGCTGGCGACCGTGGATGGCGAGGTGCTCGCCCAGGTCCAGGCCCGGGGTACCCGGCCGCACGCCGAGGGCATCGAGCGCACCGCCGCCGATCTGGCCGAGCTGGTCGGCCTGGCCACCAAGCAGGCCGGCCTGATCGACCCGGCCATCAAGGTGGGCGCGTTCTACCTCGCCAACATCGACCTGCCGGCCGAGGAGGAGCAGGCCCACCGGGTGCTGCACCGGCTCGGCATCGCCGAGCAGATCCGGGTCTACAACGACGTGTTCGCGGTGTTGCGGGCCGGCAGCGTCCGGGGCTGGGGGGTCGCGGTCACCTCCGGAGCGGGCGTCAACGCGATCGGCGTCCACCCGGACGGTGAGGTGGCCCGGTTCCTGTCGCTGGGCGATTTCACCGGCGACTGGGGCGGCGGCCACGCGGTCGGGGTGGCCGGCCTCGGGGCGGCGATCCGGGCCGGTGACGGGCGTGGCCCGGACACCAAGCTGACCACCCAGGTGGCCGAGCACTTCTCACTGGCCGACGCCGAATCCGTTGCGCTCGCGGTACATCGTGGCGAGCTCAGCTACCTGTCGCTGCACACCCTGGCACCGGTGGTGTTCGCCAGCGCGTCCGAGGGCGACGAGGTTGCTCGCGCGATCGTGCTGCGGCTGGCCGACGAGTTGGCGAACATGGCAGCCACCCTGCTGCGCCGGCTGCGGCTGCTGGACTCCGACGCCGACGTGGTGCTCGGCGGCGGAACGCTGCAATCCGGTAACCGGATCCTGCTCGATCGCATCCACCAGCTGCTCGACGCGGTGGCACCGAGGGTCACCGTTCGGGTGCTCGAGGTTGCCCCGGTGACCGGCGCGCTGATCGAGGCCCTGGTCGCGGCCGGCGCCAGCCCGCAGGCCCAGGCCCGAGCCCGGGCGCAGCTGGCCGGCCGCTGAACCGACTGCCCGCTAGCGTTCGAGCTGTTCGACGATGGTGCGCAACGAGCGGGCAAGTTCGGTACGCCGACGGACGCTCAGCCCCTCGACCACGAACGATTCCTGCTTGTTGAAGGCCGGAAACAGGTTTTCCATCAGGCGGGAACCGGTTTTCGTCAACGACAGCACGACCAGCCGGCCATCGGTCGCATGCTTGGTCCGGGTGACATAGCGGTAGGACTCCAGGGTCTTGACCACCCCGGTCAGGGTTCCCTTGGAGATACCGGCCTCCTCGGCCGCCTTGCGGGTCTCGATCTCGCCCCAGATCCAGACCACCCAGAGCGTGACGAAACCCGTCCAGGTCAGCCCGGTATCGCGCAGCACCGTCTGCTCCAGGTGATTTCGGATGGCGGCGGAGGCCCGGTAGATATTCGACACCGCCCACATTGCGCTGGTGTCCAGCGACATGCCACCAAGCCGCTCCGCCACCGCCTTCTCGGTTGCTCCCAGCGTGTGCGACCCGGTCATCGGTGTCCTCCCGTCGGACGTTCTTGTTCGCATCCGCACGGTACCGGGTGCAACGGCGGCGCTGGCCGAGGCACCCGAGCGCGGCACCGTCCGGCCTGCTACCCCATCGCCTCGGCGCGCCTGATCACCGCACGGCAGAAGGCCGGAAACTCCGCCGGATCGTCGATGAACTGTGAGGGCTTGATGGCGAAGGTGCTGAACCCGGCCGCCAGCTGCTCCGGCAGGGCTGCCATCGCCTGCCCGAGATCAGCGGGCGAGTCGTCGTCCGGAAAGACCGCGCGGGTACCGCCCACCAGCTCGAGCTCGTCGAGCTCGCGACCGGCAGCGGTCATCGCCGTGGCCAGCCGCGTCAGGTCAGCGCTCGTCGGCGCCCCCAGCGGGTGAAAGCCGTGCCCGTAGCGAACCAGCCGGGACTGCAGCGGGCCGTGCATCCGCTGGCCACCGAACCACAGGGTCGGGCCGGCCGGCCGGAAGGCCTTCGGCTCGAAGGAGATGTCCTCGAAGTCGAAGAACTCGCCGTGGTAGCTGACCGGGGACTGCCGCCACAGCAGCTGCATGATTGCCAGTTGCTCGTCCAGGATCCGGCCACGCTGCTCGAATGGAACGCCGAGTGCGGCGTACTCGTCCCGGCTCCAGCTCACGGAGGGCTGCACCACCAGCCGGCCCTGGCTGATCAGGTCCAGCGTGCCGAGCTCGCGGGCCAGCAGCAACGGGTGGCGCAATGGCGCCAGCACCGCGCCCGCGACGAGCCGAAGCCGCTCGGTCACCGCCGCGATCGCGCTGAGCAGCACGATCGAGTTCGGCCACGGGGTGAGCGGGTCCTGGTTTCCCGGCAGCGCGTAGGCCCGCGGGTTGGCCATCACGCCCTCGGAGCTGGCGTCCGGGCCGAGCACCACATGCTCACTCACCAACACCGCGTCGAAACCGGCTTGTTCGGCCTCGACCGCCCACCGGATCAAGGTCGGCAGCTCCCGGCCGGCCGCCAACGTCCAGTTCTCGCTGAGGATCAGCATCATCCGAGGGATTGGCATGTCAGAGCTTGACCTTTCCCTGCTCGTCCGGCGCGAGTCCGGCGAAGGAGGTGACCGGGCCGGCCTGGCCACGAAACACCCAGGTCAGGGCCAGACCGAGCAGGAATACCAGCGCGCAGGCGTACGGGGCGTAGACCACCGGCTTGGCCACCTTGTAGATGGAGCCGAAAAGCGCGGCGGCGGTGACCAGGATGCCAACCCCGCCGGCCAGATAGACCGCCCACGGCCGCGAACCATTACGCAGGCCACGCAGCGCGCCCACCGACATCAGCAGGTAGATGAAGGCCAGTGCCGCGCTGCCGAAAGTCGACATCCAGCTGAACATGGCGACGTAGTGCGGCAGTCCCGGTTCGGCGACCAGGCCACCCCAGGCATGGGTCAGCAGCACGGTCAGCAGGCCGGCCGCGACGACGGCCATGCTCGCGGTGGACGGCGTGCCACGCCGGGACACCCGGCTCAGCGATGACGGCAGCCGCCGATCGCGTGCCATCGCGAAGAAGCCGCGCGAGGCCGCCACCGAGCAGCCGATCAGGACCGCGATCATGTCCAGGATCACGACCAGTTCGAGCACCCGCCGCACCAGGATCGACCCGACACCACCGTCGGAAACCGGACCGGCCAGCCCGAACAGCGGGGCGCCGGCGTTCTTGCCCAAGGCGTCCAGGCTGAAGTGGTAGCCGGCAACCTGGGCGTAGGCACCGAGGATGTAGAAGCCGGCGATGCCGAGCACCGACAGGATCACCGCTCGCGGGATGTCGCGTTGCGGATGCGCGGTCTCCTCCCCCAGGTTGGCCGAGGTCTCGAACCCGGTGAACAGCAGCACCCCGTACAGCACACCGAACAGCACGCCGTTGAGCCCGGTGGGTGATTCGCTCGGGTTGAACGCCTTCGCGACATGGTTGGCCGAGCCGACCTTGGCGATGACATAGATGAAGAAGATCAGCACCACGGTGAGCGAGATCAGCGCCAGGATCAGTTGGGCCCGGGTGGACAGCGCGACCCCGAGGTAGAGCACGATCGAAAGCCCCACCAGCAACAGCAGATCCCAGGCCAGCCGAGGCAGCGGCGCCTTGCCGAACTCGGCGTCGATGGTGTCGTAGATGGTGCCGCCGATCATCACCAGGATCCCGGTGCCCAGCACGGTTATGCCTATGTAGTAGAGCAAACCGGCCGCCGAGCCGATCCGGCTGCCGAGGCCGTCGGTGACGTAGTCATACAGCGAACCGGCCGCATGGATTCGCTTGGCGTACTGCGCGACGATCCAACCCAGGCCGAGAATCCCAACCGCGGCGATCAGCACCGACAGCGGCGCGGCGGCACCGGCACCCTTGCCCGAGGCGTTCAGACCCACCAGCAACGGCACCAGGAACGCGATCGAGAAGACCGGACCCATGAAGCCGACGGACTGCGCGACCGCGTCGACCAGGGTGAGCTTGCGGGACCCACCGAGCTTGGACCTCGCTGGTGAACTGACGTTCTCTGCCACGGCAACCTCCTCGAAGGTGGAAACATCGGCTACTAAACGCAGGATCGTACGGTCCCAAACGCTTTTCGAGCAATACCTTCTAGCCAGTAGCTTGTCTGCACTCGTTTGATCCCGTTTGAGTTTTTCTAGGGGTTTCAGCCGGTGGTAGCGGGCTGATTGGCGAGTAGCTGCCGATAGTGCAACTGGCGGCCGGCCATCCCGAGCAGTACCACGCCGATCAGCCGACCGGCACGGTGATAGCCGATCACCGCCTCCGCTTCGAGATTGCCTTCCAGCACCGTGCTGTCCTCGGCCAGCCCGACAGCTCCGATGGCTTGGACCCGGATGCCGCACTGGTCACTCCAGAACGACGGCAGCGGTACGAACGGCGCCGCCGACGGCTCAGCACCCGCGAGCCAACCGGCCAGGCTGGCACCGGCACGCCGGGCGGTGTCGGTCGCCATCGTCCAGTGCTCCACCCGGCGCGGGATCGAATCGATGAGTGGATTCGGGAAGCGGGCCACGTCGCCGCAGGCCACCACCCCGGGCCGGCCCTGCACCCGCAGCAGGTTGTCACAGCGCACCCCGTCGGACAGGTCCAGGCCGTTGCCGGCCAGCCACTCGACATTCGGGACGCAGCCGATCGCCTCGACCAGCACGTCGGCCGGCAATTCGCTGCCATCGCTCAGCAATACCGATCGAACCCGGTCCTCGCCGCGAAGCTCGACCGGCTGGACACCGAGCCGGAACCGGACGCCCCGCGACTCGTGCCGGCGTTGCAGCTCGGCACCCACCAGCGCGCCGAGCGGCCGCTCGGAGGGCGTGCCCCGCTGCCCCACCACCACGACGTCGGCGCCGAGATCGCGAGCGGTCGTGGCCACCTCGCAACCGATGAACCCGGCACCGACGATCACGAGCCGGCAGCCCGGCCCGATGGCGGCGTACAGCTCGCGAGCATCGGCATAGTTGCGCAGCACGTGCCGGCCCCGCTCAGGACCCGGCAGCGCGAGCCGGCGCGGGCGCAGGCCGGTCGCGACCACCAGGCCGTCGAAACCGAGCTGCTCGCCGCCGGTGAGCGTCACCCGGCGGTTGTCCAGATCAGCGGCAACGACCGCGGTGTTCAGCCGCCAGCGCACGTCGGCTGCCACCGGCGGTATCCGGAACGCGAGCGCGGCGGGCTCCGCGAGCTGGCCCTTGGACAGTGGCGGTCGGTTGTAGGGCATCGCGGACTCGGCGCCGACCACCACGATGTCGCCCCGGAACCCTTGCTTGGCAACGGTTTCGGCTGCCCGCAGCCCAGCCATCGAGGCGCCGGCGACGACCACCCGGGCCATCCTCACTCACCGACGGTGATTGCCTGCAGCGGGCAGACGTCCGCGGCCTCCTCGACCTCGTCGCGCAACGCCTCGTCGAGCTCACCCGATCGGTAGCGGGTACTGCCGGCTGCCCGGAAGGACAACCTACCGCTGTCGTCGAGGGAAAACACCTCCGGCGCGGCGAAGACGCACTGCCCGTGATCCTGGCACTTTTCCAGGTCGACCTCGATCTGCATCGCTATTCACCTTCCTCGATACTGCCGGGCACACCGTGCCAATGGTTGCCGCAGCTACGCCTTCTCTGGAGTGTGAGCTCAGTCGCGGCGGGGCGGCCTGATCCCGCGGAATTCCCAGTCGCCGCCGAGCGCGGTCGAGCGGACCTCCTCGCTGGAGGTCGGCTGCGCGCCGAAACCGGTGGGGATCGGTGCCGGCCCGGCCACGATGTGGTTGGTCAACCGGCCCAAACCCTCGACCGCCACCTCGACCACGTCGCCGGGCACCACGGTGCGGGAGTTCGCCGGGGTGCCGGACAGCAGCACGTCACCGGGGTAGAGCGTGATGGTGCGGGCGATGTCGGCGACCAGGTAGGGCATATCCCATTCCATCTCCTCGGTGCTGCCGTCCTGCACCAGCGTGCCGTTGACGTAGGCACGCAGGCTCTTTGCCCGGAAGTCCCAGTCGGTCACCAGGCCGGGGCCGAGCGGGCACAGCGTGTCCGAACCCTTGACCCGCAGCATCGAACCGGCATCGGTATCCCGGAAGTCGTGCAGGCCGAAGTCGTTGGCGATGGTGTAGCCGGCGATGTAGTCACCGGCCTGGGCGGGCGTCACGTTGCGGCACACCTTGCCGATGACGATCGCCACCTCGCCCTCGTAGTTCAGCCAGCGGCAGTTTTCCGGCCGGACGATCGCACCGCCATGCGCGCTCAACGAGGAGACCGGCTTGTGAAAGTAGGTGGGCGCGGCCGGCAACGCGGTCTGAAACTCCTCGACCCGGCTGCGGTGATTGAGGTGCACCGCGATGATCTTGGACGGCTGCACCGGCGGCAGGTGCAGCGCGGTCGCCGCCGGCACCACCCGGCCGTCCCCGGCGTGCAGTTCGTCCCCGATCCGCTCGACCTCGACCACGGCACCATCGAGCAGGATCCTGCGATATTCGCTCATGTTTTACAACCAACCACTCTCGGGACGGTCGAACCAGACGTGCACCTGCCCGGTACCGACGGAGTTCTCATAGTTGCTGAACAACCGGCCCGGCGCGACGCACTCCGGACCGCCCAGCGCGCCGGCCATCATCAGGTAGTGGGCGAACCCGGCCTCTGGCTTCACCCGATAGAAGTCCTCCATCGTCTCGAGCACCCGCCGGTGCTCGCCGGCCTGCAACCAGCCCAGCCGTTGCTGGTCGGCCTGGTAGGCCGCCGGCGTGAAGATGTGCTCGACGCCGGCCGCCTCGTGCTCACGGATCTGGCGCAGCGGCCAGAAGGTGTGACTCATCGCCCCGGACGCGATCAGCAGCACCTTGCGGTCGGACTCGGCGATCGCGTCGGCGACCGCTCGGCCCACCCGGAAGTTGTCCTCGGCGTCGGCGGTCTGGCAGACCCCGATGGACAGCCAGCGCTTGTCAGGAAGGCCCTGGCCGAGAAACTCCCACAGGTTGGTGGTGGCGTAGAAGATCGGCAGGTGGTGGTCAGCGATCGGGGTGATCCAGGTCTGGTGCTTGTCGGCGTAACTGGCGATGCGGTAGGCCAGTTCGGGATCACCCATAAAATCATAGGGCCTTCGGCACATCCCCCGCGGCAGTTCCTCCGAGGTGAACAGCCCGCTGCGGCGGTCGTGCGCGGTCACCACGTACTCCACCGTGGTCGCCCAGTGCGAGTCGAACACCAGCACCGTGTCGTAGTCGCAGACCTCGAAGACCTCGCGCCGCAGGCGCTGCAAACCCGACACCAGGCTGCTGTCCGCGCCGCCGTTGAGCTCGCGGCGAATACGCTCGGGAAGCACGATGGTCGGCACGTGCGCGAGCAGGCCGGCGCCGACGATCTCACCCATCTGCGCGCCAGCCGTCCGGTGCGAAGACGCTGTTCTTGACATCGCAGTAGAAATCGAAGGACCAGGTGCCGCCCTCGCGGCCGATGCCGGAGTGCCGCGAACCGCCGAAGGGTGCCCGCAGGTCCCGGACGAAGAAGCAGTTGATCCACACGGTGCCGGCCACCAGCCGGCTCGCCAGTCGCTCCGCTCGGGCCCGGTCACCGGTGAACACCATGGCGGCCAGGCCGAATTCACTGGAATTGGCGAGCCGAACCGCATCGTCGTCGGTGTCGAAGCTGTCCAGCACGAGCACCGGGCCGAACACCTCCTGGGTGGCGATCTCGCTGCTCGGATCAGCACCGGCGATCAGGGTCGGCCGGTAGTACAGGCCACCGAGCTCGTCATTCGGTGCGCCGCCGAGCAGCACCCGCGCGCCACCGGCCGTCGCGCGCTGGACGAAGCCGTCGATCCGCCGCAGCTGCTGCTGGTGGATCTGCGGGCCGATCTCGGTCGCTTCCTCGCGCGGATCACCCTGGCGCAGCTGGCTGGCCCGGGCCAGGAACCGCTCGGTGAACTCGTCGATGATCGAGCTCTGCACCAGGAGTCGGGTGCCGGACAGGCATACCTGGCCGGCATTGTCGTACTGCTCGACGGCGTTGGCCACCGCCAGGTCCAGGTCGGCGTCGGCAAACACCAGCAGCGGTGACTTGCCACCGAGCTCGAAGGAAACCGGCGTCAGGTTCGCCGCCGCGGCCGTCGCGATGCTGCGCGCGGTCGGCACCGAGCCGGTGAACGAGATCCGCCGCACCGCCGGATTGCTCACCAGCGCCGCGCCGGCCTCGGGGCCCAGCCCCTGCACGACATTGAGCACGCCGGGCGGCAGGCCGGCCTCGGCCGCGATGTCGGCCAGCAGCGAGGCGGTCAGCGGCGAGAACTCCGATGGCTTGAGCACCACGGTGTTCCCGGCCGCCAGGGCCGGCGCCACCTTCCAGCTGGCGAGCATCAGCGGCGCGTTCCACGGCGAGATCAGGACACTGACGCCGGCCGGGTCCCAGCTGACGTGGTTGCGGTGGCCACGCGTCTCGAAGTCCTGGTGCCCCAGCTCGTTGAGCAGGTAGTCGGCGAAGAACCGGAAGTTGTGCGCCACCCGGGGCATCACGCCGCGCCGGTGCGATCGCAGCAGCGCGCCGTTGTCGAGGGTTTCGACCATCGAGAGGTCTTCCAGGCGCTTGTCCACCCCGTCGGCGATGGCGTGCAGCAGCGCCGCGCGCTCGGCCGGCGTGCTGCGCGACCAGTCCTGGAAGGCCTGCTGGGCAGCGGCCACCGCCGCGGCTGCCTCAGCGGCACCGCCCCGGGCGATCTGGCCCAGCAGCGCGCCGTCGATCGGGCTGACATCGTCGAAGCGCTCGGCCGAGCCGACTCGCTGACCACCGATCCAGTGGTCGGTGGAGACCGGCACCCCGGCCACCCGCACGCTCGTCACCACGGCTTCCCATCTGATCGGCGTCCAGATATCGTTCGGGTACGAACGTTAGTTGGCCACCGCGTTCCCGTCAACAACAGGAGCCCACACCGATGACGACCCTTGTGGATGACCCGCTCAGCACTACCGATTGGCCGGCGATCGCCGCCTCGGTACGAGACAGCTGGGACCTCATGATCGGCGGCACGCCGCGCTCCGGCGCGCTCCGAACGATCCTGTCACCGCGCGACGGCGCGCCGTTCACGAAGGCCGGCTGGGCCCAGCCGGCCGACGTGGACGCGGCCGTCCAGGCGGCTCGCACCGCCTTCGACACCGGAGCCTGGCCACGACTGCATCCGCGGGAGCGGGGTGCGGTGCTGCGCCGGCTCGCCGAGCTGGTGGAATGCCACCGCGCCGAACTGGCCACCCTGATCTCGCTGGAGATGGGCAAGCCGATCCGCGACTCCTACCGCATCGAGTTGCCGGCGCTGATCAGCTGCCTGCGCTTCTACGCTGGTGCCGCGGAGCAGGCCGATGGCCAGCTTCCACCGACCGTGGAGGGTGAATTGGCGCTGGTCAGCCGCGAACCGGCCGGCGTGGTCGGGGCGGTGGTGCCGTGGAACTTCCCGTTGACGCTGGCCGGCTGGAAGTTCGCCGCCGCGCTGGCGGCCGGCTGCACGGTGGTTCTCAAGGTCTCCGAGCAGAGCCCGATCTCGATGCTGCGGGTGGCCGAACTGGCGACCGAGGCTGGCCTGCCGGCCGGTGCGCTGTCCGTCCTGACCGGCGACGGCGAGGTCACTGGTCGCCGGCTCGGCGAGCATCCCGACGTCGACGTCCTGACCTTCACCGGCTCCACCGCGGTCGGGCGGCATTACCTTCGCTACAGCGCGGACAGCAACCTCAAGCGGGTATATCTCGAACTGGGCGGCAAATCGCCGAACATCATCCTGCCGGACGCGCCGGACCTGGACGCCGCCGCCGATACCGCGGCCTGGGCGATCTTCTTCAACTCGGGGCAGATGTGCACGGCCGGCTCCCGGCTGGTGCTGCACGAGGACATCGCCGACCAGGTATTGCGGCGGATCCTGGATCGGCTCGGCGACTGGCAACCCGGCGATCCGCTGGACCCGGCGACCAGGATCGGCCCGCTGGCCAGCTCCGCGCAGCTGGACCGGGTGCTCGGCCACCTTCGAGCCGGCATCGGGCACGGCGCGCGGCTGCTTGCCGGTGGTCGGCGGCTGGACCGGCCCGGCAGCTACCTCGAACCCACCGTGCTGTCGGAGCTGGCCGCCGACAACCCGGCCGTCCGGGACGAGATCTTCGGGCCGGTGCTCGCGGTGCAGCGGGTCCGCGACCTCGACGAGGCGATCCGGGTGGCGGGCGACACTCCCTACGGGCTGGCGGCCGCGGTGTGGACCTCGGACCTGCGCACCGCGCACCGGGTGGCGCGCCGGCTGCGGGCCGGCACCGTCTGGGTGAACTGCTACGAGGAGGGCGACATGTCGGTGCCGTTCGGCGGGGTGAAGCTGTCCGGCTTCGGCCGGGACAAGTCCAGCCATGCCCTGGACAAGTTCAGCGACCTCAAGACCACCTGGATCAACTATGGCTGACCGGCCGCTGATCGCGATCCCGGCCCGGTTCTCCCAATCCGCGTCGGCGCTTCGCTACCGCGCCGAGGTCGCAGCCCGGGCCCTGGTCTCAGCGGTGTACGTCGCCGGCGGCGAGCCCCTGCTGATGCACCCGGACGCGGCCGGCGGCCGAGCGGACGAGGCCGAGATCGCCCGCCGGCTGTCCTTCGCCGACGGCGTGCTGCTGCCGGGCGGCGGTGACCTCGCCGGGTGCTGGTCGGGGCAGCCGGAGCACCCCTCGCTCTATGACGTCGACCTCGAGCAGGACGCCTTCGACCTGGCGATGCTGCGGGTCGCTGTCGGGCAGGGCTTGCCGGTGCTGGCCATCTGCCGCGGCGCGCAGCTGCTCGCGGTGGCCAACGGCGGCCAGCTCGTCCAGGACATGGCCGCCGGTGCCGGCCAGCACCGGCACCGGCTGCACGAGGTCAGCAC
>JALYVK010000173.1 GCA_030853265.1 Actinomycetota bacterium
GTTGCGAACAGGCAACTGGGCAGTATCGATCGAGACGCGCGTCCCGGTGCCGTTGTCGTGCACCTTGGCGCGACCGCTGACCCCCGCCGGGCCGCCGGGGAAGGGCGTGAGATCGGCGCTCGCCGACACCGTCGTGGACGGGCCACCGGAGGTGCGTCCGATCAGGTAGCCGCCGGTGACACCGGTCCCCGCGATCAGCGCCACCCCAGCGGCCAGCGCAAACGCCTGTCGCCGTGACGGGCGTGCAGTATGGGATGGGCGTGCAGGCTGGGATGGACGTGCAGCGCGAGTGTGGTCCGCGACCGGCAACGGCTCATCGGCGACCTGATCCAGGGTGGGTGTGCCGGTCATCCCGAGCTCGGAAACGATTCCTGCCCAGACACGCTCGGACGGCATGGGCGCCGGACCATCGACATCGCCGGTGCTCCGTCCGAGCTCGACCGTGCGTCGCAGTGACCTCAGCTCGCCCTGGCATTCGCCACATTCGGAAATGTGGAACTCCAGGTCGGTGTCGACTCGTTCGCCGAGCGCGAGCAGGCTCAGCGTCTCCCAGCGTGCCGAGTCTGAGCTGGGGTCGTGGGCTGACCCGGGATCTGGTTGCTCAGACAAGGGCACTGTCCTCCTCCCAACGTTGTCGCAATCGAAGCAGTCCCCGGCGCACATGGCTCTTCACGGTGCCGACGGGTAGGCCGGTCGCTGCAGAGATCTGGGTGTGGGTCAGTCCATCGTAGAAAGCCATTTCCAGCAGTCTGCGTTGGGTCTGCGGCAACCGCGACAGCTCGTCACTGACCAGCGTGCGCTCAACGACGCTGTCCATGTTGGAGGGCACTTCTTCGGGAGTGAATTCCTGCACGACAGCTTGCCACGCGCGTCGCTGGCGCCCGCCCGACCGCAGTTGGTCGATGGCCCTGCGACGCACGATCCCCACCAGCCATCCGGGCAGCGATCCGGCAGCCGGATCGAAGGTCGACCGGCCCCGCCAAGCGGAGACGAATGTCTCCTGCAACACGTCTTCGGCATCGGGAGTCGAGCCGAGCGTGGACAACGCGATCCGATAGAGAAGCGGTCCGTAACGGTCGTACATGAGCCGCAACGCACCTTGCTCTCCGGCGATGAAGATCGCTGCGAGCTGCGCATCTTCCTCGGAGGAATCCAACTTCTGTTCACCTGTCCCGGTGGGCGGACGACACGGGTGCAGTGTCGCGGACTGACCGATCTTTGCATCCAGCGGCTTCCATGCGGTAGTAGAGGACTCAAATAAAAGTCGCGGCGCCTGCATCCGATACGGCGTCCGCGTACGTAGTAGTGATGACATCCGTTCTGCGGAACCCCCTACGAAAGGCTCGCTCATGCGATCACGAACACTCGTCGGCACCCTCGCCACTGTTGCCATCGCAGCAACCGGATCACTCGCCCTCGCCGGGCCGGCAAGCGCCGCCACCGGGTCTTCCTCGAAGGCGACCGCCAGTGCGCCCGCGTTGTCCGGCACGACGACCGTTACGACTGCCAGAGGCATCGCCCCGACCCTGTTGAAGGCCGGCATCCTTCCGTTGCCGACCGCAAACACCGGGTTCGGCTTGCAGATCTTCGGCGGCTTCGCGGTCAGCTACCGGTTCCCGATCACCAGCGGTAACCCCGACCTGGCCGGTCCGAGCGGCGACATCTTCCACAAGGGCGGCATCAACTTCGTGTCGCTGCGCGGCAAGAAGTTGGAGATCGGCAAGTTCGACATCTCGCTGGCCGACAAGAAGGTCTACGCCACGGAGATCAACTTCAAGCCGGGTCGGATCGCGGTGCTGGACCTGGACCTGTCGAACCTGAAGGTGACCACGCGCAGCAACGGTGACACCAACTTGTCCGGTATCACCGCTCGCCTCGACCCAGCAGCAGCCGGTGCGATCAACTCCACCTTCGGAACTGCGCTGCCCGCAGACGGCAGCCTGGTCTTCGGCTCGGCCTCAGTCCTGCTGAAGGGCTGACAGTTCGCTGACTGGTCACTTTCCATGACTCGAGGTGGAGCCTGCGAAAATATCCGTATGGATGATTCGCGGGCCCACCTCGAGCAGTGTTATCAGCGGGTGCTGAGTCGCAACCCCGGAGAGACCGAGTTCCATCAGGCGGTGCGGGAGGTCTTCGACTCCCTGGCGCCGGTGCTGGCCCGATCCCCGCAGTACGGCGAGCCGCAGATTCTCGAAGCGGTCTGCGAGCCGGAGCGGCAGATCATCTTCCGGGTGCCGTGGGTGGACGACCAGGGCGTCGTGCACATCAACCG